>JAFUMF010000089.1 GCA_017482945.1 Lachnospiraceae bacterium
CTTTGTATTTGGTAATGTTTTATATTTTGTACCATAGATCGTATTATTTTCACAAATGTAAACATAATCCGCATCTTCACTGATTGGAAGATCTGAACAGTCCGGAATATAAGAGAATGTCTCATCTTCTGAGGAAGCGATCTTATTTGCTTTTCCATATTTTTTCGCTTCTTCATAAGCTTTCTTTGCCCACTGTCCTGTTACAATGTAGTCAGCCACACCATTTTTCATCAGGTTCATTGGAATCATTGCAAACTGTAAGGATGCACCGCCCTGCAAGAACAATACTCTGTAGTTGTCAGGAATGTTCATCAGCTCTCTTAAATCTTTTTCTGCTTCATCAATGATTGCCTGAAATGCAGGACTTCTGTGACTCATTTCAAGAACAGACATGCCTGTACCGTTGCAGTCAAGCATTTCTGCTGCCACTTCTTTTAATACTTCTTCCGGTAATACTGCCGGACCTGCGGAAAAATTATACACTCTGCTCATTTTTTCATATCTCCTCTATTTACAGATATCCGCGGGCTCCTCTTCCCACGGATATCTTTTTTACACCTTATTCCTGTTCTTTTAAGTCTTCAGCATCAAATGCTTCCACGATTGGAGCACCTGCAGGTACCATTGGGAATACCTTGTCGTCACTGTCGATAACACATTCGATGACAACTGGTCTTCCTGCAGCCATTGCTGTTTCTAATGCCGGAGCCATTTCTTCTTTCTTCGTTACTCTGATACCCATGCATCCTAAACCTTCTGCAACCTTCACAAAGTCTACAGCGTCATTTAAAACTGTCTGGGAATAACGTTTTTCGTAAAATAATGTCTGCCACTGACGAACCATACCCAGTACATGGTTATTAATTACCACCTGGATGATTGGAATATTGTATCTGGATGCAGTCGCAAGTTCATTTAAGTTCATACGGAAGCATCCGTCACCAGCGATATTGATAACTGTCTTATCCGGACATGCTACTTTTGCACCGATACATGCACCAAGGCCATATCCCATAGTTCCAAGGCCACCGGAAGTTAACAGTGTGTGTGGCTTTGTATATTTATAATACTGTGCAGCCCACATCTGATGCTGTCCTACATCTGTGGAAATGATTGCTTCACCGTTTGTTAAACGATAAATTTCTTCAATTACATATGGTCCTGTTAATGTGGACTTATCATAACTAAGTGGATACTTATCTTTTAATGCATTGATATCATCATTCCATTCATCAGCCTGACGCTCATTTACCATTGGCACAAGTCGTTTTAAAACTTCTTTTACATCCCCGATGATTGCCTGATGTACCATGATGTTCTTATTAATTTCCGCACGGTCAATATCAATCTGAACGATTTTTGCTTTTGGAACGAATTTCTTCGCATTGCCAACAACTCGGTCGCTGAAACGTGCACCGATAACTACAACCACATCTGCCTGATGAATTCCAAAGTTTGCAACCTTTGTTCCATGCATTCCAATCATACCTGTATAGAGGTTATCGGTTCCAGGGAAAGCACCTTTACCCATGAGGGAATCTGCAACCGGAGCATTTAATTTGTGTGCAAATCCAATGAGTTCTTCTGAAGCTTCAGAGATTACTGCACCGCCGCCAACTAAGAAAAACGGACGTTTTGCTTTGTTGATCATATTTGCCGCTTTTTCAAGATCGCTTTCTGTAATTGTCTCGGATACTCTCTCAATTGGTTCTGGAACCATTGGTTCGAATTCACATTTGTTTGCTGTTGCATCCTTTGTGATATCCACAAGGACCGGACCTGGACGGCCGGACTGAGCAATCTTAAATGCTCTTCTTAATTTATCAGCCAAACATTCTGTTGTTCTTACGATAAAGTTATGTTTTGTAATTGGCATTGTCACACCGGCAATGTCGATTTCCTGAAAACTGTCTTTTCCGAGTAATGGTTTTGCTACGTTACATGTGATTGCTACCATTGGAATAGAATCCATATAAGCTGTCGCGATACCTGTTACAAGGTTCGTAGCTCCAGGACCGCTTGTTGCAAAGCATACGCCAACTTTTCCTGTAGCTCTTGCATAACCGTCAGCCGCATGTGCTGCGCCCTGTTCGTGGGATGTTAAAATGTGATTGATCTCATCACTGTGTTTATATAATTCATCGTAAATGTTCAGGATCGTACCGCCCGGATAGCCGAAGATGGTATCTACACCCTGTTCTTTCAAACATTCAATAACAATTTCTGCACCTGTTAATAACATAAGTTTTCCACCTTTGTAATTATTTTTCTAAGATGGCGCCTCTGTTTCCTGAGGTAACCATTTTTGCGTAGCGTGCAAGATAACCTGTTGTAACCTTTGGTTCTCTTGGCTGCCATTTTGCACGGCGAGCTTCTAATTCTTCATCAGAAACTGCTAATTCCAGTTTGTTTTCCGGAATGTTGATCTTGATGATATCGCCTTCTTCTACGAGAGCAATCGGGCCGCCCACTGCTGCTTCCGGTGATACGTGTCCGATAGAAGCGCCACGGCTTGCACCGCTGAAACGTCCGTCAGTAATGAGTGCAACCGTAGATCCAAGTCCCATACCTGCGATTGCGGAGGTCGGATTTAACATTTCTCTCATACCAGGGCCGCCTTTTGGTCCTTCATAACGGATAACGACTACGTCACCTGCTACGATCTTGCCGCCTTTGATTGCGTCGATTGCATCTTCTTCACAGTCAAAGACTCTGGCTGGTCCTTCATGAACCATCATTTCAGGAACCACTGCGGAACGTTTTACAACGCCTGTATCCGGAGCAAGGTTACCTTTTAATACTGCGATACCACCTGTTGTACTATATGGATTTTCCACTGGTCTGATGACTGAAGGATCTTTATTTACACAGCCTTCAATGTTTTCGCCCACTGTTTTTCCTGTTGCAGTGATGATATCTGTATATAATAAGCCTTTTTTGTTTAATTCGTTCATAACAGCGTATACACCGCCGGCTTCATTTAAGTCTTCCATGTACGTTGGACCTGCCGGTGCCAGATGGCAAAGGTTTGGTGTTTTTGCGCTGACTTCATTTGCAATTTCCATGTTCAGTTCCACGCCTGCTTCATGAGCAATGGCCGGAAGGTGAAGCATACTGTTTGTGGAACATCCAAGTGCCATATCAACTGTCAGTGCATTGATGATCGCATCTTCTGTCATGATGTCTCTTGGGCGGATGTTCTTGCGAACCAGTTCCATAACCTGCATACCAGCATGTTTTGCAAGCTGGATACGTGCAGAATAAACAGCTGGAATTGTTCCATTGCCTTTCAGCCCCATACCAAGAACTTC
>JAFUMF010000090.1 GCA_017482945.1 Lachnospiraceae bacterium
AGATAGACTCGCATAGCGAATTTTTCGTTCTCCTCCTGTACTTTACGGTAGCTGGCACTTTTCTGTGTAAGAGCCTGATGATTCATAGCCAAGGCAAATACGATATATGCACGGACTTTACCGGCATGGAGTGCGCTGTTAAAACCGCGAAGTTCAATTGTGTGGTTCCCATGAAAGAAACAATGAAGATTGAGAAAATGGTAGCGGCTGTCATGGTAGTGGCCATTACGGTTTCCGCCATAACCGGAGTACCAAATCTCTTCAAGCTGTGCGAATGTTCGGGGTTTCTTTTGGTTCATGCGTTCTACCAAGTAGGCATCCACCTTTTTGCAATACCGCATACGCTCATCTTCAATTTGAAGTGCTTTGTAGAACAGATCATTGCGGCTAGCGATGAGGTTAATGAAATTACGGATGGATCTTGGCGTGTGCGCAGAACCGTCGAGGTGGATATGGATACCACAGGAGTTATTTGTGAGGCCGCCAGCTTTACGCAAGCGACGTACAATGTCCTGCAAGGCTCCAATATCTTCACGATAAGTAAGAATTGGGCTGACGAGCTCACAGGCATACAGTGAACTGCATGAAATGTTCGTCCCGTTGACGCGGTGACGACAGGTAATACTGCTATCGAACATGACTTTCCAGGTTCGCCCGTCTGGAGCTTTGATGATGTGAGTGTCGTAATAATCCCCGGCGAGAGTAATCTCTCCTCCGAGATAATTTGACACCACCTCCGCAGCCTTAGAACGGGTGATCCCGGTAAATTCAATCTCGATGCCGAATTTACTGGATAACATTCTGCTTTGAACCTCCTTCAAAATAGATGTGTTGTACACGATTCTGAAAGAGGCTCTGCGGTACACGCAGAGTTCTTTCTGCGTGTACCAAGCCTGAGAAAAAGGGGTGATTTTAAGGTGCTTTCGCGGCATAGGCCACGAACTACTATTTAGTGCGACAGAATAAGCTGCCGCGATGAGAGACTTGGGGTATGTTCCTCCTTTCAATTTGTCTCTCTTTAAGGTTCGACCGCCAGTAACGGCGATGAATCTGTATACCAGATTCTCGCAAGGAACCAACCAGGGCGGTATGCTATATGATTGGTTCCAGAACGAGAAGCTGCTGTTTGTGTTTTTTATTTAAAGGTTGATATAATAAGAATGTCGCTTCTGTATTTGGTGTTTTTTATTTTGACTATCTAAACAATGCCTTCATATATTTCGGAAGCGACATTTTAGATTACACTCGAATGCGTTATTATTTTATTGTCGCTTCTAGTACGTTTCGTTTTCGTTAAACACAAATCGGCTTAACAAAGAAGCGACATTTTTAATTTAGTAATTATCTGATTTGCTGTTGTCCAAATCTGTTTTTTTGTCTTTAGCAATGCTTTTTGCGATCTCGATAAGTGCCTGACAGAGTTTTTCTATATCTATCTGATCGCGGAATTCGGGGATAACGCGAACATTATCTGAACGCATTTTCCGACCGCGAGTTTCTTCTTTGTTCACGTTATCCCTCCTTTCCGGGTGTTAGTGTTCCAGCATAAAGGTCTGGGACATGTAAGCCAGACTATGTAATTCTTGCTAATGCATAGAAGTGTCAAGTTTTTTGTATTTTGTTTTTCTTTTGATTTTCGAGTTTATCTATGGTTTTACAGCAGACTTGCAGTCCTATGGCGAATTCTTTAACCGGCTCCGTCATGCTTTCCGGTGTTGCTCCGTGCTCAATAGCCGCGTCTATAAGTCGCATGACACGCTCGATGTCTTCGTCAAGAAGTTTGAGTGCCGCATCGTAGGACTCATAGATTTCGGTGAGCTCAATCTGGTTCCAGTCAATCTCAGTCGTCATTTCCGTCCTCCTGTTCATCCATTTCGCTGAGTACTTCCTCAAAGGTTTTTGGTGTACCGATGACTTGATATAACAGCTCCACGGCAATCGGACGAATCTCCCGACGAAGCTCAAGCTCTTCAGTCGGACTGTTTTCTTTAGCAAGATGGATGAGTTTTGTTATAGCCCAGACGTCGGTCTTAAGCATTCGTATCGCCAGCTTTTTATCGCTTTTGAATTCTTCGAGAGAGAACTCTTTCTTTTGTTCAATCATAAATGTCCTTTCGGATTAAAGTTAATTAAGTACAAGGAACGGACGCACCATGCATCATGAAGTCTTACGCAGCTGGCTTACATGTGCCAGACCTTTATGCCTGACACAGAGGGGCGCATCGGTTAGTGTTCATTAGTAGCGGTGCCAGCAATGGATTTCTTGAGCTGCTGAAGTTCCGAGATGTACAGATCAATCTGCTTCAACAGAAGATCATCACAGGAACCTCCGAAGCGGCTGGAATAGAATCTCAGATCGTCCATTTTGGAAACCGCTTCATCGAAGAAGATTTTGTTCTTCTCCAGAGTCTGTTTTGCCATGTTCTTTAAGTCGTTTACTGCGGCCATAATTCTTCCTCCTATTCTTTGTCTTTAGAGAATGCATCCCGGTGGTAGAGATACAAGAAGTTGGCGAGGTAGAAAGCAATTTCATCACGAATCAATTGCTTCGCCTCAGGGCTTTGTTCCTCGGATTTATCGAGGAGTGTTTTGATATCCTCATAGCAGGCATGGAACTTAAGTGTAGCTTCATCGATGCCATCGAAAAAGTATGAGGGTATATAGGTCTTCTTAGTCATATAGTCCTTTCGGTCAGTGTTAGTGCAGTTGCTTTTTAGAAGCGCCATGGGTTACCAGGTGTCCGAATTCGTCTGGAGTGATCACGACGAACAGCTTCGGAGCTTTCATGAACCGTTCAGTAAGGCCGTCTAAGATCTTTTGCTTGCGGTTCTCGTCTGGAACAATCCAGACTGTGAACGGACAGACTTCA
>JAFUMF010000091.1 GCA_017482945.1 Lachnospiraceae bacterium
ACCGAAGTCGGCTCATCCTCATAAATCACATTGATAATCCATTCATTGTATGACAGTAGGATATTAGCAAATGAGTGTTTTACCTCTATGCTCTGTATGTCTGTTTCGCTGTAATTCTCTTGTTTTAGGTAGTCCCACATTTTGTTTTCAATGGTGTTTTTGCCAATGCCAACATATAAGAAACTGCCTAATATAACGACTGCCAAGAAAATGCAAATGCCTATAATCACTTTCTTTTTCATACAATCACACTCCTCGTCAAGTTTATCTAACTCTTTCTTTGCTATTTTAAGTTTAGCATGCTAAAGCGTGTTTGAAAATAGAGTTAATATAATCTTAAATAAAATTATTTACTATTAAATACTTTAATGCAGAAAAATAGGCTCATTCACTCATTTGGACAAACCTATCTAAACTCTCTAAATTTTATATCATTTTGCAGTAACTATAAACAAATTTGTTTTATAATTAACCTTGATGCGGATTTATACATCCAAAATGTAGAATTATTCATTCCTACACCTTAGACACACAATTCCGAAAAGGGAGAATATAAAAAGACCATATATCCTAAAAAGGAGTATTTCATCCCCTTTTTGTATACATGGTCCTAAACATATCTGTTTTACACTTACTGCTCAGACGGTCCTTTTTTCAGTCTCTCTTTTGTCTCCTCTACAGACTCGCCCTCTTTTGTAAAGAGCTTCTCAACAAACTTGTCCGTCATTTTCTGGAAACCACCAACGACACCTTCCTCAATTTTCTTGTATCCGCCAACAACACCGTCTTCGATCTTCTGATAGCCTTCAACCACAGCATCCTCGATCTTCTGGTAACCGTCTACTACATTCTTCTCAATCTTCTCGTTCATTTCAGCAAATTTCTTTTCCATTTTAATAATCTCCTTTTACAATTACTATTTTTACAATTCTATATCATTCAATTGATCTTTGTCATGTTTTCAGAATTTCATCACTCTGCACACAACTGATTCTTAGTTCTCGCTGCTCTTAAAACCAACAAACATTGGGATCAGGCCAAGCAGCAGTACGATTCCTACAATACCAACTACGATACCCTGAATCATCATGCCCTCAAATGCCATTGTCATGCACATTCCGATTCCAAATACCAGTGCCGCGAAAATACCGTAAACAACTTTAGCAACTAATTTTGCATTCAGTTTGATCGGCTCCTTGCCAGCCATCTTGCGATATACCAGCCATGTAATAACGAGTTCAACTGCACCAATGGCTCCTACAACAACGCCCTGGTCAAAAGTGCCCCACTCAGAAACCAGACACATACACATGCCCAGTGAAAATAACATACCACCAACAACACTCATCACCAATGTAATAAAAGTTTTCTTTTCCATTTTTTATTTCCTCTCCTTCATCTTATATCCGCATTATACTTCCTGATTGTTTTCGATTTGTTCGCAAGATGTTTCCGAATTGTTAATTTTCGTTTCTTTCGGTTCCTGCTCAACAACAGTTCCCTCATCTTCTTTTGCAGCCTGCTTTACAATCTTTCCGGCGGTCTTAAATCCTTCCTTCATTGCAAGAAGTGCTGCACCACATGCAATCACAGACCCAAAAACTGCAATGCCCGTTGCTGTGGCCAACGCCTTCGATATCTTGAATGTTTTCTTCATGGTTCTCTCCTTCTGAAATAATATTTACACACAAATTTCTTTACTTAACTCCAGTACCCTGTCTGCAATTTTGGCCCGCTGCTTCTTCGTTACCCGGATGTACATCGGATATGCAAGCGATACGATCAACATGCCAATCAGTCCGATTACAATTCCCGGAACGAACAAGGTCTCTGCCCACAGCATAACGCAGCACATTCCGATTCCAAAAATCAATGATCCCAATGTTCCCATCACAATTGCGATTGCCTGACCCGGCTTTTCCGCAGATCGATCCAGCTTTCTGAGTGTTTCCATCTTATCCTCTTCTTCCGGGAGGTATTTTTTCCGGATCCGCTCGACCTCTTTCTGTTTTTCCGCGGAGTACGTGTATTCGAAACGTTCTTTCTCTGCTTCTTCCATATGCTTTTCTTCGGTTTTTGGCATACTTTCTTCCATATTATCTATCACCATTTTCTTCCTCTCTTGTTCTCTCGTTGATGACCATATATTAGCTGACCGGTGTTTTCGAAATGTTATCGATATGTTTCCAAAATATTAAAAAACAAAATTTTTTATCAATGCTTCAACGATCTGCCTTCTTTCGAGTACACTTCCAAATCTACATTTCCGGATTTTATCGCACTGCTAAATATGTGCTGGATATGTTTATATTTTTTCTTCCGAATATTTTTCAGTATGCTTCGCCTAACGTTAAAAAGCTTTTTAATATTATGGAAACACTTTCCAAACATTGCGGTAATAAATCCATGATATCTTATTAAGATATCATGGGACAAACCCTCAAAAATCTAACAGAAAGGTGGGATTTGCATGACCCCAAACCATACCGGCAAACAAGAAACCTATATTCCATTCCGGTATATCGTGGCGATCACGTTTGCTGTTCTGGAGACCGCAGCCATTGTAGCAATCGTCATTGCCCTGAGTTATTATGTACCATATTTTTATCTGATGGTCTGGATGACCGAAATTGCCTGTGTCATACGTATCATTGCATCGGACGACAATCCAGATTACAAAATCCCCTGGCTGCTGCTCATACTGATCGTGCCGATCGCGGGATTTATGATGTATTTTCTCTTTTACTCCCGCAGGCTGAAAAAGAAATATATCAAGCGTCTGAATGATATGAAACATTTTTCAGCATATACAGACGACAGACAGGTGTTTGAACATTTAAAGGAAGACTCACCAACCGCGTACAATCAGGCAGGCATGCTCTGTAAGATTGCAGAATCCCACCTGTTTTCCAATACCGGACAGGAATATTTTCCTCTTGGTGAAAATATGCATAAGCGGATGCTGGAAGATCTTCGCAGTGCCACAAAATTCATCTTCATGGAATATTTCATTATTGAAGAGGGTGTCTTCTGGAATTCTATCCTGGATATCCTGAAGGAAAAAGCAGCTCATGGAGTGGAAGTGAAAGTGATCTACGACGATATCGGCTGTATGATGACCCTGCCTGGAAATTATTATAAGATTCTTGGTACATACGGCATTCAGGCCACTCCTTTTTCCATGCTCAAGGGCAATGCGGATTCAGAATTCAACAACCGCTCTCATAGAAAGATCACGGTCATCGATGGCCGTGTCGGTTATACCGGAGGTGTCAATCTGGCCGATGAATATATTAATGAAGTAGAAAAGTTTGGTCACTGGAAGGATACAGCAATCCGCTTGGAGGGAGATGCAGTCAAAGAGCTGACGAAATTGTTCCTGATTGATTTTGGACTCAACCACTGGAAACAGCCGGAATTTAAAGCAGATTATTTCCCTGACTTTCCTGTTAAAGAAACCGGCTATCTGATCCCGTTTGGAGATGGTCCTGCTCCGGTTTATAATTATGGAGTTGGAAAAAGTGTCATCCTGAACATGCTCAATCAGGCCACTCGTTATGTTTACATGATGTCTCCGTATCTGATCGTTGACAATGAACTGCGACAAGCGATTGAGAATGCTGCCCTTCGTGGTGTGGATGTGCGAATCATCCTGCCACATATTCCGGATAAAAAGCTGGTTTTGGAAATGGCCAGAAGCCACTATGAAAGACTGTTGGCTTCCGGTGTAAAGATTTATGAATATGAGCCGGGGTTCGTCCATGCAAAAGTATATCTGGCAGACGATGAATATGCCATGGTCGGCACCATCAATCTGGATTACCGAAGCCTTGTACATAACTTTGAGAATGGCATCTGGATGTATCGATGCCGTTGCATCGAGGATATCAAAGCCGATTTTTCCTCCACTCTGAATCAATGTATCTATATTGATGAGGAAAAGGTAAGATGGAACCTGGTACAGCGGTTCGTGCGGTCTGTGATCAAAGTGTTTACTCCCATGCTGTAGCGTTCTCTTTCTGTAAACTCTCGCGCCACCGGTCTGTAATGTTAACATCCGTTGCTTGCTATAACTGCATTTTCTCCTTATAATATATAATGGAAGAAAAGGGGGGCTGTACTATGCTTAGCGAAAAACTGAAATACTTACGGAAAACCAGAGGTCTTTCGCAGGAAGACTTAGCAGTACAACTGAATGTTGTCAGACAGACCGTTTCCAAATGGGAAAAAGGCTGGTCTGTTCCCGATGCTGAGCTCCTGCTCAGAATTGCAGGTGTATTAAATGTGCCTGTGAGCGAACTGCTCAGTGAATATAATGAGATAACGGAGGACAAAAAACCGATGAAATATGATGTGATTATTATTGGTGCAGGTCCGGGCGGAATCTTTGCCGCCTATGAATTGATGCAGCGCAAATCCTCTTTGAAGGTTGCCGTATTTGAAGCCGGTCATGCACTGGACAAACGTCATTGCCCGATCGACGGCGAGAAAGTCAAAAGCTGTATCAACTGCAAATCTTGCAGCATTATGAGCGGTTTCGGCGGTGCTGGTGCTTTTTCTGACGGAAAGTACAATATCACCAACGACTTCGGCGGTACGCTGTATGAGTACATCGGCAAAAAGCGCGCGCTGGAGCTGATGAACTATGTAGACGAGATCAACATGAGCCACGGCGGTGAGGGAACCAAGCTGTATACGACTGCCGGAAGCCAGTTCAAAAAGCTGTGCATTCAGAATGATCTGCACTTGCTTGACGCTTCTGTCCGCCACCTCGGCACGGATATCAACTACGTGGTACTGGAAAACCTGTATGCAGATCTTCAGGACCAAGTGGATTTCTACTTTGATACACCGGTTGAAACGGTTGCTATTGTCGATGATGGTTATGAGGTTCGATGCAAGACAGGTTCCTACGTGTGTGACCAGTGCATTATCTCCGTTGGCCGCAGTGGAAGTAAATGGATGGAACGCGTGTGCAAAGAGCTGGAGATCCCTACCAAATCCAACCGTGTGGACCTCGGTGTCCGCGTGGAACTGCCGGCAGAAGTCTTCTCCCATCTGACCGACGAACTGTATGAGAGCAAAATCGTCTACCGCACCCAGAAGTACGGCGATAGAGTCCGCACCTTCTGTATGAATCCGAAGGGCGCTGTCGTAAATGAGAACACCAACGGCATCATCACCGTCAATGGTCACAGCTACGAGGATCCGGCTTTGCAGACTGGCAATACCAACTTTGCGCTCCTTGTAGCGAAGCATTTTTCTGAGCCATTCAAGGACTCCAACGGCTACGGCGAATCCATCGCAAGACTCAGCAACATGCTGGGCGGCGGTGTTATTGTCCAGAGATTCGGTGACCTGATCAATGGCCGTCGTTCCACACCGAGCCGAATCGAGGAATCCTTCGTGACTCCGACCCTCAATGCAACCCCGGGTGATCTGAGCCTCGTTCTTCCGAAACGTATTCTGGATGGCATCATTGAGATGATCTATGCGCTGGATAAGGTGGCCCCAGGTACCGCCAATGACGACACGCTACTCTATGGTGTGGAAGTAAAATTCTACAACATGGAGGTCGCAGTCAACGAACAGTTAATGAGCCGCTACGATGGTCTTTATATCATCGGCGACGGAAGCGGTATTACTCACTCTCTGTCCCATGCATCCGCCAGCGGCGTACATGTGGCGAGAAGTATCACTGCTGAATAGAAATAGAAAATGCTGGCCTTGGGACTGTCACAAATCCCGAAGGCCAGCATTTTTTCATGCGGTTTTAAGACGCAATATAACGTTTTGCCTGAGTTGAAAACAACTCATAGTATTTTCCCCGGCGCTCCATCAATGAAGAGTGACTGCCTTTCTCAATCAGACAGCCATTTTCCAGCACGATGATCTGATCTGCAATCGTGGCACTGGACAGTCGGTGAGATACAAATATCGTGGTCTTATTGCTTCGTAATGTATCAAACTCAGCGTCCTTATGGATATCGCCAAATCGGATATTTTCTTCTACACTTACTGCATATCTTCCAAAGTCCTGGAAAATGATGCCAAAAGTGCTGTACAAGCTGTGCAGGTCGTAATCTTTCAAGTCTCTGCCATCCAGAAGGATTTTTCCCTCCGTCGGATCATAAAGTCGCGTCAGCAGCTTAATTAATGTAGTTTTTCCTGCGCCATTAAGCCCCACCACAGCCAGAGTTTCGCCAGGATGGATCGTCATGTTAATATCATGCAGAACATCCCTGCGGGTACCAGGATAACGGAAACTGACATGCTCAAATTCGATGGTATGACCGGCGTTCCGCTCCACAATAAGTGCCGGCGTCACCTGAGCTTTCACAGTAGCCGGTTCGTTCATAAACGCGATCAGATTGTCAATGAAGAGCGTTCCCTCGTAAATGGTTCCGGACGATGTGATCAGAGTGCTGATGCAGGCAGCAACGGATGCAATGGCGCCTGTATAAAGGGTGTAATCGCCAATCATGATCTGTCCGGTAAATACCTGTCGGGCTATCAAAATATAAAATACCAGGTTGGTAACGCCGGAAACGATACCAATGGCAACATGCCATGCGCTCTCGCTGAAAATCAGCCGGCGCAGACCTTTATAATATGCTGCAAACGCCTCCGCAAATCTGCCGATGAACGTATCCGCCAGATCGTACATGCGCACCTCTTTGATCAGATCCTTATCCACCAGCAGGTTGGAGAAATAATCCATCTGCCTGCGCTCCTTGGAACGCCGTCTCATATAGCGGAAGTTCTTTCTTCGGTAAACGAAGTTGATGACTGCAGAAGGTATGGAAACCGCTATGATCACCAGCGTTGCCCAGGAAAGCCCCGGTGCTGCGAAAAGGACTACCAGATAGCTCACAAGCTCAATGATCGTACTGACTGCACCAAAAGTCTCCGTCAGGATGGTCAGAGGGCGATTTCCTGCCTCTCTGCTTGCATTTTCCATTCGCTCATAAAATGCCGCGTTATCAAAGGATGCCACGTCCAGTTCCTTCGATTTTTCCATCATCTTCCGTTTGACCTGATTAACAACCTTTTCACCTGCGATCCGGTTCATGGCACGGCTGACATCCGTGATCACCTGAAGCAGGATGCGGTAGATGAACAGGAAAATCAGCAGCCGGAACACACGTGAATTCCAGAACTGACTTTCCGGCAGCGCTCCAAGCTTGATCACACCCTGCAGCTCATTGAGGACGCCTTGAGAAATCAGTGCACCGATCACAGGTGTTACACCTTTAAATAATGCAATAAAACTAAGCAAAAACAAAATCCAATGGCCGGTTTCCCAGACCAGTCTGACAATATAAGCAAACCGGACAAAGAAACCACCCATAAATTCTTTCAGAAATCGTGGAATATCCCCCACATTCTTCGGAGGCGGAACACGGTCGTATGTATAAGGCATCTTTCCTCCGCCCGGACCTCTTCCCATCTCGTCTTCCTCCTTTTAAAGTGTTCTGATTGATCCTTATTTCACTGCCGACTGATCCATCTCACGACTGACAGTTTTTTCACGCTCCAGATCACGCCAGTTATGTTTCACTTTCTCTAAAAGCATTAACAGCGCTTTACGGTCCTCTTCTCTCAGACCTTCGAACATCTCACAATGTGTCGGACAGACCTCTCCAGACTGTGCGGCCGCTTCCCACTCTGAAATCTTCTGTCCCATTTCACGAATGTTCCATGCAAGCTTACTGTCCGGCTCCAGCGCAAGATACATCCGTTTCTTCTCAGATGGTTTCTTTCCTCCATGCGCTCCATCCGGCTTCTTTACGCGCGGCGGAAGCACTCCGGTCTTTGCAAATTCAGCGCCTCGCGCGCAGTGAGGTTCGTCAAGATAACAATGGTGCCCGCATCCCGGACATAAATGATTCAACATGATCTTCTCCTCCTATCATTCTTCTAAACTCATGTCTTCTCAAACACTTCCTATAACACCATGACCAGCGTACCGATCGCGATCAGCACGCAGCCAATTAATGACTTGGGCGTAAATGATTCATGAAGAAAAACAAATGCCAATACCAGCGTGATCACTGTACTCATTTTATCGATCGGGACTACTTTTGATGCCTCGCCAAGCTGTAATGCACGATAATAGCAAAGCCAGGATGCACCTGTCGCCAGACCGGAAAGAATTAAGAACAACCAGCTTTTCTTACTGATTTCTGTGATTCCTCCCTGTGCATTGGTGATGAACACCATTCCCCACGCCATCAATACTACGACCATCGTACGGATCGCCGTGGCTAAATTAGAGTTCACACCATCGATCCCGACTTTCGCAAGAATCGATGTCAATGCCGCAAATACGGCGGAACCGATAGCAAAAATCAACCACATACCGTTACCTCCCCTACATAATTTCTGATAATATCCATAAGATCATGAGAAATCGCGCGCTCGATCCGAAAGGCATTCTCCTCTGCGATATCGCCCCGGCGGGCATAACCCTTTTCCCTTTCTATCAGGAAAATGGTTTCCAGATAGATTTCCTCAGATTTTCGGTGACGCATATTTTCTCCTTTTCCTATCATTTTAAAAGACAGGCGGGAGTCTCCTCCCGCCTGCCTATGTTAATCCCGCGTGTGATTCAAATTATTACTGAAGCAGAGCTGCCTCAAGGTCTGCAAGCATTGTATCAAGTGCCTGAATACCGCCTGTGGATGTGTACCAAACATTTGCATGCTGGATGAAGTATACGATGTTGCCGTTCTTATAAACGTCAAGCTCTTTGATCAGGTCGTTCTCGATCACTTCCTGTGCACCGAGGATGCCTTCGTCTGCTGCGCCTGTTGCTGTGCTTCTGTCAAGTACGAAGATGTATTCCGGGTTAAGGCTTACGATTGTCTCCCAGGAAGCGTCC
>JAFUMF010000092.1 GCA_017482945.1 Lachnospiraceae bacterium
AAGCCTCAGTAGTAATTGTGAAGCCCTGCGGTACAACGTCAGCACCGATGATCTTTGTCATCTCAGCAAGGTTTGCACCTTTACCGCCTAACAGGTTTCTCATTGTAGCGTTACCTTCGCTGAACATATAAACCCATTTTGCCATAAGTTCTTTTTCCTCCTATTAATCTGTAGATTTCCTCTACATCTGGTAGTTTCTTCCTTTTTCCGGTATTTATTCTCACAGTGACTAATATTCGCAAATCTTCTGTCAATCATTTTCCGCCAGGAAAATCAGCGCACCAAAAATAAAAGGCCGAAAAACGGTCTGCCTATATTATAAGGGATGTTACAAAATATTGCAACATCCCTCATCCTAACTTTGCCAAATTTTTTGGATAATTTTTGCTTTTATTTACGTACATTTAAAACATTGTGCTGATCCACGCGGCGATGCCGATTCCCAATGCAGCACCCGCAACCACCTGTAACGGGGTGTGGCCAACGTATTCCTTCAATCGTTCCTGCAATAATACACCGTCGAGTTCCAGAATATTTTCAAAGAACACACGATTCAGAAGCTTCGCCTGTTTTCCTGTTTCCATTCGAACATTCATTGCATCATACATAACGATCATGGCGAGCACGAAGCTCACTGCAAATTCGAAACTTCCCATGCCGTATTTGATTCCTGATGCCGTTGTAAGAGCGCAAACGGTTGCAGAATGGGAACTCGGCATTCCGCCGGACCCGAAGAGTCTCTCCGGATTAAAGGAACGGTTTAAGACGAGATCGATCAGCGTCTTTAAAACCTGGGCAACTGTCCAGCCAACAACGGAACAGATCAGCACCTGATTCCCAAGTATCTCATTCCAAATATTCATGGTTTCCTCCACGTTGTCTCGTTATTACTCTTCACCTGCTCCTGTAAGACCGTCATAAAGATCCTGGTACTTCTTCGCAGATACGCTCCAGGAATAGTCAACAGTCATTGCTCTGTCTACGATCTTATTCCACTCACGTTTCTTCTCGTAGTATACGGATTTCGCATAGCGGATCGTATCTAACATCTCGTGAGCATTGTAGTTTGTGAAGGAGAATCCTGTACCGGTTCCTTCGTACTCATTAAATGCTTCTACTGTATCTTTCAGACCGCCTGTTTCACGAACGATCGGAAGTGTACCGTAACGAAGAGCCATTAACTGGCTTAATCCACACGGCTCGAATAAGGACGGCATTAAGAATGCGTCACAGCCAGCATAGATTCTGTGAGACAGCGGCTCGGAATATTTCATCTGAGCAGATACGCGTGCCGGATACTTCCACTCATAGTGACGGAACAGATTCTCGTACTTCTCTTCGCCTGTACCTAATACGATCAACTGTACATCATCTTCACAGATTTCTTCCATAACATGCGCGATCAGATCGAAGCCCTTCTGGTCTGTCAGACGGGATACAACACCGATTGTGAACTTCTTCTCGTCAACCGGAAGACCAAGCTCTTTCTGAAGAGCCTTTTTATTTTTCACTTTTTCTTTGCGGAAGTTCTCAGCTGTGTACGGAGCAGCCAGATTCTCGTTTGTGCCCGGGTTGAAATCCTCGTAGTCGATACCATTTACGATACCGATCAGGTCATTTCCACGTGCACGCATTAAACCGTCGAGACCTTCGCCGTAGAACTGAGTCTTGATTTCTTCTGCGTATGTGTTACTTACAGTTGTAATGGAGTCTGCGTATACGAGACCGCCTTTTAACATATTACCATTGTTGTAAGCCTCTAACTTATCGGATGTGAAATACTCATCGCCGAGACCGGAGAATCTCTTGATTGTGTTAACATCCCAAACACCCTGGAATTTCAGGTTGTGGATCGTCATTACAGACTTCATATCTTTGAAGAACTCGCCTTCGCCAAAACGTCCCTTTAAGTATACCGGGATCAGACCTATCTGCCAGTCGTGGCAATGAACAACATCCGGCTGCCATCCGATTACCGGAAGTGCAGAAAGAGCTGCCTGACAGAAGAAGGAGAACTTCTCTAAATCATGGTACTGGTCACCGTACGGCTTGCTTCCCCAGAAGTAGCTCTCATTATCGATGAAGTAGAATGTAATACCGTCATGAACATACTGAAGGATTCCAACATAACGGCTCTGGCCGAGATAATCCATATAGAACTGGTCCACGAATTCTAATTTCTCAAGGAATTTCTCTTTGATACAGAGATATTTCGGAATCATAACACGAACATCATAGTTCTCTTTGTCGAAGCACTTCGGCAGAGATCCAACAACGTCTGCCAGACCACCAGTTTTAATAAACGGAACTGCCTCAGAAGCTACAAATAAAATCTTTTTCATATTTGAACCCATCCTTCCCAATTTATAGCCTTGCAATCAGTATAAGTATACCATAATCTGTGCAATTTAGAAAGTGGGTCATGAAAATATTATCAGATTTTCTTATAATCGAGACGGATTTTATCCGCGATCAGAGCGACAAACTCAGAATTAGTCGGCTTCCCTTTCCCACCGCTTACCGTATAGCCGAACAGTGCGTTGATGGTATCCATCTTTCCCCTGCTCCATGCGACTTCGATCGCGTGGCGGATGGCACGCTCTACACGGCTGGCCGTTGTCTGGTGTTTCTTTGCAATAGTCGGATAGAGGATTTTTGTCACAGATGAAAGCATTTCCTGATCCTGGACCGACATGATGATCGCATCCCTCAGATACTGATATCCTTTAATATGTGCCGGAATACCGATTTCATGTAACATCTGTGTCACATCGGTCTCGAGATTCTGTTCCATGTATGCCTTCTTGTCTAAATACGGAACAACTTTTCTTTCATGAGAATTCACCTGTACATTTTTCGCACGGCCGTTACTGACGCGATGGATTTTATCTAAAAGCACATCTTTGCTGAATGGTTTCATGATATAGTAATTTGCCCCGAGACGGAACGCATCTTCTGTCACATCCTGACTGCTGGCGGCGGTCACCATGATAAAGGACGGACACGACTTCATCTGGGTATTGTTCCTGACTTTTTCCATCACGGAAATTCCGTCCAGCCTCGGCATGATCACATCTAAAAGGACAATATCCGGGTTGGTGCGAACGATCATGTTGTACGCATCTTCTCCGTTATCCGCTTTTCCGACAACACGCATCCCTTCTTCTTTTTCCAGTATCTCCCCCAACAGATTCAGCGTCTGTCTGTTATCATCAGCAATTGCAATTGTAAGTTCTGCCATAATTCTCCTCCTGAACTGTCATCAAATATGATGTCTCGCTTCCTTTTTCCTTTTTTTACCAAAAGATAAAGCGAATATGTTCATTATAGTCTGAATTCAACGTCGTTCGCAATGCAAATCGGGCGCAATTTTCGACAGTATCTGACACTTAGCGAGGGTAAATGCCTACTATATGGAAAAAGCTGCTATGAGAAATCACACCCACAGCAGCCCTATATTAATACCTTCTATTCCTCTGAATCTAAACTATTTATTTCCATCCAACTTTTCATCTACTTCAAAAAGCTGATACAATCCGCCAAAAAACATCTGTTCAATATCTTCCGTAACTTCAAATCTCCACTTTCCATTTTGCTGAATCATCGGAATTTTTACCTGCATATAACTCTGTTCAATTTCCCCTGACTCTATTTTTGCATCCAATGCCTGTAAAAATTCCCGATTACTCTCAATC
>JAFUMF010000093.1 GCA_017482945.1 Lachnospiraceae bacterium
ACTGTAACTTTCTTACCGTCTACAACTTCTTTTACTCTCTTGCCGTTAGCATCTTTACGAGCAACTTTAGCTGTAACTTTTACTGTCTCGTAGTTGTCTTTCTCTTTAACTGCAAGTGCGATCATACCTTCAACGATCTTCTGTACTTCATCATATACAGTAACTTTCTTGCCATCTACTACTTCTTTTACACGTTTGCCATCAGCATCTTTACGAGCTACTTTAGCTGTAACTTTAACTACTTCGTAGTTGTCTTTCTCTTTAACTGCAAGAGCGATCATACCTTCAACGATCTTCTTTACTTCTTTAGCTCTAGCCTCTGTTGTAACGATTTTGCCGTTGTTGATAAGTGCTGTTGTAAGGCTTCTAAGCATAGCCTTTCTCTGATCAGATGTTCTTCCGAGTTTTCTATAACCTGCCATGATTTAAATTCTCCTCCATTTGTGTGGAACAATGACCCATGCATCTTCGGGCTTATTGAACCATTGCTTTCTTTGTCCATATAAATGCGTTTATAGTTCAGACATGTCCCGCCTGCCAAAACAGGTTGGCACGGCTGAACGTGCAACTCACAGTCTATTACTGCTCGTCGCTGGAATTAAGCTGTAAGCCTAATTCTTTTAATTTTGCAAGTACTTCCTCTAAGGACTTTCTGCCAAGGTTTCTAACCTTCATCATATCCTCAGATGTTCTGCTGCAGAGTTCTTCTACAGTGTTGATACCTGCTCTCTTGAGACAGTTATAAGAACGAACGGAAAGCTCCAGCTCGTCGATATTCATCTCAAGTACTTTTTCTTTTTCATTGTTCTCTTTCTCAACCATGATTTCTGCAGTTTTTGCATTTTCGGAAAGGTCGATGAAGAGGTTTAAGTGCTCGCTTAACACTTTTGCTGCAAGGCTAACTGCCTCGTCCGGATCAAGTGTACCGTTTGTGTAGATTTCCAGAGTGAGCTTGTCATAGTCAGTCATCTGACCAACACGGGTGTTTTCAACAGCCATGTTTACGCGCTCAACAGGTGTGTAAATGGAATCTACTGCGATCACACCGATCGGAAGATCGTCGCTCTTGTTCTTATCAGCGCTTACGTAGCCACGGCCATTTGTGATAGTAAGCTCCATGTAGAACTTGCTGTCTGCGCCGCCGCTTAATGTAGCAATTACCTGCTCCGGGTTCAGGATCTCGATGTCAGCGTCTGCCTGAATGTCAGCTGCTGTGATCACACCTTCGCCTTCGAACTCGATGTATGCAGTCTTCGGCTCATTTGTATCGCTGTTATTCTTAATTGCTAAGCTCTTGACGTTCATGATGATCTCAGTAACATCTTCCTTAACACCGGCGATGGAACTGAACTCATGAAGTACTCCGTCGATTTTCACCTGGCTTACTGCAGAACCCGGTAAAGAAGAAAGCATGATTCTTCTCAGGGAGTTACCCAGAGTTGTGCCGTATCCGCGCTCTAACGGCTCAACGACAAACTTGCCGTATTTTTTATCTTCGGAAATTTCAGCAATCTCAATGTTTGGTTTCTCAAAATCGAACAAAATAGCCCCTCCTTTTGGGTATGCTTAGACTCAAAAAGGCCCGCTGGACCTTTTCAATAGCTGCTAGGCAACAAAATCCACGAAGCGAAGGGATATGAATCCCCCGCTTCGGTGAATACCTATTATTTGGAGTATAACTCGACGATGAGCATCTCGTTAACCGGAACGTCAATTTCTTCTCTTGCCGGCAGAGATTTAACTGTGCCTTTAAGAGCTTCCTGATCAACATCAAGCCAAGCCGGGATTAAACGGCCGCCTGTAACTTCCAGGATTAATTTGTAGCGTGTATCGCCTTTGCTCTTCTCTCTGATCTCAACAACGTCGCCAGCTTTGATAAGGTAGGACGGGATGTTTACGCACTTGCCGTTTACAAGAACGTGCTTGTGGTCAACGATCTGTCTAGCTTCTTTTCTTGTTCTAGCGAAGCCCATACGGAAGATTACGTTGTCAAGTCTGCGCTCTAAGAGGATCATGAGGTTTTCACCTGTCTGTCCGCTTAAACGCTCAGCCTTCTCGTAGTAGTTACGGAAAGGTTTCTCAAGTACACCGTAGATGAATTTAGCTTTCTGTTTTTCTCTTAACTGAAGGCCGTATTCACTTACTTTTTTGTTAGCTCTTTTAGATTCTCTGTTGGATTTTTTATCTATTCCTAAATAAATCGGATCAAGACCAAGGGATCTGCATCTTTTAAGAACAGGAACTCTATCAACTGCCATTTATTTACTTCCTCCTAATTAGACTCTTCTACGTTTCGGCGGACGGCAACCGTTGTGCGGAACCGGTGTTACGTCCTTAATGCTTGTTACTTCAAGACCGCATGCCTGAAGGGCACGGATCGCTGCCTCACGACCGGAACCCGGTCCTTTTACCATAACGTCGACGGATTTTAAGCCATGTACAAGAGCTGCCTTAGTTGCAGTTTCTGCAGCCATCTGAGCTGCGTATGGAGTAGATTTCCTTGAACCTCTAAATCCCAGACCGCCTGCACTTGCCCAAGATAAAGCATTTCCCTGTGCATCTGTTAATGTCACGATTGTGTTGTTAAAAGATGACTGGATGTGCGCCTGTCCGCGTTCAACGTTTTTCTTTACACGCTTTTTTGTCACTTTCTTAGCAGTGGACACTTTTTTAGCCATTTTAAACTAACCTACTTTCTCGAATTTTGAATCCTGTTTCCTGTTTTTAAAACATACAACGTGATTCATACTTTAGTTACTTATTTTTTCTTGTTTGCTACTGTCTTTCTCGGACCCTTACATGTTCTTGCGTTGGTCTTTGTCTTCTGACCACGAACCGGAAGGCTCTTTCTATGACGAATGCCTCTGTAGCAACCGATTTCCTGAAGTCTCTTGATGTTTAAAGCGATCTCACGACGTAAATCACCCTCAACAGTCTGAGTCTCAGCGATAACTGCTGCGATGTTCTTAACCTCGTCATCTGTTAAGTCTTTAACACGAGTATCCGGGTTAACACCAGCATCAGCAAGAATACGGTTTGCACTTGTTCTACCAATACCGTAGATATAAGTTAAGCCGATTTCGACACGTTTTTCTCTTGGTAAATCAACACCTGAAATACGAGCCATGAGTGTACCTCCATTTTAATTTAGTAGAAATAGTATTTTGCCGACATAAACAACGCACTCTGGCGAGTCATGTCAAAGCCGCGCGAAAATTACAGGCAAGATGCGGCAAATTAACCCTGTCTCTGTTTGTGCTTCGGATTTTCACAGATTACTCTGATGCTGCCTTTTCTCTTAATAATCTTGCACTTTTCGCAAATCGGTTTTACTGATGATCTTACTTTCACAGTAATATCTCCTTTCCTTCGTAGTCTGCTTCCTTCCATTCTATCGGTTTACACACCTGATACCGAAGTCTTTGGGAAACAGCATTACGGGTTGCCATTACCTGTATATAGACACCCTTAAAGGGCATAATACAAGCGTTCCAACAAAGTTCGCTTGAGCATTATACCACCTTTGTTCTTGAAAATCAAGTATTTTTTCAACTAATTTTTTGTATTTTTTCCTGTACTTTCTTGTGATTATTCACAAGAATCCAATTACTTGTCTCTCCAGATGATACGGCCTTTGGATAAGTCATATGGGGACATTTCCAGTGTTACCTTATCGCCCGGAAGAATTCTGATGTAGTTCATGCGGAGCTTGCCGCTGATTGTTGCCAGAACCTTGTGGCCGTTCTCTAACTCAACCTGGAACATAGCGTTCGGAAGTTTTTCAACTACAACGCCTTCAATCTCAATTACGTCAGCCTTAGACATACTTCTCATTACCTCCTGTACGACGTCTACTGTCTTTCGTTCTTTATTACCTGGATATGTTTTTTATTTTTTCGGAGCAATTCTCCGTCCTCACGGACCAGAAAAGCATATTCTCCGCAGTCTTCTTTTATGACATAGATTTTTCCCTTGTCATTTCCGGCCAAAGATCTGGCCTTCCACCCCGGATTCAGTTCCATGGAAACTCCTCCTTATTTGCACCCTTATTTATCTTCTTTTAATAAGGAAAGAATCTCCGGCTCACCCTCTGTGATCAGAACTGTATTCTCGTAGTGGGCAGAAAGGGAACCATCCTCTGTCACTACGGTCCAGTCATCGTCCATCCAGACTACTTCCGGACGTCCCATGTTGATCATCGGCTCGATCGCCAATGTCATGCCAGGACGAAGCAGGATGCCTTTTCTCTTCATTGCGAAGTTCGGCACCTCCGGATCCTCGTGAAGATGGGTTCCGATTCCGTGACCGACCAGGTCACGAACTACGCCGTAGCCGAAGCTTTCAGCATAAGACTGAATCGCCGTTGAAATATCATTGAGATGGTATCCGGCTTTTGCGAATTTGATTCCTTCGAAAAAGCTCTGTTTTGTTACCTCCATCAGCTGTTTTGCTTCCGGTGACACCTCTCCGATCGCCCATGTTCTTGCTGCATCGGAATGGTAGCCCTGGTAAATAACACCAGCATCAAGACTTACGATATCGCCCTCTTTTAAGATTCTGTGGCGATTCGGAATACCATGTACGACTTCGTCATTGACGGAAACGCAGATGGATGCCGGATAGCCGTTGTAATTCTTAAAGGAAGGAATGCAGCCATAGCTGCGAATGATCTTCTCACCCAGACGGTCGATATCCAGCGTGGACATGCCCGGGCGAAGGGCCTTTCTAAGCTCCTCATGAGTCGCTGCCAGGATTTCTCCGGCTTTTCTCATCAGTTCAATTTCTCTCGGCGATTTAATCGTTACTGCCATATCTTATGCTCCTAAAATATTTGTGATATCCTGGAAAACTTCTTCCAAATCTTTCGTACCGTCTACTGTGCGCAGGATTTTCTTGCCACAGTAATACTCGATTAACGGCTGAGTCTGGTTGTGGTAAACTGCGAGACGCTTCTTCACTGTTTCCGGCGCATCGTCATCTCGTAAGTATAATGCGGAACCACACTTGTCACAGATGCCCTCCTCGTGAGGAGCTGCATAAACGACGTGATAAGTATGACCACAGCCAGGACATGCCCGGCGTCCAGACATACGAGTAACAATCTTTTCATCCGGCACGTGAACATTGATTGCATAATCAAGAGAATCTCCTCTGGATCTTAAAGCTGCACTCAAGCTCTCTGCCTGAGGAATTGTACGCGGAAAACCATCCAGAATATAACCCCCATTACAATCCGGCTGGCTGATTCGATCCATTACAAGATCGATCGTTAAAGAATCCGGAACTAACTGTCCCTTGTCAATATAAGCTTTTGCCTTTACTCCCAACTCTGTCCCTGCTTTGATGTTTGCTCTGAAAATATCCCCCGTAGAAATATGCGGCAGATCATATTTTTCCATGATCATTTCCGCCTGTGTTCCTTTTCCGGCACCTGGTGCACCTAACATAATAATCTTCATGAGTTGACCTCCATGAGCTACATGAGCCAAAAAAACACAGTTTATCCGAAAAAACGGGCGAAATGTTCTTCCGCCCGTTTCGGATATTTTACGATACTGTTGTCATCGTTTCTTATTTAGTCTTAGTCATTTAAGAATCCTCTGTAATTTCTTACAGACATTAAGGACTCTACCTGCTTAATTGTCTCGAGGATTACACCTGCGATAATAATTAAGGATGTTCCACCGAAGGAAAGGCTGCCTACGCTGAAGAGACCAGATGCGATGATCGGTACCAGGCAGACAATGATAAGTCCTACAGCTCCGATAAATACAACGTTGTTTAATACTTCGTTGAGGTAATCGGATGTTGGTTTACCCGGGCGGATACCCGGAATGAAACCGCCTGCTTTCTTCATATTATTAGCAACTTCCATCGGGTTAAACGTAATGGACGTATAGAAATATGCGAACAGTACGATTAATACGATATAAACAATCAGGCCTACGGAATAGAGCGGCATCTCCGGTCTGAACCAGTTACCTGAGTTTAATGCCATGATAATTCTTCCACCGATTGAAGAGTAATCGATTGTGAAGAACTGTGCGATCATTGACGGCATAGACATAATAGAAGAAGCAAAGATTACCGGGATAACACCAGCAGTATTAACCTTCAGCGGAATGTGGCTGGACTGACCGCCAATCATTCTGCGTCCCTGCATTTTCTTACTATACTGTACCGGAATGCGGCGTACCGCACCATTTAAGATAAGAACAAATGCAACCGTCGCAACGATCACTGCCAAGATGATAATAGCCGCAACTGCTGCTACTGCAACAGACTTGCCTGCCATAAATCTCTCGTATAAGGACATGAGATCCTGCGGAAGGCTGGAAATAATGTTGACAACAAGGATTACAGAAGTACCGTTACCAACACCTTTTTCTGTGATTTTCTCGCCGATCCACATAAGAAGAGCTGTACCAGCTGTCATTGCAGATACAACAGTTAAATAACCCCAGAAGTTTCTGTGTGCTTCCAGGATCAGTCCCTGTCCGCCAAGACCTACTGCCATAGCAGTAGACTCGATCACTGCCAGTACGACTGTTACGTATCTTGTGTATTCTGCAATCTTCTTTCTTCCCTCTTCTCCCTCTTTCTGCATTTCTTCCAGTTTCGGGATCGCAATTGTTAACAACTGCAGGATGATGGAAGCTGTGATATACGGGCTGACACTAAGAGCAAACAGAGACATGGAGGAGAAAGATCCTCCTGTGATCGCATTTACGAATCCCATACCAGAAGCATCAAGTGCTGCAAAGAATGTGGATAAGTAGCTCGCATCAACGCCCGGAATCGGAAGGCAAGAGCCCACACGAATAACTACAAGCATCATGAAAGTGAAGAGGATCCTTGTACGGACCTCTTTCACTTTAAATGCGCTCTGTAAAGCTTTTAACATATTAGATCACCTCGCAGGTTCCACCTAATGCTTCAATTTTAGCCTTTGCTGCCTCACTGAAAGCGTTAGCCTTAACGTTAAGTTTCTTTGTTAACTCGCCGTTACCAAGGATCTTAACGCCGTCCTGCGCGTTCTTAACCAGTCCAGCCTCAACTAAGCAGTTGATGCAAACTGTGGAATCGTTCTCGAATCTCTCAAGAGCGCTTACATTAACACCGATGATTTCCTTACGGTTCATGTTTGTGAAGCCTCTCTTCGGGATACGTCTATATAACGGCATCTGACCACCTTCGAAGCCCGGTCTTGTAGCTCCAGAACGAGCCTTCTGACCCTTGTGACCCTTACCAGCTGTCTTACCGTTTCCAGAAGCATGGCCACGGCCTCTTCTGAAATTATCGCTATGCTTGGAACCCTCAGCAGGATGTAAATTAGATAAGTTCATCACTGCACCTCCTTACTTTCTATCAGATCTTAGATTTCTTCAACTTTAACCAGATGTCTAACATTCTGGATCATGCCTCTAACTGCACCATTGTCCGGCATTTCAACTGTTTTGTGTAATTTCTTTAAGCCAAGTGCTTCAACAGTTGCTCTCTGCTTCGGAACAGCACCGATAGGGGATTTTACTAATGTGATTAATAATTTCTCTGCCATTTTTATATCCTCCTATTAGCAAACAACTTCTTCTACAGATTTGCCACGGTTCTTAGCAACCTGCTCCGGTGTCTTTAAGTTTGTAAGACCAGCGATTGTTGCAAGAACTACGTTTGTCTTGTTGTTGGAGCCTAAAGATTTTGTACGAATGTTTTTAATACCAGCAAGCTCTACAACGGAACGAACCGGGCCGCCTGCGATGATACCAGTACCTTCCGGTGCTCTCTTTAAGAGTACGGAAGAGCTTCCGAACTCACCAAGGAAGTCGTGCGGGATACTGTTGTTCTCGTCCATCGGGATAGCAACCATGTTCTTGATTGCTGCCTCTTTACCTTTACGGATAGCTTCCGGAACCTCGGCTGCTTTACCGAGACCTGCGCCTACATGGCCATTGCCGTCGCCTACTACTACCAGAGCGGAAAATCTCATGGTACGTCCACCTTTTACAGTCTTGGATACGCGCTTGATGGCAACTACTTTGTCATTTAACTCGAACTGACTTGCATCAATGATTGTACGTTTCATGCTGTATTCTCCTCTCTACTAGAATTCCAGACCAGCTTCACGAGCTGCATCTGCTAAAGCCTGAATCTTGCCCTGATAGATGAAACCGCCGCGATCGAAAACGACTGCTGTGATGCCTTTTTCGATTGCTCTCTTTGCGATTACAGTTCCAACGTATGCAGCTGCCTCAACTGTATCAGTGTTCTCTAATTCTGCTTTGATCTCTTTTTCAAGAGTGGAAGCAGCAACTAAAGTATGACCGATGGAATCGTCGATGATCTGTGCATACATATGATTATTACTTCTGAACACTGCTAAACGCGGTCTCTCTGCTGTACCAGCAAAGCGGTTGCGTAATCTATAGTGTTTTTTTCTGCGGATTTCGCTTCTAGACTGCTTACTAACCATTTTCTACACTCTCCTTAAATTACTTTTTACCAGTCTTACCAACTTTACGTCTGATAACTTCATCAGCGTACTTGATACCTTTGCCCTTATACGGCTCCGGCTCTCTCTTGCTTCTGATTTCAGCTGCGAACTGACCAACTTTTTCTTTGTCGATACCCTTAACGATGATGATGTTCTGACCTTCCAGAACTGTCTCGATACCTTCCGGATCTTCCATCTCTACCGGATGGGAGTAACCAAGGTTCAGAGTTAACTTCTTACCAGCTTTTGCTGCTCTGTAACCAACACCGTTAACTTCCAGCTTCTTCTCGTAGCCAGCTGTAACACCGTGGATCATGTTGAAGATTAATGTTCTTGTAAGACCGTGAAGAGATTTCATTCTCTTTAAGTCGTTCGGTCTAGTAACGATAATCTGTCCAGCTTCTTCTTTGATTTCCATTTCAACCGGTAACTCTCTTACCAGTTCACCCTTCGGACCTTTAACGGTCACAACATTGTTCTCTGCGATTGTAACAGTTACACCTGCTGGAATCGCAACCGGCATTCTACCAATACGTGACATGCCTAATACCTCCTACTTAAATTCTCGGAGAGTGCTTTTACACTCCCTGTTTTCAGTTTCTATGTTATTGCCTTTGAGTTGCAAAGGGTTATATGCCTTTGAACATGCAAAGGCCGCACCTACGCCGCCCTTCTCAATTATGAGTTTTGCAGGCGACGGGTGAGCATAACCTTGGATATTATATATTAATCAGCAAATATTTGCAAGTACTTTAATAAGTACAATGATTACCAAACAAATGCAAGTACTTCGCCGCCAACACCGAGCTCTCTTGCTTTCTTATCTGTGATAACGCCCTGGTTTGTGGAAACGATAGCGATGCCAAGACCGCCAAGTACTTTCGGCATATCTTCCTTACCAGCGTAAATACGAAGGCCCGGTTTGGAGATTTTCTTGATGCCGGAGATGATTCTCTCATTTTTGTTGTTGCCATATTTTAAGGAGATGCGGATTGTCTGGAATCCACCATCTTCTACGATTTCATATTTCTTAATGTAACCTTCTTCTACAAGAATATCAGCGATAGCTAATTTCATCTTGGAAGCCGGTACGTCTACTGTATCGTGTTTAGCAGTATTTGCGTTACGAATTCTAGTAAGCATATCTGCAATCGGATCGCTCATTGTCATTTTAATTTTCCTCCTTATGGATTGTTGGTTGTCACACTGTGAGTTCGCAAATCCCTTGCGCTTCACAGTACAGTTCTTCACGGAAAAAGGTGAAGAACAGCTGACTTGCCATTTCACTTGATGAGGTTCTTTCGAACCTCGTCAAGTCATTGGTCAAGTTTATTTCCAGCTTACCAGCTAGCCTTCTTAACACCCGGAATCTCGCCCTTGTAAGCAAGTTCACGGAAGCAGATACGGCAGATGCCGTATTTTCTCAGATATGCATGTGGACGACCACAGATTCTGCAACGGTTGTATTCTCTTGTGGAGAACTTTGCCGGACGCTGCTGTTTAATCTTCATTGAAGTTTTAGCCATGGATAAATCCTCCTACTTATTTTGCAAACGGCATGTTGAATAATCTTAAAAGTTCACGTGCCTCTTCATCTGTCTTAGCGGTTGTAACGAAAATAATGTCCATACCTCTAACTTTGTCAACCTTATCGTACTCGATTTCCGGGAAGATTAACTGCTCTTTGATACCAAGTGCATAGTTACCTCTGCCGTCGAATGCGTTAGCATTTACGCCGCGGAAGTCACGTACACGCGGAAGAGCAAGGTTGATCAGACGATCTGCAAACTCATACATTTTCTCGCCACGGAGAGTAACCTTACATCCGATAGCCATACCCTCTCTGATTTTGAAGTTAGCAACGGACTTTTTAGCCTTTGTCAGAACTGCTTTCTGACCTGTAATGATCTCAAGGTCACGAACTGCAGAGTCAAGGACTTTCGCGTTGTCTTTAGCTTCGCCTACGCCCATGTTGATAACGATCTTATCGAGCTTCGGCACTTCCATGATATTCTTATATCCAAACTTTTTGATCATTGCATCAACGATCTCGTTCTGGTACATTTCTTTTAATCTAGCCAACTTTTTTTCCTCCTCTCTGCTCTTATTCGATTACTTTACCTGTTGCTTTTGCAACACGTACTTTCTTGCCATCTTTCACTTCGAAGCCAACTCTTGTTGCTTTTCCGTCAACGAGCAGCATTACGTTGGAGATGTCAATAGCAGCTTCTGTCTCTACGATGCCGCCATTCTGGTTCATCTGGTTCGGTTTTGTGTGTTTCTTCACAACGTTAACGCCTTCAACAACAACTTTGTTGTCTTTTACGCTAAGAACTTTACCAGTCATATCTTTATCTCTACCTGCGATAACTTTAACCATATCGCCTTTTTTGATCTTATGCATTAACCGGCACCCCCTTATAATACTTCCGGAGCAAGGGATACGATCTTCATGAACTGTTTCTCACGAAGCTCTCTTGCAACCGGTCCAAAGATACGAGTTCCCTTTGGAGTCTTGTCATCTTTAATGATAACTGCTGCGTTTTCATCAAACTTAATATAAGAACCGTCTTTACGACGAGCGCCTTTTACTGTACGAACTACAACGGCCTTAACTACATCGCCCTTCTTTACAACGCCGCCTGGTGTTGCATCTTTAACGGAAGCTACGATGATATCGCCGATGTTAGCATATCTTCTTGTGGAGCCGCCCATTACGCGGATGCAGAGAAGTTCTCTAGCACCTGTATTGTCGGCAACCTTTAATCTGGTTTCCTGCTGAATCATGCCTGATACTCCTTCCTCGATTAACTATCGATTATCTTGCCTTCTCGATGATTTCAACAAGTCTCCATCTCTTATCTTTAGATAACGGTCTTGTTTCCATCACTTTAACTGTATCGCCGATACCACACTCATTGTTCTCATCATGAGCTTTTAATTTATATGTGTTCTTAACAATCTTACCGATTAACGGATGTTTTACGTGGTTTTCGATAGCAACTACGATTGTTTTGTCCATCTTGTTGCTAACTACTTTACCTGTACGTGTTTTTCTAAGATTTCTTTCCACGACGGATAATCTCCTTTCAATATTACGATTCGTCACACGCATCGGCGTGTGTCATAACGACGGCCAATCCTGCACTACGCAGACTGGCGCAAAGTCTTGAAATTAGTTAGCAACCTTTGCCTTCTCTGTGATAACAGTCTGAATTCTTGCGATGTTCTTGCGAACCTCTTTGATTCTGCTTGTGTTATCTAACTGGTTGGTTGCGTTCTGGAATCTCAGGTTAAAGAGTTCCTTCTTTGCTGCAACTAATTCATCGTTTAACTCTGCAGCTGTCTTCGCTTTTAATTCTTCTAAGTATTTATTAGTTTTCACTGTTATCACCGCCTTCTAAATCTGCTTTAGAAACAATCTTACACTTACACGGCAGCTTGTGCATAGCGAGACGAAGAGCCTCTCTAGCTGTCTCCTCCGGAACGCCAGCGATTTCGAACATTACGCGGCCCGGCTTAACAACTGCTACCCAGTACTCAAGAGCACCCTTACCGGAACCCATACGAGTCTCAGCTGGTTTAGCTGTTACCGGCTTATCCGGGAAAATCTTGATCCAAACTTTACCACCACGTTTGATATAACGAGTCATGGCAACACGGGCTGCCTCGATCTGGTTAGATCTGATCCAACACGGCTCAGCGGCTACAAGGCCGTACTCACCGTTGGAGATTGTATTTCCTCTTAAAGCTTTACCTGCCATAGTTCCACGGAACTGTTTGCGGCGCTTTACTCTCTTAGGCATTAACATTATTTATCGCTCCCTTCCTTGTTTCCTTTAGTAGGAAGAACTTCGCCTTTGTAGATCCAAACTTTTACGCCAAGTTTGCCGTAAGTTGTATCTGCCTCTGCGAAACCATAGTCAATATCTGCTCTTAATGTCTGAAGCGGGATTGTACCTTCGCTGTAGAACTCTGTACGAGCAATATCAGCACCGCCAAGACGTCCGCTTACTGCTGTCTTGATACCCATAACGCCAGCCTTCATGGATCTGGACATTGTGGACTTCATAGCACGACGGAAAGATACACGGTTCTCAAGCTGCTGAGCGATGGACTCTGCAACGAGCTGAGCCTCACGATCCGGTCTCTTGATTTCCTTGATATCAACGAACAGCTTCTTGTCTGTCATCTTCTGGATTTCTGCTTTTAATTTTTCAATCTCAGCGCCACCCTTACCGATAACAACGCCCGGTTTAGCTGTGTGAACGATAACTTTTACTCTATCAGAAGCGCGCTCGATTTCGATTTTGGAAACACCGGCGCTGTATAATCTTTTCTTTACGTATGTTCTGATCTTGTGGTCCTCTACGAGGTTGTCAGCAAAATCAGCCTCAGCGTACCATCTGGAATCCCAGTCTTTGATAACGCCGACTCTCATGCCGTGTGGATTAACTTTCTGTCCCATAACTGCCTCCTATTATTTCTCATCAAGCACGATTGTGATGTGGCTCATTCTCTTTTCGATTCTGTAAGCTCTACCCTGTGCTCTCGGTTTTACTCTCTTCATTGTCGGTCCCTTGTTAGCATAGCACTCAGCTACGTAAAGGTTCTCAACATTCATACCGTTGTTGTTCTCTGCATTAGCGATTGCAGATTTTAATAATTTCTCAATTAAGCTAGAAGCATATCTAGGATTGTAAGTTACAATACCAAGTGCACTCTGCACATCTTTGCCTCTGATGGCATCTAATACGAAGCAAGCCTTCTGAACGGATACTCTTGCATAAGACAGCTTTGCAGACGGTCTTGTATCCTTCTGAGCATTTCTCTCTCTCTTAATCTGACTTCTATGTCCTTTAGCCATTGCGAAAACCTCCTTTCAAAGCGTCTTATTATCTACGTCCAGACTTCTTCTCGTCTTTACCATGACCTCTGTAAGTTCTTGTTGCAACGAACTCACCGAGCTTATGGCCTACCATATCTTCTGTTACATATACCGGCACATGCTTTCTGCCGTCGTGAACTGCAATTGTATGACCTACCATCTGCGGGAAGATTGTAGAACGGCGGGACCAGGTCTTGATAACCTGTTTCTGTCCAGCCTCGTTCATAGCGTCTACTTTCTTCAGTAAGCTAGCATCAGCAAATGGGCCTTTTTTAAGTGAACGACTCATCGTTTTACCTCCTATTGACTATTAACCGTTTCTTCTTCTTACGATTAACTTGTTGGACTGTTTGTTTTTCTTTCTAGTCTTAAGACCAAGAGCCGGCTTGCCCCACGGTGTGCTCGGACCCGGACGGCCGATACCACACTTACCTTCACCACCACCATGCGGATGGTCGTTCGGGTTCATTACGGAACCGCGTACTGTCGGGCGGATACCCATGTGACGTTTTCTACCAGCTTTACCGATCTTGATCAGGTTGTGATCTGCGTTACCTACAACACCGATTGTTGCGCGGCATGCGATCGGAACCATTCTCATTTCACCAGACGGTAAACGAAGAGTTGCATATTTGCCTTCTTTAGCCATTAACTGAGCTGCATTACCTGCGGAACGTGCTAACTGACCACCTTTACCTGGCTGCATCTCAATGTTGTGTACCTGTGCACCAACCGGAATCTTTGCTAACGGTAAGCAGTTACCTACTCTTGCCTCAGCGTTTTCGCCGGACATAACTTTCATACCATCTGTAAGACCCTGCGGAGCAAGGATGTATGCTTTCTCGCCATCTGCGTAGCAGATAAGAGCGATGTTTGCGCTTCTGTTCGGATCGTACTCGATACCGATTACTGTTGCCGGAATTCCATCTTTGGAATTTCTCTTGAAGTCGATGATTCTGTATTTTCTTCTGCTGCCGCCACCGTGGTGTCTAACAGTGATCTTACCCTGGTTGTTACGACCAGCGTTCTTCTTTAAAGAAACTACTAAGGATTTCTCCGGAGTTGTCTTTGTGATTTCAGCGAAATCAGAACCACTCATGTTTCTTCTGGAAGGTGTATATGGGTTATAGGTTTTAATTCCCATTTTGTGCTCCTTTCAACGCCTTCTGGCGTTTCTATTTTAATTATCGCGACTTTGCTTGTCGCATAGGTTCAAGTAAGGACGAATTACAGACCCTGGAAGATCTCGATGTCCTTGCTGTCAGCTGTTAACTTAACGATAGCTTTCTTAGTTTTCGCAGTCTTACCAACTACCATACCGCGTCTCTTGTTCTTGCCATCGTTGTTCATTGTGTTTACGGACTCAACTTTTGTGCCCTCAAACATTTTCTCAACAGCTTCTTTGATCATTGTCTTGTTTGCTTCCGGATGTACGAGGAAAGTATATTTCTTCTCAGCCATAGCGTTCATGGACTTCTCTGTTACAACCGGTTTGAGGATTACGTCGTAGTACTGTACGTTTGCCATTATGCGTATACCTCCTCGATAGATGCTACAGCAGCTTTAGTAGCTACCACTGTGTTATATTTCAGAATGTCGTAAACATTGATTGTGTTTACAAGTGCAGTCTTAACTTCCGGAATGTTTCTTGCGGAAAGAACTGTGTTCTGGTCATTCTCGTTGAGAACTACAAGAGCCTTGGAAACGTTCAGGTTGTTCATAACAGCCTTGAAGTTCTTTGTCTTGATCTCTTCGAACTTAAGCTCGTCAACTACTACGAACTGGTTGTTCTGTACTCTGCTTGTTAAAGCGGATTTAAGAGCAGCTCTCTTCTCTTTCTTGTTAAGACGGATTGTGTAATCTCTTGGTGTCGGAGCGAATACTACGCCGCCGCCTGTCCACTGCGGGGATCTTGTGGAACCCTGTCTAGCATGACCTGTTCCTTTCTGTCTCCACGGTTTTCTTCCACCACCGGAAACTTCAGCGCGTGTTTTTGCTTTCTGTGTTCCCTGACGTTTATTTGCAAGCTGTGCTACAACTGCGAGGTGTACAAGGTGCTCGTTAACTTCAACACCGAATACAGCATCGTTTAATTCCATTGTGCCAACTTCTTTACCTTCCATATTGAATACGGTTACGTTTGCCATTTCTAGTTTCCTCCTTTCTTATAAAAGCTTACTTACCAGCTTTTACTGTTTCTTTCAGTGTTACTAAGCACTTCTTCGGGCCCGGAACTGCACCCTTGATCAGGATCAGATTGTTCTCAGCATCGATTCTTACTACTTCAAGATTCTGTGTAGTAACTTTCTTTGCACCCATGTGACCCGGCATTCCTTTACCCTTGAATACGCGGCCTGGTGTTGTTGCGGAACCGTTGGAACCCTGATGACGATGGAACTTGGAACCATGAGCCATCGGTCCTCTGTGCTGTCCTAATCTCTTAATAGCACCCTGGAAACCTTTACCTTTGGAGATTGCTGTTGCATCTACTTTGTCGCCTTCAGCGAAGATGTCAGCCTTGATTTCATCTTTTACATTGTACTCTTCAGCATTCTCAAATCTGAATTCTCTTACATATCTCTTGTAGGATACGCCAGCCTTATCAAAATGGCCTTTTACCGGCTTGTTAACGAGTTTTTCTCTCTTGTCAACAAAACCTACCTGTACGGCTTTGTAGCCGTCGTTCTCTTCTGTCTTAACCTGTGTTACTACACACGGGCCAGCCTGAAGAACTGTTACCGGAACGAGTACGCCTTCAGCGTTGAAGATCTGTGTCATTCCGACTTTTGTAGCTAAGATCGCTTTCTTCATTTTTTTACCTCCTGTTACTAATCTACAGCGGAACGTAATCAGCTTTGCTGTACGTTCATCCTAGAGCAGCCCAACATAGGTGGAACACTATGACATCGCATACCGCGACGATGTTGATTCCCATTCAGGAAAGTGTTGCTTTTATATCAGAACCATTCAGGATTTTACCTTAATTTTTCTCCCAAGGCCAGTTTCGTTTATCACTGTGCCCCATCGGGAACCGCAAACTCCATTTCATTCCGTTTGCGTAGCGAACAAACAATCGCAGATTATTTGTTCTTCATTTTGATGTCGATATAAACACCAGCCGGCATTTCGAGTCTGGACAGTGCATCTACTGTCTTCTGGCTCGGGCTTGTGATATCGATGAGTCTCTTATGAGTTCTCTGCTCGAACTGCTCTCTGGAATCTTTGTACTTGTGAACAGCTCTTAAGATTGTTACAACCTCTTTCTTAGTCGGAAGCGGTACCGGTCCGCTCACCTGAGATCCTGTTTTCTTTACTGTCTCGATGATTTTTCCTGCACTCTGATCAACTAACTTGTGGTCGTATGCTTTTAATGTGATTCTCATAACCTGACTTGCCATAAAAAAAGTCGCCTCCTTTTCGCACTTTTAACGAAGTACGACAAGTGGGTGACTGTACACGGTCTCGCGTGTATCGTGCAGACTCATTCCGCAGTTTCACGCGTTGTTATTGCCCCTTACCCTGAGCAACTGTTAACTTGGTACAGTGACTTGTCGCCATTTTCAAAAATTGACATTCGCTCCACGGAAAACCTACCGAATTCTCGGTAGCAACCTCACGCTTCACAGCTATCATGCCACAGCTCCATAAAGATACCACAAGTGCAGAAAAAATGCAAGCACTTTTTCTGCACTTTTATAAAAACAATTCAACTTGTGGATATCTTCCTTATATATAGAAGAAACTCAGTTTTTCTTCAACATTTTTGAGGTGGTTTCTAAGGCCTTCTCAGCCTCCAGCCGCGCTTTCACGACCTCCTCGCCCTCTAAGAGCACATCGATCGCCGTCTGCAGCTGATTGTCATCTGCTTTTGGAATTTCCACCATGGTCTTTAACTCTTCGTCAAGTTCCACTTCCACATCCGGTTCAATGCCGGTTTCGTGGATGCACTCGCCTGACGGCAGATAGTAATACGCAGTTGTCAGCTTCAGCGCGCTTCCATCCGGAATTGAGAACATTCCCTGGGCAATGCCTTTGCCGAATGTCTTAGTTCCGACAATGACTGCGGAATCATGGTATCCGAGGGCGCCGCTTAAAATTTCAGAAGCACTTGCACTCTGTTCGTTTACCAGAACTACGATCGGAATATCCATCTGATGCTGATCCTGAGAAACCGACGTGGAGTCCGGTACAGCTTTTCCCTTAAAACTTACGATATCTTTTCCGTCCGGAAGAATGTAGTCTGTGATGGCCTCAGCAGCCGAAACAACACCGCCGCCGTTGTTTCGGATATCAAGGACCATTGCTTCCATCCCCTGACTCTCCAGGTCCTCCACTGCAGTGATGAACTGCTCCGTGGAAACGTCTTCGAAGGAAGACAGGTTGATGTAGCCGATGTTGTCCTCTAACATCTCATGTTCTACGGTCGGATGCTGGACGATGGCGCGTTTCATGGTCAAGTCCACATAATCGTTGACGGACGAACGGAACACAGTCACAGTCACTTCCGTTCCTTCTTCACCTTTGATGTGATCACTGATCACAAGGCTTAAATCCATTCCACTGACGTCCGCGTCACCGACCGCAGTGATAATATCGCCCGGAAGCATTCCGGCCTCATCCGCCGGTGCATCTTTAAACACTTTTGAGACGGTAATAAGACCGGTGTAGACGTTCTGGCTTACCAGCACGCCAATACCACAATACTCGCCTTCTGTGCTGTCCATCAGTGCCTCATAATCTTTTTTTGTATAATAGGAAGTATATGGATCGCCGTAGGACAATACATAAGCCGTGTAGATCCAGTCCTCTGCAGACATGCCGCTGGCTTCGGCATCTTCTTCATCAAACAGGAAATACTCGTTCATGGCCTGCTCAATTGCCAAAAGCTTCGCTCCGACAACGTTCATATCCAGCCCGCTAGTCATTTCTTGGACCGACTCATCGTGGGAAGCCGCACCGCTCTGGGCTGCTTGGCTGTCCTCTCTGACCTTTACACTGCGTCCCACCACCCAGATTCCGGTGGCTAGTGCAACGACCAGGATTCCACAGAAGACCGTTACCAGCGATCCCACCAGCACGCCCTTCCAGAATTTATTCTTCGGCTCTTTTTTCTCCGGTCTCACATGCTCCGGCATTTCATGTTCCATTTCTTTTTTCTCATTTTCAAATTCTGTCAATTCTTAAACGCCTCCTTACGGACTCACATACTGACTCGGATTCACGTATGTACCATTCAGCCTGATTCCAAAATGAAGGTGTGGTCCCGTGGAATAACCTGTGGATCCCACCTTCGCGATCACCTGGCCCTGTTTCACGGTGTCGCCCACCGAACACAGGCGCTTGGACGCGTGCATATAAACCGTGTACACACCGCCGCCATGGTTGATCATCACGTAGTTTCCAGCCGAATAACTATAGGTAGAAACTACCACTTCGCCGGCTGCCGCCGCCAGGATATCGGATCCAGTCGCCGCGCCGATGTCAATTCCTTTATGGTTGGAAGAAGCTCCCTCAGTCGGTGATGATCTGGCACCGAATTTGGATGTAATTCTGCTGCTGGCAGGACATGGCCATATAAACTTAATATCTCCGATACTCTTCGTTTTATACGTCTGTCCGCTGGCCTCAGCCTTTTTCTTTGCTGCCTCTTCCTGCCGTTTGATTTCTGCCTCGATGGCCTTAATGGAGCTCTCCTGGGCTTTCAGGTCCTTCGCATACTCATCGACCTCTTCTTCCGCCTCAGCGATTTTCTTCTCCATACTCCTCAGTTCCGCCTGCTTTGCTGCCAAAAGTTCTTCCACAGACGCATGCTTTGCCTCTGTCTGCTCCTGAAGTTCTAAAAGCTCTGCATGTTCTTCCTCCAGAACTTTCTCCGTCTCTGCGATTCGTTCCTTCGTCTCCGCATATTCATCCAGCTTTTCTCTGTCGTACTCAGAAATCTTTCCGATGTACTCCGCCTTATTTAAAAGCTCAGACAGAGACTTGGCCTGCATGAGAAGGTCCACATAGGAACTGTCGCCCTTTTCATACATGTATTTGATCCGCAGCTTCATGGACTCATACTGCTCGGCTTCCACAGCCTCTGCCTCCTGAAGCTCGACCTTTGTTATTTCGATCTGCTCTTCCGTTTCTTCTATATTAATAGTGAGCTGGGATAACTCATCGCTGAGCGTTTCCAGGCTGGCATCCAGCTCCGCCACGTACCGGACCGCATCCCCTTTCAGGGCTTCCAGGTTCTTGAGTGTTGCCTCCGCCCGCTTTTTCTCCTGCTCGATGGCTGTCTTCTTCTTTTTCGCATCCTCCAGCCCGCTCTTTGTAGCCAGAGCCGGGAATACGGCGAGAATACAGCAGAAGAAAGTCAGAGCGATCGTCATGATCTTCTTTTTTCTCATTTTACGCTCCTACACCCGCAAATGTTTGCGGATAGTCATGAAACTTACAATACATCCAAGTCCGCCGCCAAGCAGAAGAGAAATCCCCGCCATCGCCGGGTAGACTTCACCGATCGGTAAGAACTGGATAATTCCGGAGAGGAGATTGAACCTCTCCATCACATATTCCACCGTCTTATTATATAGGAAGAACATGGCCACGATCGGCACTGCTGCACCGACCAGACCAAGGATCGTTCCTTCCACTACGAACGGCGCCCGGATCATAAAATTCGTCGCACCGATCAGGCGCATGATTTTATTCTCGCTCTTTCTGAATTCAGCTGCCACGGAAATCGTATTGCTGATCAGGAAAACCGCCACTGCCAGAAGCATGGCAATGATCACACCGAATAATAAGGTAAGAATCCTGTTAAAACTCGAAAGTCCGGCTACCGCACTATTGGAATAATTGACCTTTCTTACACCGTTCACCGACTGGAGATATTCCACCATCGATGCCTGATCCTCGATATCATAGAGATAAATCTCATAGGACGCAGAACCAGCCAGCGGATTGTCCTGTGCAAATCCCTCTGCCAGATCTGTGTTTTCGCCAAAGTACTCGGTCTTAAAACTCTCCCAGGCAGCTTCTGCCGAAATGTATTCCATTCCTTTGATCAGGCTTCCTTTTTCACTCTCGATCCGTTCGCCGATCTCCAGGATCTCATCACCGGAAAGAGTCTCCTCAAAGAACACCGTAATTCCCATGGTGGACTCTGCGCTCACGACCATGTGCTGGATGTTGGTAATAATGGAAAAAAATACGCAAAACAAAAAAATACATGCAGAAATGATCGCGGTAGACGCAAGGGAGAACCAGATATTTCTGCATATATTTATAATTCCCTGCTTAAAGCAGTACCAGAACGTGCTAATTCTCATATCGATACCCGCCTTCTCTCTCGTCACTGATCACAACGCCCTTGTCCAGTGTGATCACACGTTTTTTCATCATATCCACGATATCCCGGCTGTGGGTGACAACGATCACGGTCGTTCCGCGTCGATTGATCTCCTCCAGGAGCTTCATGATCTCCATTGCATTCTGCGGGTCTAAATTTCCCGTCGGCTCATCAGCTAATAATACAGCCGGCTGGTTGATCAGCGCACGGGCGATTGCCACTCGCTGCTGTTCACCGCCGGAAAGCTGATGCGGGAACGCTTTGTATTTTGATGAGAGACCTACCAGTTTCAGCATCCGCGGAACCGACTCGCGAATTTTGCGTCCCGGCACGCCGATCACTCGCTGGGCAAATGCCACGTTTTCGTAAACTGTCCTGTCCTTTAACAAGCGGAAATCCTGGAACACAACTCCGAGCATTCTCCGGTATTTCGGAACATACCGTCTCGGCATCGCGCCCAGATCCATGTCATTAACGACAACACGGCCGGAGCTCGGATCCACCTCTTTCAAGAGAATTCTTAAAAGAGTGGATTTTCCGGAACCGCTCCGGCCGGTAATAAAGACAAATTCACCATCTTCGATCGAGATATCCACGCCCTTTAACGCACGGCTGCTTCTATCATAGGTCTTTGTCAGTTTTGAAATTTCTATCATAATTAGTAGTCTAAGTTCTCCATATACTTCATGTATTTTACTACCATGAGTGCGATCTTGAATGTGATCGCATCCTCGAATACTCTGAGGTCCAGTCCTGTGCTCTTCTGGAGTTTGTCAAGACGGTAAACAAGAGTATTTCTGTGGATGTATAACTGTCTGGATGTCTCGGATACATTGAGGCTGTTTTCAAAGAACTTGTTGATCGTTGTCAGTGTCTCCTCGTCGAACTCATCCGGATTCTTTCCATCGAAGATTTCCTTAATGAACATGCGGCAGAGCGGTAACGGAAGCTGATAGATCAGACGGCCGATACCGAGATTGGAGTATGCGACCACGTTCTTTCCGCTGTAGAAAATCTTACCTACATCAAGAGCCATTTTCGCCTCTTTATAGGAACGGGAAACATCCTTGATCTCATTTACAATTGTACCGAAAGCAATATGCACCTTGGACATTGCTTCTGTGTTCAGCATATCGAGAATTGTATTAGCAGTCTTCTCTAATTCCTCGTATGTTTCGCCTGGTTTCACCTCGCGGACAAGGATAATATTTTTCTCATCAACAGCTGTGATGAAATCCTTTGTCTTTGTAGAGAACAGACTTCTCACGGTCTCCAGAGCATTGACATCTTTATCATTTTTCGTTTCAATCAAGAAAACCACGCGCTTCACATTTGTCTCGATGTGAAGTTTCTTTGCCCGGTTGTAAATATCTACCAGAAGCAGGTTATCCAAGAGCAGGTTTTTAATAAAGTTATCTTTATCAAAGCGCTCTTTGTAGGCCACCAACAGATTCTGAATCTGGAACGCAGCCAGTTTACCTACCATATAAACATCATCGCTGCCACCCTTTGCAAGCAGGATGTATTCCAGTTGATGCTCGTCGAATACCTTATAGAATTGGTAACCGGAAATCACCTGACTGTCGGCCGGAGATGTGGCAAAAGCAAGGATCGAACTCTCGTAATCTTCTGCGCGCTCAAATGTGGAAGCTAAAACTTTACCCTCAACGTCGCAGACGCAAAGGTCAATCCTCGTAATTTCTTTCAGTCCGTCAATATTGGACTGTAAAATTTGATTGGAAATCATAGCGTCCTCTCCTTTTCGAAAATTTAGACATATCCACAGTCTATTTTAATACAAAATCACTAAAAAGGAAAGGAAAATTTTGTATTTTTCCACAAAAATTTTTACAAAATTGTAACATACTACAAAACCAGGGCAAATTTCTGCCCTGGTTTCTGTTAAAATAGCCTAGTATACGATTGTCTTTTCCGTTTCACGGTTAAAAATCTGAATTTTCTCCGGATCCACCGCCAGAATCACGGTACTTCCCTCACCTCCGGCCGGCATTTCATCCGCAAGACAGATGCCTGCAGACTCATCCATGGAAAAACGGAGCATCGGTCTGCAATAAAGCTCCTCCATTCCCTGCACCTTACAGGTCAAAGTTCCCTCTGCACCTTTTTTCTTTCCTTCTAAAACTGTGAGCGCATCTGCTCTCACGCCTGTGAGAACTTCTTTCTTTAACCAGCCCTTTTCCAGAAGTGCTTTTCCTTTTTCCTCCGGAAGCAGGACTTTTCCCTTTTTAAAGCTCAGGCCCACATGACCATCTTCTTCATATACATTTGCCACGAAGAAATTCATTGGCGGATATCCCACAACGCCTGCAACATAGCTGGTAGCCGGATGTTTTACAAGATTTGCCGGGGTATCATCCTGACAGATCTCTCCGTCGCTCATCACGATCATTCTGGTTCCCACCGCCATGGCACTTCTCTGGTTTTCTGTGACATAGATCACCATTATGTTCATCTTCTGGTAGACTGCCAGGAATTTCTCTCTGATTTCTTCCTGCACACACTCCACCAGATCTGCGATCGTGCTGTCCATAAGAAGGATACTTGGCTTGCGGATCAGAGCACGTCCAAGAAGCGCCTGGTAGACCTCAAGAGGACTTAATTCGGACGGCATTTTTTCAAGAATTCTTCCGAGATTCAAGAAACCGGCAATTTCTTCTGTTCGTTTATCAATCTCCGCCTGGCTTAATTTTGCCATGCGAAGAGCGAATGTCAGATTTTCCTGAACGGTCATATGCGGATAAAGTACGCTGTTTCTGAAAATCATCGCAACGTTTCTTTCACGCGGATCTGCGTTGGTCATGTCCACACCGTTGATAAAAAGAGAACCTGAAGTAATTTCTTCCAGGCCCGCGATCATGCGCAAAAGTGTAGACTTTCCGCATCCGTCCGGTCCCGATAAAATAAGAATTTCTCCGTCTTTCATTTCTAAGTTAAAATCTTTGATGGCCTGCTGGCCGCCTGGATAGATTTTATTCACATTTTTTAATACTAAACCGGACATGGTCTCCTCCTGACAATATGATTTATAGGACTCATAGAGGCCGTTTTTATTTATTACCAAATAGAATGTGCATCCACGCAGAGCGTTTTTTGAATCATAGTCTATAATTCAAAAAATCCGCGCTTAGCGGACTTACGTTTATATGGTACACAACTTTGCGATTTTTTTCCATACGGCAAAACGCCAAAATATCAGGCCTTTTTCCATGAATTTTGTATATAACATGTTAGTCTTTGGGAGATTTGCCTTTTCCGGCACGAAAAAAGCGCCCTCATCGAGGACGCTTTTGTCAAAAATGACGATTTTTACTATTTGATTGCGATTGCTTCCATCTCAAGTAATACGCCCTTCGGAAGTTTTGCAACTTCTACGCAGGAACGTGCCGGACACGGAGTCGGGAAATGTTTCGCATAGATTGCGTTGATTGCTGCGAAATCGTCCATGTTCTGGATGAATACGCAAGTCTTAACAACCTTCTCCATGGATGTGCCAGCTGCTGCAAGAAGGTTTGTCATGTTCTGCATAACCTGCTCAGCCTGAGCCTCAACGCCTTCCGGAACTTCGCCTGTAGCCGGGTTTACCGGGATCTGGCCAGATGCGAATACAAAGCCATTTGCTTCGATAGCCTGGGAATACGGGCCGATAGCTGCCGGTGCATTGTTTGTTTTGATCTCTGTCTTCATGTGGTTACCTCCAACATTATATTTATTTTTTCGCGGCCGCAAATTACTTCGCAGCCACTATTTGTTACCATTCAGCACCTTATCAATTTCTTTTCACGCCCGCAAAATACGGGCCGCTTCTGTCGATTAACGGTTCTGAACAGAGACGATACTTTTTTCGGTAATCTCGATCTTGCCCTCTTTCAGGAGATGGCCGACCGCACGCTTGAATGCGTTCTTGCTGAGTTTGAATTCTCTTGCGATCACTTCCGGTGATGCCTTATCATTGAACGGCAGAACTCCGTCAAACTCATTAATTACCTGCATTACCAGTTCTGCATCTGCAAAAATCTGGTTGTGAGCCTTTTCTCTCGCGCTTAAATCCAGTTTACCATCTTCGCGCACTTTTGTCACGCGTGCATGTACTTCCTGTCCGATTTTAAAGCCGCCAAACAGCTCTCTCTTCGGAATCATGCCATGGAACTTTTCATCCACCGCCACGAATGCGCCGAGGTCCGGATTAATTTCGAAAATAAATCCGTTTACTTCGTCGCCTGTATGATACGGAGCATCGCTTCTTAAATACGGATAGACCTTCATAGTGGCCGCAAGACGTTTGCTCTTATCGATATAAAGGGCAATCATGACGCGCTCGCCTTTTCTTACCTGATGGGTCTGCTCTTTGAACGGAAGAAGAAGATCTTTCTCCAATCCCATGTCTAAGAAGGCACCGATCTTGGATGTCTCGCGAACCTCAAGAACCGCAGTCTCTCCTAAGGATACCTTCGGAACGGTTGTTGTCGCGATGATTCTATCCTCGGAATCTTTATATAAGAACACTTCCAGCTTGTCGCCAAGCTTTGTTCCGGCAGGAATCATTTTTTTCGGAAGCAGAACGCCTTTTTCCAGGCTGTTTGCTCCTGTTCCCGGCTCTGCCAGATAAACGCCGAAATCTGTTTCTTTAATGACCTCAAGGGTCTGCATCTTTCCAAGTTCCATCATGTCTTTCGTCCTCTCTTTCCGGCACAGCCAGACTGTACCATTATTTCATTGTTTTCAGTTCAACATTTGCAAAAATACTGCCGTCTTCTGCACAAAGGGAAACTGCATATTTGTCGCCATCTACCGCACACTTTAAGACGATCACATCTCCAAGAACCGCGGCTTTCCTATATTCAGCACGGATTCCGCAGATTTCGCATCCCTCCGGGACTGCCTCGCAGGCAATGTCCACATATTGGACGTTATTGACATGCCTGTTGATGTCCAGGTGGTGCTTCATGACAGAAATTCTTCCAACTTCTTCCAAATTCTCCGGGAGTGTGATCTTTCTCGGCAGGTCTTCCATATCAAGACGCGGCTCCACGGTCGGATACGGAGCAATGTCCTCCGCAGTCGGGCGCACCGGTCTTCCTGTTTCCATACTAGTCAGAAACCAGCAGGAATCGGCTTTTACCAGATAATTTCCATCCTTGTCGAAGATCGCAAAATTTCTCAGGCCGTAAATACCTTTAAAATCATAAGGCCATGTACCGATCGTAATTTCTTCTGCCACGTCCGGACGTCTCAGCACCTCCACATTCCACGCAGATAACAGCCAGGATTTTTGCGTTTTCTTCATATACGAAAATCCTGCTCCAATATCTTCCGACTGGAAAATCGAACAGTCCTGAAGGTAATTCATCAGGCCTGTGATAGAAAGTTTTTTGTTGATATCGGTCTCGCTGAAGCGGACACGGCTTTTAAAACTATACATGGAACTCCCCTTATATTTCACAGAGCTTTTTATATCACAGATTTCCTATGATTTTAAAAAGCTCTAATTTCGTACGAAATCAGAGCTTTTGCTGTACGCGTATTAATTTTAATATGCTTTATACCCTTTGTCAAGCAGTTCTAAAAGCTGTCTACCTCGTCTTTTGTCGGGATGGACGGAGCCGCACCCGGTCTTGTAACCGCGATTGCAGCCGCTTTGGAAGCACGCTCCATGGAAGCCTCCTCACTGAGTCCGCTTAAGAGACCAGCGATGAAGAAACCACTGAAGGTATCACCCGCAGCCGTTGTATCCACCGCTTTTACGCGGAAGCTCGGCTGTCTGAACTGTTTGTCTCCGTTTGTGAAAATGGAACCGGCACTGCCGATGGTGAGAACGATGGTCGCGTTCGGGAACTTCGCTTCAAGTGCTGCTGCCAGAACGTCCACGTCATCCTCAGAATCCGGCTTCCACTGTAAGAGCTGCTCAGCCTCCACTTCATTTAAAAGGAAGTAATCCACGAACTGAAGCGGAAGTGCAAAGATCTTCTCGTTCATCGGAGACGGATTTAAAACAATTTTCAGACCCTTTTCGTGAGCCTTATTAACCAGATATGGCAGTTCATTGATTTCGTTCTGGAGGACCAGATGGTCACCCTCACCAAATCGCTCCAGAACCGCATCGATCTGAGCTTTTGTGATTGCCTGATTAGCACCGCCATAAAGAAGAATACAGTTGTCTCCCTCTTTATCATTCTGGATAATGGCATTTCCTGTTCTCACATCATGTAAGATTTTAACGCAGGAAGTATCAACACCCGCCTCTTCCATGATCTCAAGAAGGAACTTTCCATCTTCTCCGATGACGCCTGCATGGTACACCTCAGCTCCGGCCTTAGCCAGAGCGATGGACTGGTTCAGTCCTTTTCCGCCGCTGAATACCTGAAGGGACTCAGAGGATAAGGTCTCACCTTTCTGTACAAAATGGTCCACACGGTAGGTATAATCAATATTTAAAGATCCAAAACTTAATACTTTCATAATGATCGCCTGTCCTTCTCTAGTCAGTATGAGTAGTTTTTATTATCTGCGGTCAGAAAGATTAGTCCTCTTTGATCAGCCATTTAGCCATGTTCTGGAACAGCTTGTTGTAGCCTTCCCAGTTGCAGAACTCCGGCGGAGCCCAGTGCGGAGCACAGTCTGTTGTGAATACTGCAGAACGTCCTTTGCCGTACTCGCCAAGAGCGATGAACGGGTTGTCGTCTACGATTGCAAGAAGCTCAGCGCCTTCTCTTAAGATTGTCTTGTTGTAACCAAGAACTCTCGGCCACTCGCCAAGACCTGCAAGGATCTCATGCTCCTTAACAGTTACCGGCTGAACGCCTTCGCAGTGCTCGATACGGTCATCTGTCGGGAGAACCTGTACCGGAAGAACTTCCTGAACAGCTGTATCCTGCCATTTACCCTTACCGTCGATACCGGAGAATGTCATGTAGCCGCCTACCATAAGAAGGGAGCCGCCCTCGAGAACGTAGTCACGGATCAGGTTGCAGCGGTTCGGTCTTAAGATACTCTTTGTAAATGTAGCTGTCGGAAGAAGCAGTGTGTTTGCACCGATATCAGAAAGAACGATTAAATCATACTGCTGTAATTCTTCAAGTGTGAACGGGAAATTGTCCATTGCTTCATGGTTCGGCATGAATGTGAAGTCATAGCCGCCCTCTTTCATAGCTGCCTCAAAATACTGATGACCTGTCTCATAAACAGATGTGTAGAATGTATCAAAACCTTTCACGTGTGTTGTAAAGCTCATCCAAGATTCGCCTACTAAAAGAACCTTCTTTGCCATTTTCAAATTCCTCCTAATTTGTTTTTGCGCCCCACTCCAGAATCAACTTTGCATATACAAGAATTACCTGGAGATAGTCTTCAATACTTACCCACTCATCAACTGCATGGCACTGCGGGAGATTTCCCGGTCCATACTGGATCGTCGGACAGCCAGCGATGTTCTTCCAAAGTCTGGAGTCACATCCTGCCGGAGAACCGACAACCTTTACATCTCTGCCATGAACATTTTTGTATACATCCTTGAATGTGCATACAAATTCATGGTCCTCTTCCTGCTCAAAACCATTGCCCTGCTGATATAAATCAAGCTTCGGCGGATGGTTTACCAGCCACGGATCGGATTTAGTCACGCGGTCTACCACATCGGTAAATTCCGCTACGACCTGATCATGGCTCATAAGACCCGGTACAAAATGTACACAGGTAGAGAACGAACAGTCGCCTGCAACTGTGGAACCAGCGCTTCCGCCATGGATCACGCCAACGTTTAAGTTTGGCGGTGGGAGCAGCGGATGCTTATACTCTAACAGCCATTCATGCTCTTTCTCATTGAGAGCCTGAATCACTTTGAATGCCTTGTCGATGGCACTGACACCATTTTTCTTGCCGCCGGAGTGGCATGCTTTTCCTTCGAAATCTACTTTGTAGAATACCCAGCCCATGTGAGCCAGAACCAGTTCATCCGAAGTTCCTTCACAGTTTACTACGCCGTCTGCCTTCAGACCTCTCATAACTGCCTGAATGGAACCATTTCCGCCGCCTTCTTCATCGCAAACGGATGTAATGATTACGTCGCCCGGAAGCTCATAGCCTGCATCCTGAAGCAGCTTTACAGCCATTGCGGATGCCATCAGGCCGCTCTTCATGTCCGCAGCACCGCGTGCATAGAGCTTACCATCACGGATTTCCGGCTGGAACGGAGGTGTTGTCCATTCATCTGCGTCATCTGCCGGCATTACGTCGATATGACTGTTGAATAACAGGCTCTTTCCGCCGTTTCCTTTGAAGGTTGCGTATACATTATAACGGTCCGTCTGGTCATGGCCGACATTGCCTTCCTGATGTTTCTCCAGACTTTCCAGAATCACGCTCTCCTCCATCTGGTCCTTCACGATTTCAGAAGCACCCATGGATTCAAACAGGCGGATCATATAGTCCTGACCTTCTTTTTCCAGGCCGCCGCCGATTCCATGATGAAGATCATGGGTATCGATGGCCAGTAGATTTTTTAATTGTTCGATATAATATTCTTTGTTCTGCTCGAGAACTTCCTGAAGTCTGCTCATTTCTTTCAACCTCCGAAATTGCTGAATATTATTTGTGTCGCCGTCGGGTTCCGCTTCCCCTTACGAAGGGAAGCGAAATCCAAACAGTTGTCTTTGTTTACACGTTTAATTAGTTATATTTGCGGATATTCTCTTCGATCATATCCCAGAACTTCTCAACATCGATGTCGATCGCAACGTTTGCGTTCGGCTCTTTCTTCTGGTAACCGAAGAAGTCACAGTTTGTTCTGCCGAGGGACTGCTGGGAGAAGATATCGATCTCGCAGTGCATCGGTTTTGTTGTGATCACGCTCGGATCGATCAGGTAAGCAATTGTGATCGGATCATGTAACGGACCGCCTTCCCATCCGAATACTTCCTTCTGGCTCTTGCAGAAATGGCCCATCAGGTCAACGAACAGCTTGGAAGCCTTGTTGCCTACTTTGCCCATACGCTCTACGATTGCCGGATAGCAAAGTGCTTTTCTTGTTACATCGAGACCTACCATTGTGATCGGTCTGCCGCTTGTGAATGCAACATAAGCTGCGTCTGCATCTTCGATGATATTGAACTCAGCTGCCGGAGTTACGTTACCGTTTGTGTATGCGCCGCCCATGAGAACGATCTCTTTGATCTTCGGAACGATCGCCGGCTCCATACGCATTGCCATACCAAGGTTTGTCATCGGACCAGTTGTAACGACAGTGATGTCTCCGTCAGATTTCATAATTGTATCGATCATCCAGAGAACTGCATGCTGCTCTTCTGCTTTCTTTGTTAACGGCTCAAATACCGGGCCGTCAAGACCTGTTTCACCGTGGATATCAGCTGCAACAAATTTCGGGCGGATCATCGGATCCGGGCAGCCTTTGAATACCGGAACATCAAGGCCAAGATACTGGCAGATGTTCAGCGCGTTGTTTGTTGTTTTCTCCAGAGTCTGGTTACCTGTTACAACTGTGATACCGAGAAGATCGATGTTCTCGTTGATCGCTGCGAGCATGATCGCCACCGCGTCATCATGTCCCGGGTCACAATCCAGAATAATTTTTCTCTTATCCATATCTGATTACTCCTTTAAAATTAATACTGCCAAATTTTAAGAGTTATACCGTTTTTAGTTCAAAGAAGACTGACGCTTCTTGTTTGCAGAAAGCTTCACTGCCATGGAAACAGAAAGAACTGCAATTGTTACGATATACGGCATCATAAGTACGAACTGGGACGGAATACCGTATGCCTGGAGTCTCGCACCAACGGAGTCAGCAAAACCGAACAGTAAGCATCCTAAGGATGTGAATACCGGGTTTGCGCCGCCGAAGTACATCGCTGCAACACCCATGAAACCACGGTTACTTGTCATGTTCTCTACGAACTGTGTGCTGTAGCCGAGGGAAAGGTGTGCGCCTGCAAGTCCGCCGATCATACCAGCAAAAGCAACTGCCTGGTATTTGATCTTGTTAACGTTGATACCTGCTGTCTTTGCAGCCTCCGGGAACTGACCTACTGCACGAAGGCGGAGTCCCCATACTGTCTTATAGAATAAGAACTGAAGAGCAATGATCAGAATGATAACGAACCATTCGGCAATACTCCAGTTACAGAATATCTCGCCAAGAATCGGCACTTCTGACAAGAATTCCAGTTTTACTCTCGGGATCGGGTCGATCTCCGGGCTGGAGAAAGAACCATTCATACCAAATACTACATTTAACAGGAACTTTGTGATCGCTAACGCCAACATGTTAACGCCCATACCGATCGCACAGTTATCAGCGCCATATTTGATGTGTCCGATACCGATGATCATCGCGATCAGGACACCTGCAAGCATCGCTGCAGCAACGCCAACCACCCAGCTGCCTGTGAAATAGCTCACTGCAACAGCTGTGAACGCACCTACCAGCATGATACCTTCAGTACCTACGTTCAGGATGTTCGCCTGCTGTGTAATAGCTGCACACAGAGCCGCGAAGATAATCGGAGTCGCGGAACGGAATGTCGCATAAATCAGGGACACATTGATAATTTTATCTAAGTTTTCAATAATTGCACCCATCGATTAACCCTCCTTCTTCTCTGTTTCAGCTTTTTTCTTCGCTTTTTCTTTGAACTGGATCAGTGTCTCCATTGTAGCGATGATGATGAATACAGCTGTGATTGTATCAACCAGCGCTTTCGGAACACCTGTACTCTGCTGCATACCCATCGCACCAGCCTTTAATACTGCAAGGAAGAATGCCATGAACGGTGTTGCAACAACGTTGTTCTTTACGATCAGGGCTGCTAACATACCGTTGCTTCCGAGACCTGTTGCGAAGTTATTAAGGAAGTAACCATGTACACCGAGAACCTCGATACAGCCAGCGATACCACAAAGAGCACCGGAGAGCATCATGGAACCGATGAAAACTTTTTTAGAGTTGATACCAACGAAATCTGCGTGATCCGGGTTGGTACCTACGGTACGGATCTTGTAACCCCATGTTGTCTTGTAGAGCATGAAGATTACTAACAGTACCAGGATAATTGCAATTACGATACCCAGGTTCGCACTACTCGGTTTCATGAACTGATGGAGAGTAACTGTTACCGGGTGGGACTGAGCGTTTGCTGTACCCGCGCTCATCGGGCCGCTTACTAAGTAGGAAGTGATGTACAGAGCAACTGTGTTCATAAGGATCGTTGTACAAACTTCACTTACATTGTAGTACGCTTTTAAAGCAGCCGGGATAAATCCCCAAATTGCGCCGACAACTGCTGCGCCTGCAAAACAAGCAACGAACAGGATCGGCTTCGGAAGGAATGTCCAGTTGATTCCGATATAGGCAGCAGCAATACCGCCAAGGAAGATCTGGCCTTCAAGACCAACGTTGAACGCACCGGCTTTCGCTGCAACTGCGAAAGCTACGGAAGATAACAGAAGCGGTGTGAATCCGGCAAGTGTTGTACCAAGACGGAGTTTACCGTTGAATGCACCTTTGAAAAGTGCAACGTAAGCGTCGATCGGATTTTCACCGATGCCGACGATGAAGAGCGCTCCAATGCCAAGAGAGAGCAGCATTGTAACTAAAATTCTTATAAAACCAGCTTTTGCACTATTGTTATTCATACTGCTTATTTACTCTCCTTTCCACCCATCATCAAGAGACCAAGGTTGTTTTCATTTGCTTCGCTCGCCATCAGCTCACCTGTGATCTTACCTTCGTGGATAACAACGATACGGTCGGACAGGGAAATAATTTCCTCAAGCTCTGCAGATACAAGAAGAACGCCTGCGCCTTCTTTCTTTGCTTTTTCCAGTGTATTACGGATGATCTCGATCGCACCAACGTCGACACCACGAGTCGGCTGGGATGCGATTAAGAGCGGTTTGCCCATGGAAACTTCGCGGGCTACAACTACCTTCTGTGCATTACCACCGGATAATGCAGATGTCGGAAGGTTGTAATCAGTCGGACGGATATCGAACTGTTTTACTTTCTCTTCTGCGTACTTATCCTGATCAGCCTTCTGAACCATCATGCCCTTGGAGAACGGAGCCTCGTCAAGCTGAACAGCTACCAGGTTGTCTACGATAGACATTGTACGGTTCAGACCACGTTTGTTACGGTCTTCCGGAATATGTGCAAGTCCTGCATCACGAACCTTCTTCGGGTTGAAGTTTGTAATGTCTTTACCATTTAAGATCACAGAACCTTTTTCCACTTTTCTGATACCAGTGATCGCCTCGATCAATTCGCTCTGACCGTTTCCGTCGATACCTGCGATACCAACGATCTCACCCTCGTTTACATGGAGGGACATGCCACGGATCTTGGAAGTTTCCTTGTTACTGGATACCCATACATCTTTTACTTCCAGAACTGTCTTTCCTGCTTTTCCGTAGGACTTATCGATATTTAAGAATACCTCACGTCCGATCATTCTCTTTGTCAGATCGAGCGGGGAAGTTTCTTCTTTATTTACAGTACCCATGTACTGACCCTGACGCATTACAGAGATACGGTTGGAGATCTCCATAACCTCGTCTAACTTATGAGAAATGAAAACCAGAGATTTTCCGTCTTCTCTTAAGTTCTTTAAGATTTCAAAAAGTCTTCTTGCTTCCTGCGGTGTTAATACAGCAGTCGGCTCGTCCAGGATAATTACATCTGCACCACGCATCAGAGTCTTGATGATCTCTACTCTCTGTGCCTCACCTACGGAAATCTGGCTGATCTTTTTATCTAACTGAACTTCCATGTCATACTGGTCAATATACTTCTGTACTTCTTTTCTTGCGGAATCGAAGTCAATAGTAAGACCTTTTGTCGGCTCAAAGCCAAGAATGATATTTTCCAGAACAGTCAGCTCTTCAACGAGCATGAACTCCTGGTGTACCATTCCGATACCATGTTCAATGGCAGTTTTCGGATCAAGACGATCCATTTTCTTCCCCTTGACGATAATTTCGCCGCTGTTGATCGGGTACATACCATAGAGCAGTTTCATCATTGTAGATTTACCGGCACCGTTTTCACCGATCAGGGAGTGGATCTCACCTTTTTTCAGATTGAACTCACCGTGTCGCACTGCCTGTACTGTACCGAATGTCTTGACGATATTACTCATCGATACAACATATTCACTCATTTGCTTCACCCTCTTTTATATTTGCGGCTGCTTTATAATAGAGTTCCGCTTGCGGAACTCTCGTGCCGCCACGCGGCTGCTTTTGCAGCCAAACTACCGCTGGCGTGGCGTGCACATCCACGCGGAGCGTTTTGAAATATCAGTTATACTGATATTTCAAAAAAACAGGGATCAAAGATGATCCCTGTTCTTTCCCATTTCGTCACAGGTATTAGTTAGCCGGACCGAAACCTTCGTAGTTTTCTACAACGATTTCACCAGCGATGATCTTCTCAGAGAGTTCATCAACTTTATCAACGATTTCCTGCGGGAACTTGTCGCCAAGGTGCTCTTTGATAACGGAGAAATCTGTAAGGCTAACGCCGCCATCCTTTAAGGACAGGTACTGAGTTGTACCACCAGCGAATGTACCTTCTACTACAGACTGGATTGTAAGGTAGCAAGCATTGTCAACACGTTTTACCATGGAAGTAAGAACAGCACCCGGCTGATCAGCATCCTGGTTTAAGTCAACGCCGATTGCGTATAAGCCTTTTTCTTTAGCGCCTTCGAGAACGCCTGCACCTGTACCGGAAGCAACGTTCATAACGATATCTGCACCCTGATCGAACTGAGCGAATGTAAGCTCTTTACCCTTTAACGGGTTGGACCACTCACCAGCGAAAGCCTGTAAGATCTGAATATCCGGGTTGATGTATTTAGCACCCTGCTCATAACCTGTGAAGAAGTCATGAAGAACCGGGATATCCATTCCGCCTACCCAACCGATGATAGCGTCTTCGTTAACGCCATCGATATCTGTCATCTCTGTGAACATAGCTGCTGCTGCACCTGCAAGGAAGGAACCCTCGTTCTGTGCGAAGGAGATGGACTGTACGTTCGGAAGGTCAACAGTTGTATCGATAACTGCGAACTTTGTATCCGGGTAGTTCGGGCCATGCTCTGTGATGTAGTCAGCGATGTTGGAAGAAGCACCGATTACGAGGTCGTAGCCTTCTTCACAAGCTGCAAGAAGGTTGGACTCCCACTCTTCTGCTGTGGAACCTTCAAGAGATTTTAATTCGATGCCGAAATCTGTAACTGCCTGCTGAGCACCTGCGTTACAGGAGTCGTTGTAGGACTTGTCACCGAGGTTACCTGTGTAAACTACACATACACGGATCGGGTCCTCGCTAGCTGCTGCAGTTGTAGCTTCTGCTGCTGCCGCTGTTGTCTCTGTTGCTGCTACTGTTGTAGCTGCTGCTGTTGTTTCTGCTGCGCCGCCGCCACATGCTGTTAAACCAAGGCAAAGAGATGCTGCGAGAGCTGCACTAACAAGTTTTTTCATAGTGAATTCCTCCTTAATTTTAAAAGTTTAGGAAAATGTTTTACTAAAGTTATTGTTGAAATTGCTGAGAAAACATTTTTCCTAAAGCATTTTCTTTATGAAAAAAGCATAACACCATTGTTTCTTTTTGTCAATGTGATTTTCTTTTTCTTCCTTTTCTTAACGATTTCAAGTATAATTATTTATAGAAGATATACAAATTTAGACTGATATACAGGAGTTTCCTATGACGATTAAAGAAATTGCACGCCTTGCCGGTGTATCCATCTCCACAGTTTCCAAGGTCATGAACCATAAGGACGCAAGCATTAGTCCTGAGACCCGGGACAAAGTACTCCGGATCGTAAAAGAATTCAATTATACACCATATTCAAACACCAATCTCCCTAACGCGGCCTCAAAGACCTTTACCCTCGGTCTTCTGATCCGTTCCGCAGAGACAAGCCTTTCCTTAAACTCGATCATCAAAGCCGCAAGAAGCCTCGGCTATACCGTCCTGGTGTCTGATTCCGCCAACCAGCCGGAGCAGGAATTTCTCGGTGTGACTGCACTCTGCCGACATGGCGTTGACGGTGTTCTGTGGGAACCGTTAAATGAAGACAGCCTGAACTTTGCAGAGAGTTTTCGTACCTCGAAGATTCCGTTCCTGCTGTTTAATTACTCCCACGCGGAGGGCGCACTCAATATCGATTTCGAACAGATGGGATATGATGCGACCATGGCTCTGGTGCAGGCTCATCACACTGACATCGCATGCCTGCTTTCCCCGGGGACTCGCACAGAACGTTTCCTGAACGGATATAAAAAGTGCCTGTTTGATAATGGGATCCCCTTTCTGGACTCCATGGTCTATCAGGAGCCCTGTGAAAGCCTGATCCATAAAATTACCAGCCATGCCATCACCGGAATCGTAAGTTCCCATTCTTCCGCAGCAAATCATCTGCACGGAGAATTGTCCTCCCTGCATTATCAGATTCCATATGAGGTATCTCTGGTTTCGCTGAAAAATGACTCCCGGGCACATACGGTATATCCGGAAATCTCCACGTTCACCACTCCACATTTCGCCTTTGGGCGTCATCTGTGCGAGCAGCTGGTCGCAATGATGGAGAACCCGGACCATGTACCGCTGGCCTTTGAGACTCATCCGACGCTCGATAACCGGACCACCATCGCGATCCCCTACTCCCATCGGAACCAGCCGCTTCTGGTGGTGGGAAGCATCAACCTTGACACTTACCTTAAGATGGAGCAGCTGCCATACACCGGAAAATCCATGATGACCTCCTCTTCCTCCGTCTATCCGGGCGGAAAAGGCGTCAACCAAGCCATCGGTGCAGCCAAGCTTGGAGCCCACGTGTCACTGATCGGCGCGGTAGGAAGCGATGTAGAATCCGACCTGATCTATGAAGCATTAAAGGCACATTCCATCGATGCCAGCGAAGTCCGGCGCTGTACCGATGCGGCAACAGGAAAAGCGTTCATTTTTGTTCAGCGCGACGGCGACTCTCTCATTTCCATTTTGTCCGGAGCCAACAGCTATCTGTCACCGGACGATATCAAGAAGAACAGCCGGTACTTTGAAAACTGCCGATACTGTCTGGTCCAGACAGAGATCCCGCAGGACACAGTCATGACCACATGCCACATGGCAAGGGCCCACGGAGTTTCCATCATTCTGAAGCCGTCTACCTGCAGCTATCTTGATCCGGAACTGCTTCCATATATCAACATCCTGGTTCCGAACCTGAATGAGATCAATCTCCTGTGTCCGGATGGCACTCTCAGTGAAAAAGCAGATTACTTTTTAGACCGGGGTGTTGAGACAGTCATCATTTCTCTTGGTGCCGACGGCTGTTATTATAAAACCAAAACCATGGAGGAAAGCATTCCTGCGATTCCGTTCCAGGCCATTGACAACACCGGTGCCTGCGACGCATTCATCAGTGCGCTGGCAGTCTATCTCCAGGAAGGATATCCAATGGAAAAAGCAGTCCGCATTGCCAACTACGCAGGCGGTTTCAGCATCACAAGGGAAGGCGTACCGGATTCCCTCGTGGACCGCAGTTCTCTGGAACGCTATATTTTCAGACATGAGCCGGAACTGCTCAACATACAACAAAAATAGGCAGAAAAACAAAAGATCCAGGAAATCATTCCTGGATCTTCAGCTGGGCTACAAGGATTCGAACCTTGAAAATGACGGAGTCAGAGTCCGTTGCCTTACCATTTGGCGATAGCCCATCAATCGAACGAATGTTATTATAAAACACTCGTCCGATTTCGTCAAGTATTATTTTCAAATTTTTTCAAAAAATTTTATTATTTTCGATTTTTATGCCTGCGGTGTCAACGGGACCACCTGCTCAATGATGGAGCCGGCTGGCTGTGTGCTCTCCGGAGCTGACGTTTCCGGAGCCGCAGTTTCCGGGGCCTGGGTTTCAGGCACTGTCGGTGCTTCTGTCGGTGCCGGCGCAGCTGTTTCCGGCTGAGTTTCTTCTACTGCTGGCTGAGTTTCAGCTTCCACAGGCGCAGCAGTTGTTTCTTCTGCTGCAGCAGAAGTCTCCTCTGACACGGTCTCTTCCATAGCATTGGTCTCTCCCTCCGCACTGGATTCTTCCATTGTTTCCGCAGATCCCTCTTCGCTTTCTGCCAGTTCACCCTCTGCTTCAGAAGATGATTCTTCCACTGTCTCCGGTGCTTCTGTTTCTGCTGCCGTTGTCGCTGCTGTCGTCGGAGCCGTGGTCACCGGTTCAGTCTCTTCCGCCTCTGTTTCAACAGCCGCCGTTGTCTCCTCCGGCGCTGCCTCAGTTTCTACCATCACAGAATAAACTTGTTTCGCGATCACCACAATAAAGGAGGTATCATATTTCCGTCCCGAAATCTCAGCAAAGAGGTCATCAAGCGGCATCTTAAGCAGGCGGTCCATGTCCGCCTCTCTAATGGAGGCATTCTCATCAACCAGATCCTTTACCAGTGCAGCCTTTCCTAAAGATACACCATAGTCTGCTGCCAGTTCACCGGATGCCATTTCTCCCTCCAGCACACTCACATAAACTGTTCCATTGGAGTGCTTCTTTCTGAGAAATGCCTCCGCATACACGTGGATCTCGTCGGCAAAGCGGTCCAAGTCGGCAGAAATTCCTGTCGCCGATGGTCGCAGCGTGAAAATCACTGCCTCGCCGTCGCCAAGCTCTCCATGGTCAGAAAGTCCTTGTAAAATTTTTTCGGTCCCCTCCTCCAGAGAGTAATCCTTCAACATTTCTGTCGCATCTCCCTTGGACTTAAGGATTTCGCCCTTCCTATTTAAATATAGCTCCAGAACTGCCCCAGAATCCACTTCCAAAACGGCTGCCTCTTTTCTATTTCTCACAGCAGACACTGCCGCCATGGCACTCACCGCCGCCAGACAGATTCCAAGCGCCACCACAGACCACAAAAGCCACTTTTTCAGTGCGTCCACCGACATTTCACCGTCTTCACCGCGTCCGATTTCCGGTGCCTTTCTGGACGTTTCCCTTCCCAACATTCCATTGATCCAATCTTTCAACATACTCATACCGGCCTCTTTTTTATTTCTTAATCATACTCCACATTCATGAGAAAAAGTCCTTCCGGCGGCGCAGTCATGCCTGCTGCCTCACGGTTCAATGCCGTAAGGATCGTTCCCATCTCCTCCGGCCTTCTCTTTCCAAGACCAACCTCCAACAGCGTTCCTGTCAAGATCCGCACCATGTTATACAAAAATCCGTTTCCTGTGTAGGAAAATACCACCTGACTTCCCCGTTCTTCGATTTCGATGGAGTCCAGACGGCGGACCGTACTCTTTTTCATCTTCTTGTTGGAACAGAAGCTTTTGAAATCATGTTCCCCCGTAAGATACTCCGCCGCAGCTCTCATGGCCGCAACATCCAGCTTCTCTCCCAGTCCGTAGACATATTTTCTCTCAAACACATTTTTCTTATCCGCAGTCTCCACAAAGTACGCGTAGGTTTTTCGCGTTGCCAGAAGTCTGCTGTGAAACCGCTCTGCGGCTACTTCCGCATGAAGCACACGAATATCTTCCGGCAGATACCGGTTCAGATAGTCCTTGGCCTCCTTCGCCGATCTGCAGACTTTTGAATCCACATGGAAATTTGCGACCTGGCCTCTGGCATGGACTCCTGCGTCTGTGCGTCCGGAGCCGTGGATCTCGATTTCCTCACCGGCCCACTTAAAAAGAATCGCTTCCAGCTTTCCCTGAATGGTATTGTCGGTATTTCCCTGCTTCTGCCAGCCGTCATATCTGGATCCGTCATACTCCAGGACCAGCTTGATGTTCTGTTTCATAACCCCTCTGCTTCCTTTATCCACAGGAGTGCTGCCCCCGGATATTTCCTGTCAAAGCAAGCCCTTTCCTGTAATAACAAGACCCCGGCAGGCATTTTGTTTCGCCTCCCGGGGTTCTTCACATTTCATATTCTGCCGCAATCAGTATAACCAATTTCAGTTATTCTGTCAATTCAGAAGTACAATGCGGGCATCTTGTCGCTTTGATGCTGATTGTGGACTGACAGAACGGACATGTCTTTTCTGTCGGCTCAGCCGGAGTTTCCGGTGCCGGAGCCTCCTCCTGCTTTTCAGCAGCTGTGCGGATCTTGTTCACTGCTTTTACCATCATGAAAATCACGAATGCTAAGATCACGAAATTGATGACCTGTGTAATGAACTGACCGTATGCGATTGTTGCAGTTGCTGCTCTCGCATCTTCCAGAGTTGCGTATGTACCGCCGTCCAGTGCGATGAACATATTTGTGAAATCCACCTTACCTGTAAACAGACCAACGACCGGCATGATCAGGTCATTTACTACAGAATTCACGATATCCTTGAACGCAGCACCGATGATCATACCAACTGCCATATCCAGCATATTGCCCTGAACAGCAAACTGCTTGAACTCTTTCATTAACTTGCTCATAGTTTCCCTCCTATATGTATTACTCTTGTCCATTATTTTAACAACATTTTTATATATTGGGAATACCTGACGACAATTTTTTTCACGATTCACAACAATTTCACATTTTTTCATTCATAAAGTGAGCAAAGAAGGTGCATCAAAAAAACATGCTGCCTACCCAATCGGGCAGACAGCATGACAGATTATTTCTTATGCATAAATCGGATGTTTGTCGCAAAGTTTCACAACAGCCTCACGGATCTCATCAGCCTTGTTCTCGAAATCAGTAGCTGTGAGCCAGATCAGGTGTGCGATCTCAGCCATATCGCTCTCTACGAAGCCTCTGGAAGTGATTGCCGGAGTACCGATACGTACACCAGATGTAACGAACGGGCTTCTCGGATCGTTCGGAACTGTATTCTTGTTCAGTGTGATGTAAACTTCGTCACAACGTCTCTGAAGTTCCTTACCGGAGATCTCCATACCGCGAAGATCTACGAGCATCAGGTGGTTGTCTGTACCGCCTGTAAGAACCTTGAATCCTTCGTTTGTAAGAGCCTCAGCAAGTGCTTTCGCATTCTTAACAACCTGCTCCTGATATGCCTTGAATTCCGGCTTCAGAGCCTCACCAAAGCAAACAGCCTTAGAAGCGATCACATGCTCAAGCGGACCACCCTGGATACCCGGGAAAATAGCCTTATTGAAATTGAACTTATCAGCAGCTTCCTTGTTTGCAAGGATCATGCCGCCTCTCGGTCCTCTTAATGTTTTGTGAGTTGTTGTTGTAACAACATCTGCATACGGGATCGGGCTCGGATGAAGTCCTGCAGCAACAAGACCAGCGATATGAGCCATATCTACCATTAAGTAAGCACCGCACTTATCAGCAACTTCACGGAAACGTTTGAAGTCGATTTCACGGCAGTATGCACTTGCACCAGCAACGATCAGCTTCGGTTTGCTCTCCATAGCGATCTTCTCGAGCTCGTCGTAATCAATGTAACCCTCATCGTTTACGCCGTACGGAACGATATTGAAATACAGACCGGAGAAGTTTACTGGGCTTCCGTGTGTCAGATGTCCGCCATGATCCAGGTTCATTCCCATTACTGTATCACCCGGCTTTAACATAGCTACGAATACAGCCATGTTTGCCTGAGCACCGGAATGCGGCTGTACGTTTGCATAATCACAGCCGAAGAGCTTCTTTGCACGCTCAATTGCCAGAGTCTCAACTACGTCCACGCACTCGCATCCGCCGTAGTAACGTTTTCCGGAGTAACCCTCTGCATACTTATTTGTAAGAACAGTTCCCATAGTCAGCATAACTGCCTCGGAAACGATGTTCTCGGAAGCGATCAGTTCCAGATTTCTTCTCTGTCTTCCAGCCTCCGCCTCGATCGCTGCTCCCACTTCATTGTCGTACTGGGAAATCAACTTCATAATTTCATTAACCATTTTACCTTTTCCTCCTTAATTTAGTTGATAGTTTTTGACTACTACTTGTAATACCCTATTACCATTATACTCGTTTATGTCCGGATAGTAAATAATATCCATCAAATTTTTATTGCCAAGTTCTTTTAAAAATTCATCGCCGTTGGTAAATAGAAGCCCATCCATGGACCGCCCGGACTCCGTAACCAGACTCAGTTTCGCCAGATTTCTCGTCTTTCCCAGAACCCTTACACTGCGGATATAGAGGTTCTTCTGGGCAAACAGCGGTTTTTCATTTCCCTGACCATAGGGCTCCAGCTGCTTTAACTCCTCCACCAGACTTTCACTCACATAATCCAGCGGCATCGGCACATCGATCCAGACTTTTGGAATAAAATCCTCCGCTGAAAGCTCTGCATCCTCATTGAGCCGTCTTCTGAATTCCTCCACATCTGCTTCTTCTATAGAAAGACCTGCCGCCATCGGATGGCCGCCGAATTTCGGAAGAAGATCCGCCACCTTCGTCAGCGCCTGGAACATGTGATATTGTTCGATGGAACGCCCGGACCCCTTCACTCTCTCCTCGCCCTTTGTCAGGACGATGGATGGCTTGTGGAAATGTTCTCTGACACGGCCTGCAATAATTCCTGCCAGAGACTCGTGACACTCCGGAAGATACACCACCAGGACCTTATCCTCACTGTAACATTCCTCCACCTGCCGGATCGCTTCATCTTCGCCCTGCTTGGTCATATCCTTTCTGATATCATTGAGGGCCTTCAGTTCCTCCGCCAGCCGGTCTGCCTCATTCTCATCCTCCGAAAGCAGCAGTCTCAGCGCAATCTTCGCCGTCTGAAGACGTCCGCCTGCGTTAAGGCACGGTCCGATCACAAATCCAATATGATAGGCACTGAGAGCCGTGATATCAAGACCGGTCTTTTCCACCAGCTTTCTAAGGCCCAGATTCTTCGTGACCGCCATTCTGCGAAGTCCGTATTTCACAATGATCCGGTTCTCATCCTGTAATTTCATCACATCCCCGACCGTCGCAATCGCCGCGAACTCCAGAAGCTCCTTCCACTCCCGGTCCGGCACGTTTACTGCCCGATAAAGCTCTCTGATCAGTTTATAGGCCACAACCGCACCGCAAATTTCAGGAAACGGATATTTATCATCTGCCTGCTTCGGATTCACCACTGCATCCGCCGGCGGAATGATCTGCCCATGATCTCCCACAGGAACCTCATGATGGTCGGTGATAATCACTGTCATGCCGAATTCCTTCGCCAGTGCGATCTCTTTCGAGGCCGAAATTCCATTATCGCATGTAATGATCGTATCGACACCGTCAGCTGCTGCCTCTCTGATGATCGATTCATTGATTCCATAGCCATCCTTGATGCGGTCAGGAATTTCGTAATCGATGTTCCATCCATTTACATCGTTTTCAGCAGCACCGTTCTTCCACAGCTCTCCTTCACGCCCGTTCAGCGCTCTCGCAGCCCGTCTCAGCCCCGTAAGAAGCAGATATGTCGAACACACTCCGTCAATATCATAGTCGCCGATGATCCGGATTTTCTTTCTGTTTTTCAACTGTTCCAAAAGAATCCTGATGGCTTTCCCCATGTCCTTCATGAGACCACCGTCATAGAGTTCGTCCACCGTCCCATAGAGATACCGGTACATCTGCTCCTCCGTCTCCATACCGCGGTTTCGCATGATCCGCACAGACACCGGACTCACGCCAAGTCTCGCCGCCAGACCATAAAAATCCGCCCGCTTGGTCTGCACCATCCAGATTTCTTTTCTGTTTCCCTGCTGCATAGTCAATTCTGTCCCTTTCTAATACCTGGCCCCATTCTCTTTCAGCCACTTCCGCCGCTCTTTATAATCCGGTACGATGCGCCCGACCACCGCCCAGAATGCCGGACTATGATTCATCTCCTGCCGGTGTGCCAGTTCATGGACCACCACATAATCCAGAATCTCCTCCGGCATCAGAACCAGCTTCCAGTTGAAGTTCAGATTTCCCTTCGCGCTGCAGCTTCCCCATCTGGTCTTCTGCTCGCGCACAGAAATCGTCCCGTAGGTCACGCCCATCTGCTCCGCATAAAAGCGGCATTTCTCCGCAAAAACCTTTCTCGCCAGCTTCTTTCCCGCCTCGCGTTCTTCCTCTGTATAGCTTCGCTTCATGGCCTTCTGCTTTTCATAGGCCGCAAACCGCGACAAAATCCAATCCTTATGGCTCTCCACGAACAGGTCCGCCCCACGTACCGGCACCCGATAGGGAGCCCGAACGGTAATCGTTCCGTCCTCCAAAACCTTCAACGCCATGGTCTTTCTTCTGGCCCGGATCAGATTATAAGAAAAGGTGGCCGTTCTCCTCTGCTGCATCCTCAATCACCCGTCTCACATTTTTCAGATAGCGCGCCATCTCATCGCTTCGAACCGCCGCGCCTGCATCCACGACCCACTCGCCACAGCTTCCTTCCTCATCCTCCAAAAACACGATTTCCACGTCTTCGGCCACATCACCCAGCACATCATACAGCGCATCCAGGTTTTGTCCATAATAATCCGGGAAATCAAACACCTCTTTCAGGTACGCATGCACATCCGATTTATTCACGCACTGGCTAAAATCCAGATTCACTCTCTTCATATTAATAGTACCTCTCAACAATCCTATTCCACCGGATACAGCTGCTCGAAAGACTCATAATGATCACCTGTGTAGAAAATCAGGCCGTCATTGGAATACACGATTCGCTCTGCACCACGGTTTCCTTTTACATAATTGATATCACATTCATAATATTTCCGGCCCTTTTTCTCTGGAAGCAGGCCTTCATAATTGCCAAAATAACTGCCTCCGATGCTCATACCGGGGGCCACCACATGAAGCTGTCCTGCCTCACCGTCTTTCTTCTTCCAGCCCAAGTCCTCCGCCTCGTCCTTAGAAATAAAGTTGGACGGTAATTTACCGTAGGTGTGGATGTATAGCGCAACCTCTTCCTTAGAGGTATAATGTCCATCTTCCTTGATGGTCAGCGCATCCTCTTCCTGAGCTAATTCTTCGCGATCCGTATTCTCTGCTTCCGGTGTCTGTGCCTCTTCCGATTCTGTCTCTGCCGCTTCTTCACTTATCTCAGCACTCGCCGTGATACTCTCGTCCGATGATCGTTGCGATTCTTCCAACACCGCCAGTTCATCGTCTACTGCCGCACTGCCGCTTTCTTCCGCCTCCAGAGATTCCACGACCTCCAGCACCTCTATCGCCACGTCCAGGGCCTCGTTCACATCGCTGCCGCTGCATCCCACCAGAGATGCGAGAACAAGCACCGTCGCAAACAGAGCCAAGAGCCATCTCGAAATTCTCTTCTTCATCTTTTCCATCAGTCACATTCTCCTTCCATAAAACAACAAGCGCCCGACTGCACACGCAGCCAGGCGCCTGTTCACTCACCCTCTATTCTATCATTTCCCATAGAAGAACGCAATGCTGAAACCCACAGGACCTATAATCACAGATACCTTCGGATTTCTTTCATGCATTGGCGTGATAAGGTCTTTCCTAGGAAACGTGCGCCGCTAGGCGCACATAAAAAAAGGCACCTGCTATTGCAGATGCCTTATCATGCGCCAGAGAAGATTCGAACTCCCGACACTACGGTCCGTAGCCGTATGCTCTATCCAGCTGAGCTACTGACGCATTTTTGAGTTTTGTCTTTGTGACTCGCTCAACAAAACACATTCTACAACATTCAGCGCATTCTGTCAACCACAAATTTAAAGTTTTTTCAATTTTTTTAAAAATACATTCGATTGGCCCAGACACGTACAATTCACACCTGGGCCAGTCATTTTTCCTATCATCAAGGTCTGCCTCCACCAGCAACGTCATAAATCCCCCCGGTGTCGACCACACTCACTTCTGATTTCCTACCAGATCTCCGGTTTCAGATCCTTCGGCAGCGGATTCGGATACACTTCTCCATCCAGTTCATCGATCCAGTCCTGTTTGACCTGGCTAAGAAGCTCCGGCTTCATCAAAAGCTCCACGCCCGTACATGCCAGAACCTTTGCAGCCGCCAACATTCCTTTGTGGGCAATGGAAGATTTTCCCTGAGCCACTGCCTGCCAGGAATGCAGCGCCGTACCAGCCGCAAAACAGTTCACGTTCGCCTGACCGACCGGAACCACCCAGCTGACATCGCCGACATCCGTGGAGCCGCCTCCGCCGATCATCGACCTGCGGTCCAATACAAAATCCAACATGGACATCTCCTGAATCTCTTTACGGCGCTCTTTATCTCCAAGCTGGCTGATCATGGACTTCAGACCATCCTTATCCAGCTCCGTAATCACATCCTTGAACTTCGCCGCATACGCCAGCTCCTCATCCGTATAGTTGATGGGAACAAACGCATGCAGATGCTCGTCCATGATCTTGCCCATGGTCTCGTTATGGACTACGTTGGAATACGCAGAAACCTGGCGGACAGTGACCGTCGTTCCCGTAATCAAGGCCGCTCCTTTTGCAATATCGCACATACGGTCAAATAATGCCTTCACCTGCGTAATCTTAGGTGCACGGATCGCATAGAGTACCTGCGCCTCAGAAGGAATTACATTCGGCGCGATTCCTCCTGTATTGGTAATGGCACCATGAATTCTCGCCTGATCGATCATATGCTCCCGCATAAAATTCACACCGATATCCATCATTTCCACTGCATCCAGTGCGGATCGTCCCAGTTCCGGTGAACCGGCCGCATGGGCAGAAATTCCATGGAAGGTGAAAAAAGCGCGGAAATTGGCCAGAAACCGATCTGCGCCGGTCACTTTATTGGTTGTGTGCGGATGCCAGGACATGGCAACATCACAATCATCAAAATATCCGTCGCGCACTAGGTACGCCTTGCCCCCGGCGTTCTCCTCCGCCGGACATCCATAATAGCGCACAGTTCCCGTCATATTGTTGGACTCCATATATGTTTTCAGCGCATCTGCAGCCGCAAGAGAACCGGTTCCCAGAAGATGATGGCCGCAGCCATGGCCGTTGACCTTTCCCGGAATCGGAGCTCTCTCCGTTTTGTCGGCTTCCTGCTGTAAAGAAGAAAGTGCATCAAACTCGCCCACATACGCAATGATCGGCTTTCCGCTTCCCCACTCAGCAATAAATGCCGTCGCCTCCCCGGCCAGATCTGCCTTAACCTCAAATCCCCGTGACCGCATATACTCCTGCTGAATTTTGGAAGACTCAACTTCCTCAAATCTGGACTCAGCAAATCCCCAGATCGCGTCACTGATGTCTGTATATGCCTTTTTGCGAAGCTCAATCAAATCACTGATTTCTTGCCTATATTCATATCCCATCGCTGTCACTCCTCTCTTGTCAACTTCTATCAATAGCACTTTTCAAAGATTTCAAAAAACGGGCGCGAAATTCACGCCCGTTCAGTATCTTACCAAATTTCCGGTTTCGCACCTTCTGGAAGCGGATTCGGATATACTTCTCCGTTTAATTCCTCTTTCCAGTCTGCCTTCGCCTGCTCCACTTTCTCTGGGTTCATCAAAAGCTCAGCGCCAACACATGCCATAACCTTCGCAGCCGCTAACATACCCTTGTGGGCGATTGTGGATTTACCCTGTGCTGTTGCCTGCCAGGAATGCATAGCTGTACCAGCAGCGTAGCAAGCCGTATAAACCTGACCTGTCGGAACTTTCCAGCTTACATCACCAACGTCGGAAGATCCGCCGCCGCCAAAACGTGTATTCTTATCCACAATGAAATCCCATAACGGATGCGGTAACATATCCTTCTTGCCAAGCTCCGCAGCCATAGACTTTAAGCCTTCCTTATCCAGTACCGTTGTAACTTCCTGGAATTTCTTCGCATATTCTAACTCTTCCTCAGTATAACCGATCGGAATCACCTTCTCCAAGCTCTCCTGGATCATATCATTCAGAGTGTCATTGTTAATAATATCAGAATAAGCTGCAACCTGCTTAATATCCACAGTTGTTCCGGTAATCAGTGCAGCGCCTTTCGCGATGTCACACATTCTATCATACAGCTGTTTTACCTGAGTCACTTTCGGCGCGCGGATCGCATAAAGGATCTGTGCTTCCGCCGGGATTACGTTCGGCGCAATACCACCGCTGTTCGTAATCGCACCATGTACTCTCGCTGCATCGATCATATGCTCTCTCATAAAGTTAACGCCGATATCCATTACTTCCACTGCATCCAGAGCAGAACGTCCCAGCTCCGGAGAACCAGCTGCATGAGCAGAAATTCCGTGGAATGTGAAGAATGCACGGAAGTTCGCAAGATGGTAGCCGCCCTTCATAACCTTATTCAAAGCAAACGGATGCCATGTCAGCGCGATATCACAATCATCAAAATAACCGTCACGAACCAGATATGCTTTACCGCCTGCATTTTCCTCTGCCGGACAACCATAGTAGCGGATCGTACCAGCCAGATTATTCTGCTCCATATAAGTCTTTAATGCATCCACTGCTGCGAGAGAACCTGTTCCGAGAAGGTGATGACCACAGCCGTGACCATTGCTCATACCCTCGATCGGGCAGCGCTCTGTCTTATTTGCTTCCTGCTGAAGTGCAGAAAGTGCATCAAACTCTCCTAAAAATGCAATGATCGGTTTTCCACTTCCGAATTCCGCGATAAATGCAGTCTCTTCCCCTGCGAGATCAGCTTTTACGGAAAATCCTCTTTCCTTTAAATACTCCTGCTGTAAATTGGAAGATTTTACTTCCTGGAATCTTGGCTCTGCATAACCCCAAATCGCATCACTCATATCGGTGTATGCCTGACGGCGCTCCTCGATCAAAGCAATTAATTCATCTCTGTAATTTGCTCCCATAATAAAACTCCTTCCTCCTGCAAAAATGTTTATTCCTATTCAGAACCTTTCACGAACCCACGCGAATCTGCTATACATGAAACTGCAAAAAATAAAGAATGTACGTCCCACGGAGCGTTTTTTAGTTATAGTGAATTCCTATAATAAAAAAAGACACGGGCACCATGGATTACCGTATGTTACTCGGCACATACAGTTCTCTCCACTCTTATTCCATGTCTCACATTCCATTTCTTAACTTCATTTTTAACCCTCGCTGTGGCGTTGTAACCTGCAATCATTTTATCATATTTTGCAACATTTCACAACCACAACCACAAGAGTTACCTAAATTATTATGAACCATATTTATGAAATGCTACTGGCTCATAAAATAAAAATAGGTACAAGATATCTCTCTATCCTGTACCTACTGGACAATATCCAAAATCAGATTGAACATGGAGTATGTCTTTTTCTTGCCAACTCCACAAACCTTTCCGCGAACCTCGGATTTGATGGATAATACAAGTGTGGGAAACCAAACCAATAAGACTCTCCTGTTATGATGCACGGATAGGTTTTTCCGGTCACTGGTTTGATTGCTGTGCAATCACTTCCGTTATCCTCACTGTCGTAATAATGGAATTCATGACCGCGGATCCGTTCGCCTTCCATCAGGAAACGACCTTTTTCTTCTTCGATTTCAATATACCCAAAACGAACCAGCTTACCGGTATTTCTGCAAACTCCCGGAAGAACCCCTGCCATTTCATATAAGCTACCCTCTGCGGCTTCAATCGCAGAGTGCAGATACATAAATCCGCCGCACTCGGCAACTGTGGGCATGTTATTTGCGATTGCTGTCCTGATTGCCTCTCGCATGGAATCATTTGCAGCAAGCTCTTTCGCATATAACTCCGGATAACCACCCCCTAATAAGATTCCAGAACAGTTATCCGGCAATTTTCGATCATGAATCGGAGAGAAATATGCAAGTTCCGCACCGTTCTCTTCTAAAAGCCGCAAGTTATCCTCATAATAAAAGCAGAATGCTTCATCTTTTGCAATAGCGATGACAGGGCAATGAGCCGTTGTAATTTTTTCAATATCGCTCTCCACCATCGTCAAAGGCTTCGCATTTCCGGCCATGTCTATGATTTGCTCCACTTGAACAGATACTGAAAACTCCTTTGCGATCACTTCCAACTGTCTTTTTATTTTAGGAATCTCATCCGGCATCTGAAGACCCAGATGTCTGCTTTCAAAATACATCGATTTGTTTTCCGGAAAATACCCAAGAACTGCGATTCCCACTTCTTCCAGCAGCGGTTTCATTACCGAAAAATATGATTTTGACATCCGGTTTAAAATCACTCCCTGAATCAGGTGTTCCGTATCATAAGCCAAAAAACCTGCAATCTGCGCAAGAACAGACCGACCCATTCCCTTGGCATCAACAACAAGAACAATCGGAGTCTTTGTTACCTTTGCAAGATGGTACGATGATCCTTCTTCGCGAATTCCCCCGAGACCGTCATAAAGTCCCATGACACCTTCTAAAACTGCAAAATCCACTTCTTTTCTGTCCTTTAAAAACAGCTGCAGCGTTTCGTTTTCTCCAGTAAAAAATGTGTCCAGGTTTTTGGATGGAATATCCAGTACCTTTTGGTGGAACATGGGGTCGATGTAATCAGGGCCACATTTATAGGATACAACATGGTGTCCACGATCTTTAAGTGCTTGTAAAAGCGCACAAGTAATGGTTGTCTTTCCGCTCCCGCTTTTCGGCGCAGCAATCATGACTCTTTTTAATTTCATCACAGAGTTCCTCGCTAAAAACAAATTTTCCATGCAATTGGCTTTTTCATGAACCTGTTCGAGTTATTCTTGGACTGTAAAATCAAAAGAACAAATCCAGACAGGATTCTCTGCCTGCATCATATGATAAGTTCCAACTTTTTTCGAACGACTGATCTGTACTTGTACGATTTCTTCATTTGCAACTGGGCAGGTGCTGAGGATCTCCTTCATTTCACAGATGGTTTCCAGCGTCACTGCATTCATTACGATCCGCATGGTCGGATTTTTCTGATATAATACATTCAGGATTTCCTTCATATGCTTCCCACTTCCGCCGATAAATGCATGGGACGGAACCGGAAGCTGCTCAAGGCCCTCCGGTGCCTCAGATTCCACTACTGTGATATTCTCCAGACCGAATTTTTCCTGATTCCTTCTGATCAATACTGCGGCATCTTTTTTTCTTTCGATTGCAAAAACCTGAATCTCATCAGAAAGCCCGGCCATCTCGATTGCAATGGAACCGGTTCCGCTGCCGATATCATATACGACAGAGTTTTTGCGCAGATGCAGTTTACAAATACTGATTTCACGGACTTCCTCTTTTGTCATCGGAACTTTGTCGCGGAAAAATTCTTCGTCCGGAGTTCCTTGAGATACCAGCCTTTTTACTGCAGCAGGATTTTTAATCATGCAGGTAATCAGGCCATCATACTGTGCTCTTTTACATTCTTCCGGTGTCAGTCTGACGATTTTTTCCTCCGGATAAGATAACTGGATTCCGGCAGTAATTTCGCATACTTCGAGGCCCTTCTTAATCAGATCCTCACCCAGGTGACTCAAATCTCTGGCTCCGGTCATCAGTAGAAATGTCTTCGGATTTTCTGCAATTCTTCTTGCCAGATTTGTTACAGACCTTCCGTGAATACTAATAATTTCAGCATCCTGATAGCTCTCGCCAATACAGGAAGCAAGGTAGGAAACCGACGAAATTCCAGGCATGATCTGTAATTCTCCCTTGAGTTCACCGACTTTGATTGTCTCCGTTAATGCATGGTAAAGAGACCGGCATCCACTGTAAAATCCGCTGTCTCCGGAAAACAGGATGACAATCTTCAATGTATCCAGGCTCACTGCGTTTCTCTGTACTTCTTTTAAATACGGAATAATCTGGTCAGCTTTATAGTATGGATGCTTTTCCAGTCGCGGACTATATGGACGCAGCATTCGCTCTGCTCCTAGAAGGATGTCTGCACTCTGGATTGCTTCAGCCACATCCTTTGTCATACATCCCGGATTTCCCATTCCGATACCCGCCAAAGTAATCCATAACTGAGGTTCCTTACAGATCTTCATTCCAAGGATCTGCTCCAATTTCTGACAGATTTCAGAGAAGGAACCGTCT
>JAFUMF010000094.1 GCA_017482945.1 Lachnospiraceae bacterium
AATTGAAGTGTTGTACAATGAAAACTAAATAAAGGAGGTGCTCCTGTGTCACCAATAATGAGTGCGTTATTAGCAGCAATTATTGTGGCTCCTATTACCTGGCTTGTGGCTGTGGCTTACCGTAAGAAAAGCTATGAAAGCAAAATCGGAAGCGCAGAAGAAAAATCCAGAGAAATAATAGATGAAGCATTAAAGGTCGCAGAGACGAAGAAAAAAGAAGCTCTCCTCGAAGCCAAAGAAGAGAATTTGAAAGCGAAAAATGAGCTGGATAAGGAAATCAAAGAGCGTAGAGCAGAGGTTCAGCGCTATGAGCGCCGCGTTCTCAGCAAGGAAGAAAACCTGGACAAAAAGGCTGATGCGATGGAAAAGAAAGAAGCTAGCCTTGCATCCAAGGAAGAATCCTTAAGAAAGCGTACCGCTGAGGTGGAAGAGCTGTTTGCCAAAGAGCAGGAAGAACTGGAAAAGATTTCCGGTCTCACTTCTGAGCAGGCAAAAGAATACCTTCTGAAATCAGTGGAAGAGGACGTGAAACACGATACTGCGAAGCTCATCAAAGAACTGGAGAGCAAAGCAAAGGAAGAAGCCGACAAGAAAGCAAAAGAGTATGTGGTAACAGCGATCCAGAGATGTGCTGCCGACCACGTTGCAGAGACAACTGTTTCTGTAGTTCAGCTTCCAAGTGACGAGATGAAAGGTCGTATCATTGGACGTGAAGGCCGTAATATCCGTACACTCGAAACAATGACAGGCGTAGAGCTGATCATTGATGATACTCCGGAAGCTGTTGTATTATCTGGATTTGATCCAGTAAGAAGAGAAGTTGCAAGAATCGCATTAGAGCGTCTGATTGTGGACGGACGTATTCATCCGGCCAGAATCGAAGAGATGGTGGAAAAAGCGCAGAAAGAAGTTGAAAACATGATGCGCGAAGAAGGTGAAGCCGCATGTCTCGAAGTCGGTATTCACGGTATCCACCCAGAACTTGTCAAGCTGCTTGGCAAGATGAAATTCAGAACCAGCTATGGACAGAATGCATTAAAGCATTCCATCGAAGTTTCCCAGCTGTCCGGTCTCCTGGCTTCTGAAATTGGTGTAGATGTCAGAATGGCAAAACGTGCCGGTTTATTACATGACATTGGAAAATCCGTCGACCATGAAATGGAAGGTTCCCACATCCAGCTGGGTTCCGAGCTTTGTAAGAAATACAAAGAGTCTGCAACTGTTATCAATGCAGTAGAATCCCACCATGGCGATGTTGAGCCGACAAGTCTCATTTCCTGTATCGTTCAGGCCGCAGATACAATTTCTGCAGCTAGACCGGGTGCAAGAAGAGAAACGTTGGAAACATACACGAACCGTCTGAAACAGTTAGAGGATATTACAAATACCTTCAAGGGTGTTGATAAATCCTTCGCAATTCAGGCAGGCCGCGAGGTGCGCATTATGGTAGTACCGGATCAGATCAGTGATGATGATATGGTATTGCTGGCTAGAGATGTTTCTAAGAGAATCGAAGAGGAACTTGAATATCCGGGCCAGATCAAGATCAATGTGATCCGTGAATCCAGAGTGACCGACTACGCGAAATAATTTAGACAGAAATGTCCGGAGGTATATAGAGATATATGCCCCCGGATTTTTTGTTGCAGTTGACCTGTGGTAAAAATCAGAGTATGATAAAAGAGATTGATGAGCACGGACGAGCCGTATCAATCGCAATGTTTTAGAAAAGACCCGCAATTCCCGCGGGAGCAATGTTTTGAAGTATTAGGAGGAAACAAAAATGGCAAAAATTGGTTTTATCGGTATGGGAAATATGGCTGGCGCGATTATGAGAGGAAGTTTAAAGACATTCGCACCGGAAGATATTATTTTCTTTGATGCAAATGCTGCACAGGCAGAGAAGGTGACAGCTGAGACTGGTGTTCAGCACGTTTCTTCCAATATTGAGCTGGTAGGTCAGGTTAAATATATCATTCTTGCTGTAAAACCGCAGGTACTTCCGGCAGTTATGGCAGAAATCAAGGATGTTGTTAAAAATGAGCAGGTGGTGATCTCCATCGCAGCAGGTTTCGGAATTGCAGACCTGACTGAAGGTATTGGCGAGCAGGCCCGCATCGTTCGTGTTATGCCGAACACACCGGCAATGGTCGGCGAAGGTATGACAGGTGTTGCTTATGATGCAGCAAAATTCAACGATGAAGAAAAAGCAATGGTAGAGACAATCTTTACTTCTATCGGTAAAATGGAGCTTGTGAATGAAAACATGATGGACGTAGTAGCAAGCGCCAGCGGATGTTCCCCAGCGTATGTGTACATGTTCATCGAGGCACTGGCTGATGGCTGCGTAAAGAATGGTCTTCCGCGCAACCTGGCATATAAGATGGTTTCTCAGGCAGTTCTCGGAAGTGCAAAGATGGTCCTTGAGACAGGAATGCATCCGGGTGAATTAAAAGACATGGTATGCTCCCCGGGCGGAACAACGATCGAAGGTCTTGCAGCTCTCGAGGAGTGCGGATTCCGCGGTGCACTCATTAAAGCATGTGATGCAAACTTCCAGAAGAATAAGCTGCTGAAATAAAGATTCGGCGCAGGCACTGGGAAACTTGTAGAGTGCAAGCCGGAGTAAACGTCTGAAATAGACTAGAAAAAACAGAGATGACTCATAGAAGAGAGGACAAGCATGGAAGCAATCGTACGATTAAAAAGAGAGCTGGCATATCAGGGAACAGTACTGAAAATTTACCGGGATACGGTCATCGCGAACGGAATCGAGGAAGTCTTTGATTTCATCCACCACAATGGAGCGGCTGCAGTACTTCCGGTGACTGCGGACGGAAAAATCATGCTGGTGCGTCAGTATCGCAACGCACTGGATCGTTTCACACTGGAACTTCCGGCGGGGAAAGTGGATTCTCCGGAGGAGCCAAGAATCGAGTGCGCATATCGCGAACTGGAGGAGGAGACAGGATTCCGCACTGACAAACTGGAGTATCTGATGACGGTGAATACGACGGTTGCCCTCTGCAATGAGGCGATTGATATTTTCGTTGCAAAGAATCTGATTCCGTCCAAACAGCATCTGGATGACGATGAGAGTATTGATGTGGAGATTTGGGAGGTAAAGGATCTTCTGAATCTGATCTACTCCGGAAAATTGACAGATTCCAAGACCATCGCGGTCGTTCTGGCATATGCGCAGCAGGAAGGAATCCGTTAGGAATAGAAAAATCACGGCAGACATATAGTGGTAGAAAGCTGTATGAGGTTGTGCCATGAGAATATTTAAGACCAGAGAGGACAGCCTGGAATTCGGGCTGTCCTTTTTTCTGATATTGGGGGCCGTTCTGGGGACTGTTTTTTGTAATGGCATGAGTGGGGAGATGAAACAGGAGCTGCTGGTGACAGAGCAGAGCATGGTCATGACGTCGGCGCTTTCTGAGACGGAATTCATGGAACTGTTTCTTCGGATCTTACCGAAGCGATTATGTACGCTGATGATTATTTTCTTGATTTTGTCGACCACAGCAGCACCGTTCCTGCTTCTTTTGACGGTCGCATACCTGGGGGTTTCTGCGGCGGTCATGATCTGTCCGCTGACAATGGAGGCCGGAGTTCTGGGGATCTGGAAATACCTGCTTTTAGTGTTTCCCCAATGTCTGATCTATGTGCCGGTCGGCTATCTTGTTCTCTGGTGGATGCCCGTGAAAAAGAAACGGCTGACGGTGCTTTCGGTGATTGTTCTTACCATGGCTGTCTGTCTGGGCGCAGCCATCGAAAGCCTGATGAATCCTTGGTTTCTGGCACTTTTATGGTGAAAAAATGGCCAGTCTTACGGAAATTAAGAAAAAAACAAAAAAATTTTTTTATGAATTTATCACAACATGTGGATTTCCCAGTTTCTGCCAATTCCACATGTTGTGATTTTTTATGTAAATCACCCGGGAAATGGGTTTCAAGTGGGAAAAATATGTTTGATTTTATGAAAAACTACGGCTATAATGTAGGAAAATAGCGTGTTTTTGGGGAAAAAGTGCTATGGGGTGAATGTTTCAGGGGGAAAGAAAAAACCGAGATGAAAGCGGAAATAGTAAAGTTTATCGAATATTTGGAAAAGGAAAAAGGCGCGTCTGAAAATACCCGGGTGTCCTACCGGAGAGATTTGATGCAGATGGCTGCATATCTTGAGACGATGGGAATCACGGAAGTTTCGAAAGTGACAAAGACCGTTCTGAATTCCTACGTCCTTCATCTGGAAAAAGAGGGAAAGGCATCGACAACGGTGTCCAGGACCCTTGCATCCATGAAGGCGTTTTTTAGTTATGAGTTTAAACAGGGAATGATCAAAAAGGACCCGTCCGATGCGATCCGGGCTCCGAAAATTGAAAAGAAGGCACCGACCATCCTCTCCATCGACGAGGTGAATCGCCTTTTGGCACAGCCGTCCGGAACATCTGCGAAAGAAGTCCGTGACCGTGCGATGCTGGAACTTTTGTATGCAACAGGAATCCGCGTTTCTGAACTGATCCATCTGGAGACTGCGGACGTCAATATGGCCATCGGCTTCATCACATGCCGTGATGAGCACAAAGAAAGAACCGTTCCTTTTGGCCGTGTGGCAAAGGAAGCTCTTTCCAGATATATGGAATCTGCCCGCACGGAACTTTTGAAGGGAAATGAGTCTCAGTGGCTGTTCACCAACTGCAATGGTGGTTCCATGAGCCGCCAGGGATTTTGGAAGATCATTAAATTTTATGGAAACAAGGCCGGAATTGAGGAGGATATTACCCCTCATACCCTGCGTCATTCGTTTGCGGCCCATTTAATTGGAAATGGTGCCGACATGAAGGCAGTGCAGACCATGATGGGCCATTCGGATCTGGCAACGACCCAGATGTACGCTGCGTATGCGGGAACCAATGCAGTCCGAGAGGCATACCAGGGAGCGCATCCGAGACGGTAGAGATTTGATCGGACGTACCGTGTGAGTACCAAATGAAAAGATTGTTTCAAATATGAAAGTTCAGAGAGAAGGCTTTCCGTATGGAGGGCTTTCTTTTTGTTTTAAAAAATGAAAAAAACGCAAACCATACTTGTAAGAATTCCATGAAGCTGATAAAATTAAATACCCAGGGGACTTGAAAAAGGCCCCTAAAAGGCGTGCAAAAATCCAGATGGCCGTAGTTCGTGTGGGCCTTTGGGGCGCAGTTATGAGCAAGGAAACGATTTGAAGCGATATTTAAGGAGAAAATAAAAAATGTTTATGATTGCAGGTCTAGGAAATCCGGGAAAGGAATATGAAAATACAAGACACAATGCAGGTTTCATGGTCATTGATGCGCTGGCAGATAAGCTTGGTGCGGATGTGTCCGAGAAGAAGCATAAGGCGCTCTGCGGAAAAGCTGTGATCGGCGGCCAGAAGTGCATTCTTTTAAAACCGCAGACATATATGAATTCCAGCGGAGAAAGTCTCCGCGCGGCGGCCGACTATTACAAAATCGCGCCGGAAGATATTATTGTGATTTATGATGACATCAGCCTGGCACCGGGTCAGCTGAGAATCCGCGCCAAGGGAAGTGCCGGCGGCCATAACGGAATCAAGAGTATCATTGCTCACCTGGGAACCCAGGAATTTCCGAGAGTCCGCGTCGGTGTCGGTGAAAAGCCGTCCAGAATGGACCTGGCGGACTATGTTCTCGGTCATTTCAGCGCAGAGGACAGAAAAATCATGGCAGATGCCGTGAAAGAGGCAGCGGATGCGGCATGTGAGATCATCGAGAGCGGCATTGATCATGCGATGAACGAACATAATAAAAAGAAAGCGTAATAAAGCAATTTGAAATAAAAGCAGAAAGTGGGGCGAAGTATGGGAGAGATTTTTGCAAATCCGCTGGTCGATCTGGCGGAATATTCGGATATGAAACGTGATCTGGACAGTGGAAAAGGACCTGTCCATATTTGTGGTGTGACGGATTCCCAGAAAGTGCATGTGATGCATGAGCTTTCAACTGCGAAATCATGGAAGCTGGTGGTGACCCACGATGATACCAGAGCGAGAGAGATCTTCGATGACTTTAGCTATTTCTGCAAAAATACCTGGCTGTATCCGGCCAGAGACCTGCTGTTTTACAGCTCTGACATCCACGGAAATCTGCTGACGAGACAGCGCATGCAGGTGTTCAAGCACCTTCTGGAAGACGAGAGTGGTGTTGTAGTGACGACCGTGGACGGACTCATGGACCATCTGCTTCCAATCTCCATGATGGAGGACCGGTGCCTTTCGGTGGCGGCGGGCGAGATTTTGGACATTGACCATATGAAGGAAATCCTCACGGACATGGGCTATGAGCGCATGGGCCAGGTGGATGGCATGGGCCAGTTTTCCATCCGCGGCGGCATCATCGATATTTATCCGCTGACAGAGGAACTTCCGGTCCGAATCGAAATGTGGGACGATGAGGTGGATTCCATTCGTACCTTCGATCCAGAAAGCCAGAGATCCATCGCCCAGATGGATGCTGTTATGATCTATCCGGCGGCGGAGCTGGTCTTAAATGAAGACCAGAAGCTTGATGGCGCAGAGCGGATCGAAAAAGAGGGAAAGAAGCAGGAAAAGCTGTTCCGTGATCAGGGAAAGCCGGAGGAGGCGCACCGGATCAAGATGGCAGTGAAAGAGCTCTGCGAGGGACTTCGCGAGGGCTTTGATACCCAGAATCTGGACGGTTATATCCGGTATTTCAGTGATGAGACTGTTTCCTTCCTGGATTATATGAAAGCCGCCGGGGAAAGAACTGCAGGAGCGGGAGCCGGCGGACTGGCGATCTTCCTCGATGAGCCGCAGCGCTTGAGAGAACGTGCGGAAATCGTTGAGACAGAATTCCGCGAGAGCATGACCCACCGACTGGAGAAGGGCTACCTTCTTCCGGGTCAGACAGATCTTCTGTTTTCGGCCAAGGCGATCCTTGCGGCATCCCAGACATCCGAGTGCGTGTTCATGACCGGTCTCGACCAGAGACTGCCGGGCATGTCTGCAAAATCGAAGTACAGCATTACCGGCAAAAATTTAAGCTCCTACCAGAACAGCTTCGAGATCCTCATCAAGGATCTGACCCGCTGGAAAAAAGAGGGATACCGCGTGGTGCTCCTCTCCGCATCCAGAACGAGGGCGAGCCGACTGGCCAATGATTTACGAGAATATGACCTTCGCGCCTTCTGTCCGGATGATCCGGACCGCAGGGTGGCACCGGGCGAGATTCTGGTCACCTACGGAAAACTGCGCAAAGGTTTTGAATATCCGCTGATCAAATTCGTAGTGATCACGGAGAGCGACATGTTCGGCGCAGAAAAACGCCAGAAGAAACGCAAAAAGTACAACTATGAGGGAAAGAAGATCAGCAGTTTCTCCGAACTGACCGTCGGAGATTATGTGGTGCATGAAAATCATGGTCTTGGCATTTACCGTGGTATCGAGAAGATCGAGCAGGACCATGTGATCAAGGATTATATTAAGGTGCAATATGCCGACGGTGGAAACTTGTACCTTCCGGCCACCAGACTGGACGGTATCCAGAAGTACGCCGGCAGTGATGCCAAGACTCCAAAGCTCAATAAACTGGGCGGCAGTGAGTGGAATAAGACCAAGACCCGGGTAAAATCGGCGGTACGTCAGATCGCCAGAGAGCTGGTAGAGCTTTATGCAGCCCGCCAGGATGCAGAAGGATTTGAGTACGGCCCGGATACCGTATGGCAGCGGGAGTTCGAGGAAATGTTCCCATACGAAGAGACGGAAGACCAGCTCACAGCCATCGAGGATATCAAAAAGGATATGGAGAGCCGGAAGATCATGGACCGCCTGATCTGCGGAGATGTGGGATACGGAAAGACGGAAATTGCGATCCGCGCGGCGTTCAAAGCCGTTCAGGAGGGCAAGCAGGTGGTCTATCTGGTCCCGACCACGATCCTTGCCCAGCAGCATTATAACACCTTCGTTCAGCGAATGAAGGATTTCCCGGTGCGTGTAGATATGATGTCCAGATTCCGCACACCGGCGGAGATGAAAAAGACGCTGGAGGGACTGAAGAAGGGCTACGTTGATATCGTCATCGGCACCCATCGTGTCCTCTCCAAAGATGTGGTATTTAAAGATTTGGGATTGCTGATCATAGATGAGGAACAGCGTTTCGGTGTTGCCCACAAGGAGAAAATCAAGCAGCTGAAGCAGAATGTGGACGTTCTGACACTGACGGCCACTCCGATTCCGAGAACGCTCCACATGAGCCTCATCGGAATCCGCGATATGAGTGTCCTGGAGGAGCCGCCGGTGGACCGCGTGCCGATCCAGACCTATGTCATGGAATACAACGATGAGATGATCCGCGAAGCGATCCACAGAGAACTGGCGAGAAACGGCCAGGTGTACTATGTATACAATCGCGTCAGCAACATCGACGAGGTCGCGAACCATGTGGCAACGCTGGTGCCGGATGCCAATGTGGCCTTCGCCCACGGCCAGATGAGTGAGCGGCAGCTGGAGAAGATTATGTTGGACTTTGTCAACGGCGAGGTGGACGTTCTGGTCTCCACGACCATCATCGAGACTGGACTGGATATTCCGAACGCCAACACCATGATCATCCACGACGCGGACCGTCTGGGACTTTCCCAGCTCTACCAGATCCGTGGCCGAATCGGACGTTCCAACCGTACATCTTTTGCTTTCCTCATGTACAAGCGAGACAAGATGCTAAGGGAAGAGGCGGAAAAGCGTCTGCAGGCCATCCGTGAGTTCACAGAACTGGGCTCCGGCATTAAGATCGCCATGCGTGACCTGGAGCTTCGCGGTGCCGGAAATATTCTGGGCGCGGAGCAGCATGGACATATGGAGGCTGTGGGATACGATCTTTACTGTAAGATGCTCAATGAGGCCGTGCTGGCGTTAAAAGGTCAGCTTGAGGAAGAGGAGCGTTTCGAGACGGTGGTGGACTGCGACATCGATGCGTTTATTCCAGACGGCTATATTAAGAACGAGTATCTGAAATTGGATGTTTATAAGCGCATTTCGACCATTGAGAACGAAGACGAGTACATGGATATGCAGGATGAACTGATCGATCGATTCGGTGATATTCCAAAGTCGGTTGACAATCTGCTCCGTGTGGCGGAACTGAAGGCCATGGCCCACCGCGCCTACGTGACCGAGGTGGACATCAACCGCCAGGAGGTCCGCATCGAGCTGTTCCCGAAGGCGAAGCTGGATACCACCGGAATCCCTGCCATGATCGCCGAGTACAAAAACGCCCTGCGCTTCATCCCGGGAGAAAAACCAACCATGCTTTACCAGGATAAGCGAAGCAAAAATAAGGACTGCGAAAAAATGATGGAAATGGCGAAAGAATTGATTGGGAAACTTTCGGATCTGGCGTCATAGAGACATTTTGCATAGAAAAGATAGTTGAGAGTGATGGAAGAAACTTCAACTATCTTTTTTATTGCAAAAGAAGTGATAGTATGGTATTCTTTTTGCACAGGAAATCTCCTGTTTTTTGCACATCTAGTGCTGTCTTTTTATCTTTTGGAGCGTATTGTTTGCTCCTATGCGTGTGACGAGTCGTCACAAAAATTCTACAAGATTGATATCTGAAAAGAGGTGATGTGTTTGGGCTTTTTTGGTGTTTACCTGTGGTTGTAGTAATTGAAAATAAAATGTGGTATAATTTTAGAAAGGAATACATGCAAGTAGATATTGTAATTGACCAGTTGACTGATTGTCTTGTTGAGAGAAAAACAGGGGCAATTGTAGAAACGCAATTTTTCAGGATCGAAGGGCCAATTGATAAAAAAAGATATATTGGTTGGAAATTTAATTGGTCCGAAACTCAAAAAGATGGATATGCAATATATGAATTGTATAGAAAAGGCAGTAAAGTGGTAGAAGGTCGCATTTCTTTGCGAATGGATGGTGGAGTGGCTGATGTCGATATTGTGGAGGTAGCACCTCATAATTTTGGACATCGGGGAAAATATGTTGGTGTTGGAGCCCATTTGTTTGCAATCGCATGTCAAATTAGCTTTGAATCTGGATGCGATGGCTTTGTAGCGTTTACGGCGAAAACGAATCTTGTTGATTATTATTCAAAAACACTGAATGCAAAGGTATCTGCAGGACGAAGAATGTATTTGGATGAGAAGGCAGCGAGGGTGTTGTTGGACAAATATATGAGAAAGTAGGTGCAGTATTGTTGAAGCAGTATATACGAACCAGTGATATAGCAGAATATGCAACAGACGGTAGATTGACAGAGAAGTCTGACGGCAGAAGATACCAATGGAGAAAAATGATAGATGAATCAGAGCGTCTTGGCAGACCGTTAACAGAAGAGGAATCGGAAAAATTTTTGGTTAAATGATATTTTGTGAGAGGAATACGTAAATGAGCGAACAGGAAATCAAAACAATCATAGCAGCCCAACGCGCCCATTTTGCGACCGGTGCAACGCTTGATGTGGAAGTGCGGGTGGCGGCACTTAAGAAGCTGCGGGACTGTATTGTAAAATATGAGACGGAAATCGGTGCGGCAATTAAGAAGGATTTGGGAAAGAGCGGTATGGAAAGCTATATGTGTGAGACCGGTCTTGTGCTCAGCGAACTGAGCTATATGATCAAGCACACGAAGCGTTTTGCAAAGGAACAGACCGTCCGGACTCCACTGGCGCAGTTTGCCTCCAGGAGCTATAAAAAACCGTCGCCCTACGGAGTAGTCCTGGTGATGAGTCCGTGGAACTATCCGTTCTTGCTGACCATGGATCCGCTGGTGGATGCCATTGCTGCAGGAAATACCGTGGTCGTAAAGCCGAGTGCATACTCCCCGAACACGACCGAAATGGTAAAGAAAATCGTGGAAGAATGCTTCGACCGCCAGTATGTGGCAGTCGTGACCGGCGGCCGCGAGGAAAATACCTGCCTGCTAAAGGAGCACTTTGATTACATTTTCTTCACCGGCAGCCAGGCCGTGGGAAAAGAGGTCATGCGCCATGCGGCAGAATTCCTGACACCGGTGACTCTCGAGCTGGGCGGAAAGAGCCCGTGCGTGGTGGAGCGGACTGCCAATATCAAGCTTGCGGCAAAGCGCATCGTCTTCGGTAAATTCCTGAACTGCGGCCAGACATGTGTGGCCCCGGATTACATCTACTGTGACCCTGCCATCAAAGATGAACTGGTAGAAGAGCTGAAGCTTCAGATTAAAAAACAGTACGGAAAAGCTCCGTTAAACAATAAAAACTACGGAAAAATCATCAATGAAAAACATTTCCGCCGTATTCTTGGCCTTCTGGACGAGGAAAAGATCGTTTGCGGAGGAAAGTCCGAGGAAAAGACACTGAAAATTGAGCCGACAGTCATGAACAACGTGACCTTTGACGATGCAGTGATGCAGGAAGAAATCTTCGGCCCGGTACTTCCGGTCCTGACCTATGATTCTCTGGATCAGGCAATCGAGACCATCAACTCCATGCCGCATCCACTGGCCCTCTACATGTTTACATCCAGCAAGGCAGCTGCGGAGAAAATCACGTCCCGCTGCGGCTACGGCGGCGGATGTATCAACGACGTGGTCATCCATCTTGCCACCAGTGAGATGGGCTTTGGCGGCTTCGGAGAGAGCGGAATGGGCTCCTATCATGGAAAAACAGGTTTCGATACCTTCACTCACTATAAGAGCATCGTCGATAAGAAAACATGGCTCGATCTTCCGATGCGCTACCAGCCATACAAACGGATTTATGATAAAATCATCCACATGTTCTTAAAATAGAAGAAAATGTGGAAAACACCGCATAGAAACCGCCGGATTATTGAAAAATAGACCAGGAATGCCCGGCACAGGCTTGACAAAATCCGCAAATATCCATATAATTTGCCTTATAATAAGGAAATAGGCGGAGAAGAGAAGAAGTAGCGGGATTCTACCCCCAGACAGAGAGCAGCCGGTTGGTGAAAGGCGCATGGGACGATCTTGGCGAATACATCTCGGAGCTTTGCACCGAACGGAAGTGCGATGGCAGAACGGCGGCAGTGCCGGAAATTGCCAGACACAGAACAAGTAGGCTGCAACGGAGTTGGCACACGTTATCGTGCCGGAGTCATGATGGTGACTTCCAGAGCCGCATGGATGCGAGTCCGTGTGGGAAATTAGGTGGTAACACGAGATATTAGCCTCGTCCTAAGAGTGGGACGGGGCTTTTTTATACCTTAATCCGCTATCCGAAAACAGAAAAGGAGACGAAAACAATGGGTGTTTATGAAGAGTTAGTTGCCCGCGGTCTGATCGCGCAGGTAACAAACGAAGAAGAAATCAGAAAAATGGTAAACGAAGGCAAAGCCGTATTCTACATCGGCTTCGACCCGACAGCTGACAGCTTACATGTAGGTCACTTCATGGCTCTCTGCTTAATGAAGAGACTCCAGATGGCCGGCAACAAGCCGATCGCCCTCATCGGCGGCGGTACAGCAATGATCGGCGATCCGTCCGGACGTACAGACATGCGTTCCATGATGACAGTTGAGACGATCCAGCACAACTGCGACTGCTTCAAGAAGCAGATGGAGCGTTTCATCGACTTCTCCGATGGAAAAGCGCTGATGGTAAACAACGCGGACTGGCTGTTAAAATTAAACTACGTAGATGTACTCCGCGAAGTAGGTGCATGCTTCTCCGTTAACAACATGCTCCGTGCAGAGTGCTACAAGCAGAGAATGGAAAAGGGCTTAAGCTTCCTTGAGTTCAACTACATGATCATGCAGAGCTACGACTTCCTTGAGTTATACCGCACATACGGCTGTAACATGCAGTTCGGCGGCAATGACCAGTGGAGCAACATGCTGGGCGGTACAGAGCTGATCCGTCGTAAACTGGATAAGGACGCTCATGCAATGACAATCACTCTTCTTCTTAACTCCGAAGGTAAGAAGATGGGTAAGACACAGTCCGGCGCTGTATGGCTTGATCCGAACAAGACCTCTCCGTTCGAGTTCTACCAGTACTGGAGAAACGTTGCGGACGCAGACGTTCTTAAGTGCTTAAGAATGCTCACATTCTTACCGCTTGAGCAGATCGACGAGATGGATAAGTGGGAAGGCAGCCAGTTAAATCAGGCGAAAGAGATCCTTGCATACGAGCTGACAGCCCTTGTTCATGGCGAGGAAGAGGCAAAGAAGGCTCAGGAGTCCGCAAGAGCATTATTCGCAGGCGGTGCAGCAGCAGAGATGCCGACAGCAGAATTGACAGATGCCGACTTCGTTGACGGTTCTATCGACCTCCTCTCCATCGTACAGAAATCCGGTCTCTGCGCATCCCGTTCCGAGGCAAGAAGAAACGTAGAGCAGGGCGGCGTATCCGTGGATGGAGAAATCGTTAAGGATATCAAAGCAATGTTCGCAAAAGAGCAGTTTGCCGGCGAAGGTATCGTTGTAAAACGTGGTAAGAAGAACTTCCGCCGCGTGGTTGTGAAATAATAAGAAGAAACGCACAATCCGGCTCCGTCAGTCTCTGGCTTCAGAGGCCGGCGGAGCCTTTTTCCTTTCGGAATCTTGTTTTGTACTTGAATTGCATACCTGAAACGATATATAATAGACAGTAGCAGTTGAAAAACGATATGTACGAAAATATAAAAGAATCAAAGGAGCAGATGAAAAATGGACATTTTAAAATTAGCTCAGGAAAACTACGATTACGCGGTTAAAATCCGCAGACATCTCCACGAGAACCCGGAGCTCACAAGCTTTGAGTTCAACACACTGGAGCTGATCAAGAACGAACTGACATCCATGGGCATTGAGTGGGTAGAAGTGCCGGACGGCGGTATCGTTGGCCTGATCCATGGTGGAAAACCGGGCAAAATGGTTCTTATGAGAGCCGACATGGACGCACTTCCGATCCAGGAGAGCACACAGAACCTGGTGGGTGAGAAAGTTTGCGTATCCAAAGTACCGGGCGTATCCCACGCATGTGGTCATGACGCGCACACAGCAATGCTTCTTGCTGAGGCAAAAATCTTAAATGAAATCAAAGATGAACTGAATGGCGACGTGGTTCTCTGCTTTGAGCGCGGCGAAGAGGGCGGCGGTCAGGTAGGAAATCTCCTTCCGTATATCGTAGAAGAAATGAAGCTTCCGATCGTTTCCTGCGTGGCAACTCACGTAAAATGGGACGTAGAAGCAGGTCAGATCTCCGCAGAACCGGGTGCAGTTATCTCCGGCGGTTACGGTTTCCGTATTAAACTTCACGGTCTTGCAGGCCATGGTTCCCGTCCGGATCTTGGACACAGTGTATTAGACTGCTTCCACAGCATCTACGCGCATATGAACATGAACCGTATGAAATATGTAGCTCCGACAGAGATCCTTACATTCTCCATCGGTAAAGTGATCTGCGGTACAGCTCTCAACATTATTCCGGACGAGCTGGTATTCGAAGGTACTACACGTACATTCAACATCGAAGGCGCAGGCGAGCCGTTCATGAACCAGTTCAAGGCAGTATTAGAGGCAGAGTGTAAGCTTCACCACTGCACATATGAAGTGATTTCTATGAAAGATCCGCTGTTCGAGAACTACAATAACCCGAAATGTGCAGAAATCGCACAGAACGCAGTAAAGAAATACCTTGGCGAAGAGGCATTAACAAAGGCTGAACCGTGGATGGCATGTGAGAGCATGCAGGCTTACTTAAAGTACTGGCCGGGCGTGATCACATTCACAGGCATCAAGAACGATGCAATGGGTACAGGTGCGAACCACCACACACCGGAGTTCGAGCTTGATGATAAGGGTATGATCGCAGGTATCACAGCAGCTATCGGCTACGTGATCGAGTTCCAGAACTACGAGGGCGAGATCCCGTTCACACCGTTCCCGGGAACAATCAGAAATCTTTCTTCCAGAAACTTCTAAGAAAAAGACTGATAGGTCATGGCGCTATCATTAGCCACGGCCTATCAGTCTTTATATGTGATTGCAGGAAAAATATGAATTTAAGCAAGCACTATTGGTACTGCGCCTGGTGCATCTCATAATAAAATCCGCGAAGCTTCATCAAATCCTCATGGTTGCCGCGCTCCACAACATTTCCATCCCGCACGACGAGAATGCAGTCGGCGTTTCGGATCGTGGAGAGTCGGTGGGCCACTACGAAGCAGGTCTTATCTTCCATCAGGGCACGCATCGCCGCCTGGATCTGGTGCTCGGTGCGGGTGTCGACGTTGGAGGTCGCTTCATCGAGGATCAGCATCGGCGTGTGCATCAGCAGCGCCCTCGCGATGGTCAGAAGCTGTTTCTGGCCTTTGGAGATATTGGTGCCGTCATCGATGAGAAGCGTATCATACCCTTGCGGCAGACTTTCAATATAATTATGAATGTGAGCTGCCTTCGCCGCCGCAATGACTTCCTCGCGGGTCGCATCCGGACGTCCGTAGGCGATGTTCTCATAAATGGTTCCATAGAACAGCCAGGTGTCCTGAAGCACCATCGAGTACGATAATCGCAGGCTCTTTCGCGTGATATCTGCCGCATTGAGTCCGTCCACCAGAATCTTACCGCTGTCAATATCATAGAACCGCATCAGCAGGTTGATAAACGTCGTCTTGCCTGCGCCGGTCGGACCGACGATGGCGATCAGACTGCCTTTTGGCGCTTTCATGCTGAAATCTTTCAGAATCACCTTGTCTTTCGTATAACCAAAGTTTACGTTCTGTAATTCTACATTACCTTCCACATGTCCTTCTGCCACCGGAAGATCCACTGCACCCACAGAATCCGCCGGTTCCGGCGCTTCATCGATGACTTTAAATACACGCTCTGCCGCAGCCAGAGAGGACTGCAGTTCGCCGTAAATTTCCGCGATCTCACGGATCGGGCCGGTAAATTTTCTGGAATAGAGCACGAATGCAGAAATACCGCCGATATCGATCTCACCGCGAAGGAACAGGATGGCGCCGAAGATGGAAACCAGTGCCAGAGCCAGGTTGTTAGTTGCGTTGGTGCCAGGGCCCATGATCGTGGCATAATAGTCGGTCTTAAAATACTCGTCTACCAGCTTCTTATTCTGAACACTCATTTCCTTGATGACGCGCTCTTCCTGCGTATATGCTCGGAGTGTCTTCTGTCCGGAAATCATTTCCTCCACATAACCATTCAGCTCACCGGCCGCCTTGGAACGGGCACGGAACATGGGCTGGACCATTTTCGTCAGGTAGGAAGCCAGCATCAGTGCAAGGGGGATCGTGACTGTGAACACGAGGCAAAGCTTCGGACAGATGCTTAACATCATGTAGAGGGAGCCTGTAATGGTCACAGTACTGGATAATACCTGCACCACGTCGTTGGAAAGGGACGTATTTACGGTATCAATATCGTAGGAAATCCGGCTTAAAATGTCGCCGGTCGTATTGTTGTCAAAATAGCTGACAGGAAGCTTGATCAGGTGGTTAAAGGTATCTTTTCTTAATGTATAAGTGATTTTTCTGGACAGTTTGATCATGGACACGTTCACAATGTAGCTCATGATGGAACTGCATACATAGAAGACCAGGAGCAGAGCCGCATACCGATAAAGTAAGGGCATGTCCATAAAACCAGTCTCGCCGCCTTCACTGATCAGGTTGATGGCAGTACCGGAAAGCTTCGGACCGGCCAGAGCCAGCAGGTTTCCGAGAAGAGACAGAGCCAGAACCGTAAACAGCTGCGTTTTATGCTGCAATAAATAGCCGATGATACGAATTAACGTCGCTTTTCGTTTCATGCCTCGTCACCTCCCATCTGAATTTCGCTGATTTCCCTGTACGCATCAAAGGACTTAATCAGTTCCTCATGGGTTCCAAGTCCAAGAGGAAGTCCGTCCTCCAGAACCAGGATCTTGTCACAGTGCATGATCGAGCTGATTCGCTGGGCGATGATGATCGTCGTGGTCGCATCAAAGGATTCATCCAGTGCGGAGCGGAATTTCGCATCAGTCTTATAGTCCAGTGCGCTTGAGGAGTCGTCCAGGATCAGGATTTCCGGGTGGCCGGCCAGCGCACGGGAAATCAGGAGACGCTGCTTCTGGCCACCGCTTAAGTTTGCGCCCTTGATGGCCAGATCATGTTCCAGACCGCCGTTTTCAGAGATAAATTCCGCCGCCTGCGCAACGGAAATCGCTTCATTTAAAACTTCCGTGTCTAAATTTCTTCCCATATCGATATTGTGGTGGATCGTATCCTTAAAAAGCATATCATTTTGGAATACAACACCAAATTTCTTTCGAAGTTCTTCGAGTGGGAAGGTAGTAATATCCCGGCCATGAATACGGATCTGGCCTTCATCAATATCATAAAGGCGGAGAAGGAGCTGTGCCAATGTACTTTTTCCGGAGCCGGTCGGACCGATAATGCCCAGAGACTGGCCAGGCTCCAGAGAGAAGCTGATATCATTCAGATTCTTCACACGCTTATTATAGGAAAAGCTCACATGGTCAAATTCAATGTGCGGTGTACCAGATACCGCCCCGGTTTCAGCTGCTGAGGCCCCTGTTGCCGCATTGGTTTGTGTACTTTCTGCCTCCGCACTCCGGATTTCCATATCCGCCGGCGTTAGCAGAACCTCCGAAACACGATTCGCGCTGGCGATCGCCTTGGAGAACATGGTCACCATTCGGGAAACTGCCATGATGGCGTTTAAAATAATCGTAAAGTAAGTAAGGAATGCCACGATGGCGCCCGGTTTCATGGCACCGGTGGAAACGCGCCATGCGCCGACAAGAATGACAGCCACAAGACCGGTATTTAAAAGCAGATTGATCAATGGACTGACGGCCGCCATTGTGATCGAAGCATGGGCCTCATCATGAATCAGCTGTTCATTGACCGCGTCGTAACGCTCGATTTCATGGTCAGACCGGCTTAATGCCTTGATCACGCGGATACCGGTGGCGTTTTCACGCACCACACGGATCATATCATCCGCAGATTCCTGTGCTTTTGTAAAGAGCGGAATACTCTTTTTACTGATATTTGCCACGATCACTGCCATGAACGGGATCAAAAAGCAGAGGATCGCGGACAGATATGGATCGATCAGCATCGTAATGACAACACCGCCCAGCATCAAAATCGGCGCGCGGACGCCCATTCGCTGGACCATATTGAGGGAACGATGCAGATTATAGGTATCGGTCGTCATTCGGGTCACGAGAGACGGAATGGTAAAGCCGTCTACCTGCGAGCTGGACAGATAGGAAATTTTATAGAACAGGTCATAGCGGAGCTTTTCGATCGTATCCCTTGCAACTCCGGCGGCCAC
>JAFUMF010000095.1 GCA_017482945.1 Lachnospiraceae bacterium
AAAACTTTGTTAAACTGCACTGACCTACCTACCAATCTTTAGGTGCTTTTACGGCTATACACTTAGAGTAGAAAAGGAGATTATATAGATACAAGAATGATTTATTCCGAACCTCTATGTTCTAGTACCAATAGAAACCCACATACTTTCCGCTTTAAAACTATCGCGTTTTTCACACCGCTTTGTCTACAATCTGAGGGATGTCTTCTGGTATCCCTTTTGTAAAATATGTGATGTTACATTACAAATGGTCGAACATTTGAACAGAAAAATAAGACGTTGATTGATAAGTTGATGCGTTTCAGTAACCGCCACCATGGCGATTTACTTTTTTATGATAAAGTGTTATGATGGGAATATCAGTAAAACTGAATTTTTCGGAGGAATACTACTATGAAGAAACAGAAATTGGTTACATTAATAGGAACGGCTCTTTTAACGTTAGCAGCAACAACAACAGTATTTGCAGGAACCTGGAAACAGGACCATGTTGGTTGGTGGTGGCAGAGAAATGATGGAAGTTATCCGGTTAATGGTTGGGAATGGATTGATGCAAACGACGACAGTGTTAGTGAGTGTTATTATTTCAATTCCAACGGTTATTGTCTCTTAAATACTACAACTCCAGACGGATATCAGGTAGATATTAACGGAGCTTGGGTAAATAATGGAGTCGTTCAAACAAAAAAGGATACAGATAATACGACTGCTGTATCTACAAGTAGTTCGGGAGTCCAGCCAACAAGATATACATTTACAGAGGAACAAATATTATCATTTACTCCAGAATTTCTGTATAATAACAATAAGATAGAGGATTGCATTTGGAAGTATGATTATTTGAAAAGTGTTTATGAATTGGGACTTCAGGACAAAGCACTTTGGAACAGTTCTCCGTATACAAATGGATGGATAAGTATTGCGGAGGAATACAGTTATGAGATTTCTAATCCATACAGAGATTTGTCAAAGGAAATGTATTCTTCCTTGGATGCATATATCCAGTATCATCTTAAGAATCTGAGAAAACAAATTTGCAATATGGTAGTTTTATTTGCCAATACAAGTACGGAGATAGAAGGCGATATTCTTAGGGCTGAGGAATTCTTAAAAGAATATGAGTGGGACGCATCGCCATATTGTGTTATTCAAATCTGGGATAAAACAGAACCTTTTATGTCAGAAGAAGAAATTAATGGTATTTTTAATCGTATAAAAGAACGAATGAATGGATCGAATGGAATTTATTTATTGCAAAGTAATGCAGAAATAAGTCCTAGAGAAGAGAGTGTTTATGGAGGACAAGTATATGTACGAGATGCATATATGTCAATCCTTGTTGAATACACAAACAGTCGTGATTGCTATGAAAACAGAGCAAAATATCGAGGAATTACAGATTAGATAGATAAAACATTTTTTTAGGAATATCTGGAGAGGGCGTCATAAAAATGACGCTTTTTCCGTTAAGGAAATAATGTGGATACATCGAATACTATGTTATAATTTGAAAAACAGTTCCCAGATTATATAAAATCTAAATCATGTAAAATAAAACTTTGTTAAACTGCACTGACCTACCCACCAATCTTTAGGTACTCTGCCGCTTCGCGCGTTGTCTTAGTATAAATAGAATATGTAATAAGAAACGCTTCCTATAATTATGGTTATGGGAGGCGTTTTTGTTTTTTGGAGGTCTCGATATTAAGTAGATGCGAAATTGCAATGAAATGCATTTATGGTATAATAAACGTTATTATGAAAGATATGTCTATTTTACAGTGAAAAGGAGAGGATTCATGAAAGTAATCGCGATTGCTGCTGTAACCGCAGGAGGCAAAACAACAGTTGTAAATAAATTAATAAAGAAACTTCCACATGCTAAATCTCTTCATTTCGACGATTACTCTTTCGTGGGAGAGGTTGAAGATTTTAATGCCTGGGTTAAAAACGGAGCAGATTATAATGTCTGAGATTTGAGTCCGTTGAAAACAGATATTCTTGCCATTAAGGAAAGTGGAGAATGTGAGTATTTGATTTTGGATTATCCGTTTGCATATTGCAATGTTGGAATGAGTGAATTGAAGGAGAGAAAATATATGGTGGCAGTATTGACGAGTTCCCTAGGTGGATCACATAAGGTAAATGGAAATCGAGTTCCGACTAATTTGTTGAACGAAAATGGTCTGACAGATAAGTTGAAACAGTATTGGAAAGAGGGCTCAAGAGTCCTGATTATATCTGCGGGCCCGGATGCATTTGAGCGAAATGACAATATTTTATATTGCCAAACGGAAGCATTTGAAATGAGTGGATTAAAAGCTGAGAGTTTTGAAATGTGTGATTCTCGGACAATGCAGCTTGCAGAAAATATAAAATCTTACGATGTGATTGTGTTAGCAGGCGGTCATGTTCCAACTCAGAATGATTTTTTTAAAAAGATTGATTTGAAAAACAACTTGAAAGATTTTGATGGACTTATTATTGCATGGAGTGCCGGTTCTATGAACTGCGCAGAAGTTGTATATGCACAGCCGGAACTGGAAGGAGAAGCAATCGACCCCAAATTCCAGAGATTTATTCCTGGTCTGGGAATTACAAAACAGATGATTATTCCGCATTTTCAGAATGTGAAGACAGATATTTTGGATGGATACAGAGTAATGGAAGACATGGCATTTCCAGATAGCAGGGGTCGTGAGTTTGTTGCGTTGAATGACGGAAGTTTTATTATTTCCGAAAATGGATCTGAAACTTTGTATGGAGAGGCCTATTTAATAAAAGATGGAACACTGAGTCAGATGTGCAGAGATGGAGAAAGCATCCAATTAGTGTAGGTGTACATAATGAAAAATTGTGAATGGTGTAATTTGACAGAAGAAAAGTAATGGCAGCTTTTATAAGGAAACTGAGCCAAATCCGCATTTGCATATTCAATAGAGTGCCTATCATGTACCGATACAAATACTTGCATTTACCATTGAAAATCGGTACAATATTAATTGGAATAAACGATGTAACTAAGGAAATTGTGTTTGGAATTTAAGAAGATATTGAGGAAAGGGCAGTGACTTATGGCAAATCAGGCAATTAAGAAAACTTTGGTCGTTGGCCATCGCAACCCGGATACAGACTCAATCTGTTCTGCCATCTGTTATGCTAATCTGAAGCACAAGCTGACAGGTCAGGAATATGAACCGTGCCGTGCGGGCAGTGTGAATCCGGAGACGGAATTTGTGTTAGAGCATTTTCAGGTAGAGGCACCGCGCCTCATTGAAAATGTGAAGACACAGGTAAAAGATATTGAATTTCGCAAAACCAAGGGCGCAGATCATGGGATTTCCTTAAAGACTGCGTGGGAACGGATGCGAGAGGAGAAAATCGTTACGCTTCCATGTGTGACGGAGGATGGCATTCTCGAAGGTGTGATCACGATTAGTGACATTACAATGGCTTACATGAATCTTCATGACAGCAGTATTATGTCTAAGGCAAAGACAAAATACGCCAATATTCTGGAATGTCTGGAAGGTACGATCGTTGTAGGCGATGCAGAAGAGTATTTTGACAAAGGTAAGGTTTTGATCGCGGCAGCGAATCCGGACCTTATGGAAACTTATATTGAAAAGAATGATCTGGTGATTCTCGGAAACCGTTACGAGGCGCAGCTTTGTGCCATCGAGATGGAAGCGGGATGTATTATCGTCGGCGAGGGCGCAGGGGTGTCCAGAACGATCCGCAAACTGGCGCAGGATCGCGGCTGTACGGTGATTTCTACACCGCATGACACATATACGATCGCACGCCTGATCAACCAGTCCATGCCGATCAGCTATTTCATGACCAAGGAGAATATCACTTCCTTCGTGGAGGATGATTTCCTGGATGATATCCGCGATATTATGGCAAGCAAGCGCTTCCGTGATTTCCCGATCTTGGACAATGACGGCAGATATCTCGGCATGATTTCCCGTAGAAACCTGTTGGGTGCGAAGGGAAAACAGATCATTTTAGTGGATCACAATGAAAAATCTCAGGCAGTAAAGGGCATGGAGTCTGCCGATATTCTGGAGATCATTGACCACCACCGTCTTGGTACGGTCGAGACCATGTCTCCGGTATTTTTCAGAAACCAGCCGCTTGGCTGTACTGCGACGATTATTTACCAGATGTATCAGGAGAGTGGCGCGGAAATTGAGCCGACAATTGCGGGACTTCTCTGCAGTGCGATCATTTCCGATACGCTGTTGTTCCGTTCCCCGACATGTACGGCTGTGGATCGTGCGGCGGCGGAGGTGCTGGCAGAAATCGCCGGTTTGAATCTGGAAGAGTATGCGAAGAAGATGTTCTCCGCTGGAAGTAATCTGATGGGAAAATCGGATGAAGACATTTTCTATCGTGATTTCAAGCGTTTCAGCGCAGGTAAGTATGTATTTGGTATTGGTCAGATCACGTCCATGGATGCGGATGAGCTTGAGGGAATCAAGGACCGTATGATGGAGTATACGAAAAAGGCGAGAGAGCAGCATCAGGTCGATATGATGTTCTTTATGCTGACGAATATTTTGACTGAGACGACAGATCTGGTTTGCGTTGGTATGGGGGCGGAGCAGATGGTTGCGACCGCGTTCCATCTGAGTGATGAGGAAGATCACCACCAGGATATGGGCGGAATCATCAATCTGCCGGGCGTGGTTTCCAGAAAGAAACAGCTGGCTCCGCAGATTATGATGGCGCTTCAGCAGTAAGGAGGATTTATGGGCAAACGACAATTCAAGCCGGGTAATATGCTGTACCCAGTGCCGGCTGTGATGGTGTCTGTGGCAGATAAAGAGGGAAATTCGAATATTTTCACGGTTGCCTGGGCAGGGACTGTGTGCACGAATCCGCCGATGCTTACAATCAGCGTGAGACCGGAGCGGCATTCTTATCAGATGATCAAGGAGACCGGAGAGTTTGTTGTGAACCTGACAACAGAGGAGCTGACATTTGCGACGGATTATTGCGGTGTCAGATCTGGACGTGACACCGATAAATGGAAGGATACGGGGCTCACAAAGGAACCGGCATCAAAGGTTTCGGTTCCGCTCATTAAGGAGAGTCCGGTGAATCTGGAGTGTAAGGTCGTTCGCGTTGACGAGCTTGGCAGCCATCATATGTTTTTAGCGGAAGTGGTTGCGGTGGATGTGGATGATGCGTATTTTGATGAGAAGGATACGTTCCATCTTTCGAAGGCGAAACCAATGGCGTATTCTCATGGACGATACTATGGGCTCGGCGAGCAGTTGGGAACATTCGGATACAGCGTGAGAAAGAATGCGGATAAAGCAGTCAAGAAGGCCGGTGAAAAAACATCGGAAAAGACTGTGAAAAAGACTGGCGAAAAGACAATGAAGAAGTCGGTTGTTAAGGGCCAGAAAACAAGCATCTCCAGAAAGACCGGAGATAAAAAGAAAAAATAGTGGTGGAAATAGACCACCTGTGATAAGAATCAAGAAACTCCTGGGAAAGCGATTTACGCTAACCCGGGAGTTTCTTTTCTAATTGTCTGATTACAATAAAATAGCTGGTGATCAGCACCACGTCGGCGCCGGCCCATGCGAGGATTTCTGCGAAGAAGATACCGTTTTCGCCGACGATGAGTGGGAGAAGCAGCGCACTGCCGGTTCTCATGATGAACTCGGCAACGCCGGATAACATCGGTAAAAAAGTGTTTCCCATGCCCTGGATCGAGGAGCGCACCACATGCAGGATGTAGAGTACCGGTAAAAAGACGCTCATGATGACCAGATAGAAGTAGGCGATCTTCATGGCCTCCGCTACCTGCGCCGGATCACCGGAGATAAAGCATCCGAGGATCAGTTTGCCAAACAGGATCATGACTGCTGCGATGACGAGAGAGGTCAGGCAGGCGATGATCACAGAGGCTTTTGTACCGGATTTGATTCGGTTTAGTTTTCCCGCGCCCAGATTCTGGCCCACATAGGTCACAACAGAGTAGCCGTAGGAAGTGGCCGCGATTTCCAGCAGTCCATAGAGTTTGTTTGTGGCCGTAAATCCGGCGATAAAAACAACACCAAACTGGTTTACCACAGATTGGACGATCATGCCGCCCACAGCGATGATCGCGTTCTGGAATGCCATTGGGAAACCGAGCCCGAGAAGTCTTGCTGCCAGTGCACCGTCCAGGCGAACATCCTCTCTGGAGAGGCGAAGGATTTCGATCCGCTTAATATGCCAAAAGCAAAAAATACTGGAAAAGAACTGCGCGATCAGTGTGGCAATGGCTGCGCCGGCAATGCCCCATTTGAAACCAAAAACAAAGAGGATATCCAGTCCGATATTGATTAAGGAGGCGATGATCATCGCGTTCAGCGGAGTCTTACTGTCACCAAGGGACCGGAGGACACAGGCCAGCAGGTTATATGCCATGACGATCGGGATGCCCATGAACATGATCCGGATGTATAATAGTGTGTTTCCGATGATTTCTTCAGGTGTCTGTAAAAGAGTCAGGACCGGCTGCGCGATCAGTTGTCCCACCAGAACGAGAAGAATGGCGGAGATGCACGCCAGGAGACCGGAGCTTCCCACTGTCTTCCTGAGTCGCTTATAATCTTCGGCGCCGAATTCCTGCGCCATTTTGATTCCGAATCCCTGGGTAAAGCCTTGAATAATACCGAGCATCATCCAGTTCAGCCATTCGGCTGCGCCGAGGGCCGCAAGTGCCTGGACACCTAAAAATTTTCCGACCACCATGGTATCGACCACGGTGTAAAGCTGCTGAAAGACATTTCCAGCCATCAGAGGAACCGCAAACGCAAAAATTAGCTTGCCGGGATTTCCTTCTGTCATATTTTTTATATTGGAAGCCATAGTAAAATCACCTCATGAAATGTGAACTTCCAACCATTCTACACCATCTCCCTTTTTTTGTAAATGAAAGACGACCATGATTTCGCGGCGGAATTTCTTCATAATTCTGTTGGGAAAAGGATACTAAAATCGTAAGATTAGGATGGTATAATATTCCTATATGAAAGTACGTTTGGTTATCAGGCAGAGAGGGGGACGCCTATGAAACATTTGAATGACCAGTTACGGGAATTACGTGAGCAGGTTGCTGAAAAAGCGCATCTGGAGTCCGTGCGGAGAAGTCTTTATGATCAGCAGCGGGAGTTGGAGAGGAAAGTCCGTGAGTTAAATCAGCTCCGTTCGTCGGAGAATGCGGATGTGGAGAAGCTGGAAGGGTTTAGTCTGGCGGCACTCTACTATCTGGTGACCGGTAAGAAAGAAGAGATGTTAGACAAGGAGCGCCAGGAAGCATATGCGGCGCAGGTGAAATACGAGGCGGCACAGGCGGAGTTGGATGCGGTGGCTGAGGAGATTCGAAAGACGAGAGAGCGCCTGACAGGGCTTTCTGACTGTGAGCAGAAGTATGCGAACCTGAAACAGGAAAAGAAAGAGAAGATCAAGCAGTCCATGGGCCCGGAGGCGGAGCAGATCATGGAACTGGAAGAGGCGATTGCGGTCCAGGAGAGCAGGCTGAAGGAGATTCGCGAGGCCTCTGGGGTCGGCAGCGAGGCGCTTCAGATTGCAAACCAGATCATTGCTTCTCTGGATAAGGCCAAGGGCTGGGGAACCTGGGATGCGATTGGCGGTGGCGGAATCGTAACGGAGGTCGCAAAACGCAATCATCTGAATACGGCCCAGCGCATGGTCGGAGATTTGCAGGTGAAACTTAGAAAATACAGGACGGAACTGACGGATGTGACGGTGGAAGCTAACGTGGAAGTCGGAATTGACGGGTTCTTGAATTTTGCAGATTATTTCTTTGATGGGCTGCTGGTGGATTGGACCGTTTTGAACAAAATCACAAAATCCAAATCCCAGGCCGAATCGACCAGAAACAAGATTTCCATGATGCAGTATCGGTTGAGTGAGATTAAGAGATCGGCAGAGCAGGCAAGAGATGAGAAGAAGGCCGAGCTGGATGCGCTGATTTTGAAAATTGGAGAATGAGATAGAGGCACCCCGATGGCGCTAGAAGCGCCGCCGGGGTGCTTTTTGCAGCAAAAATTCCCTACTGGAACTTGTTGTATTCTGAGAATTACGGTACTATATAGGTAAAAGACAAAAAAGAAAAATGCAGGCATAACCATAGAGAGGATGTGAGCGTTTGTATACCATTCAGGTGAGAATGAGAAAACTGGGAAAGAAAAATAGAGATGCCATTGCACCGGTCGCATTTGAGCTTGCGGCGAGACCGGAGACGGTGCGGGAATTGATCATAGAGCTTACAAAACAAGGCGTTGCTGCCTACAATGCGAGGAAAGATGAGGGCCAGATCGTGCCACACCTGACCATACAGGAGATTGCCGATCAGGCGACTTCGGGTAAGGTCGCATTCCATCTGCGCGGTGGAAATGATGCCGATCCGGATGCGGCTGTGGAGAATGCTCTGCAGTGTTTTGAAGATGGAATTTTCCGGGTATTTGCAGGGGATGAGGAGTTGGAGAAACTGGACCAGAAGATTCCGTGGTCGGAGGAGACGATATTTACGTTTGTTCGCCTGACTATGCTGGCTGGCTGGTAAACCGGCGAGGCAGAATTGGTATTGTAGTTGAGAAACGAAGCAAAAGAGTGCAATCAGAAAGGATCAGTTATGGCGGATTTTAATTATACAACAAGAAGAAAACTCATGCAGAACTGGGCCGGATGGTTAAAGGGCCAGGGGAAATTTTTACCGACGTCCCAGAAGCAATTTTTAAATATTATAGACTATTCTGTTTTAGAGGAACCGGCCCGGTGGCTGGAAACCATTGTAAGACAGAATCCTGAGATGAGTCTCGGGGATATTTTCAGAGAACATATGGGAAATCTGGTGCATATCTGTGTGCCAGAGGGCAAAGAGGATGAATTTTATTATGCCCTGGACCAGTTGAATCAGTACCAATTGACTGCAGGATGGTATCGGCGCAGTGTCCGGGGAAAAAGCTATCTGCCGTTCGTGAGAAGAGGCATCCGAATTCTGTGGTCCTACTCCTGGCTGAAATATTTCAAAGTGGACCTGATTGATATCTGGATGGGAGGAGCAGAGCCAGAAGTCATGGATTTTGCCCGGCACCAGACATGGAACTATGCAGAAATCCTTGCAGCGAAGATCGACTTGGGCGATCAGAAGACCATTGAGGGAATGAAAGACATCCTGCTTGGCGAAAACAATACCGGACTGTTGACCTATCAGTTGATCATGGGTATCGTAATGAGCAAGAATCAGGAACTGTACGAGATTCTCGGCAATTTCCTTCTGGCAGCCAGACTTCAGGAAGGTGCCAGACAGGCAGTCTGCGAAACCATGGATTCCGGACGCCCGGAGGCATTCATGTACCTGTTTTAGGTCATTGAGGACAACAATCTGGTCCGCTATTCATCCGTCAAACGCGCTATCAGCACCTGGATCGGCATTTTCGATGAAAACAGCGTGGATCGTATCAGCGACAAATTGCTGAAACTGATGGGGCAGTGTCTGCGTGATCCGGCGTTTTGTGAGGAACAGCTAAAGACCAACGATTCCATCGCCATCAGCTGCGCGCTCTGGGCGAAGGGATTTTATGATGCCAATCATGCTATAGAAAAAGTACTTGAACTGGTGAAAAACGGAACGAAGAACCAGAAGATGACTGCGTCGTATTTCAACCGTTCGCTGCAGTTTGAAAAGCTGAAAATGCAGGCGGCAAAGGAAGTACTGTTTTCCCATCCCGATGACTTGGAATTGGCGGCATGCTTTTTACCAAGTTTCATGAGTGATGTGCGCAGCCGGTTTTTTGAGTGTGTCAAGCCAGAGACAGGCGGCTATTATTCGGTCCGCGACAGCGAAGTGGTCGAGCCGAAAAAACTGGAAGTAACAGACCTTTTTGACAGCATGGATGAGGCAGAAAAGGTCTATCTGACTCTAAAACAGATGATGGAGCAGATGCCAAAGAAAGGAATCGAGCTGAATCCTTGCATTTTCCCGTGGTACAAGGTGTCCATGACGAGATCAGATTTGGCGTCCCGGCTTTGTCTGCTGGCATGGCTCCTCCAGAAAGAGGAGTACATGGACGAGGCAGCAGCGCTGATCCCATCCATCGGTCAGGGCGTGAACTATGCCGGTGCGGAACGTGCTGCGGCTGCGAGGGTCCTGCTATATAAGCCGAAGACCAGAGCAAGAAAAGATGTGTTGATTGAACTTTTACATAATCCGGAGGAATTTACGCTGAAGGCGGCATTCAAACTTGCCGATGTGGCGGAGTGGGAGCCGGAGGATTATGAAAAGATTGAAAAGAATCTCAAATATAAGAAGGGACGCTCCGGTACTTTGGCGCTGTTAAAAAAGCAAGAGCCAAAACAGCTTTGCGCTTGCATCGGACGGCTTCTTGCGGATAAGTCGGAAGAATGTCACATGGGCGCATTGGATCTTGCCCTTGAGATGAAAAAGGAGAAACCGGCAGACTTTGAGCTGGTCCGCCCGCATCTGGCGGTACTGACAGAACCGACCGGAAAAGAGCTGGTCCTCCTGCGCGAACTGACTGGCGGCGTCAGCGAAGCCCAGGATATTCTCACGCAGCCGGGATATGGTTTTTATGATACAACGAAGGACTGGATCTTACCGCCGGTGAAGGTGGATGAAAAGCAGGCGTCCAAGTTATTCAAATATGGAGAAGATGCGTGCATTTCGGTGATGCAAAAGTTAGACGCATTCGTAGACCAGAATAAAATGCTGGAATACAAAATCCTTTGGGGTGAAGAAAGGACGCTGGGTGCTGGTCTTGGAAGATGCACCAATCAGAAGTTTGATGACCAGAGACGCCATCCGATCGACGGATATCCGTTCAAGGAATTGTGGATGGATTTCTATGAGAAGGAAATCAAGGATCCGCAGCTGCTTTTGGAGACATATCTGTATCAAAAATGCCGCGAGCAGCGAGATACATATGAGCGTCATACGGATTTTTATAAGAAGATTTTTGGCAGCGGTCTGTTTAAGAAAGCTCCGTTTAAGAAGATGGATCTGAATCTGCAGTTTGGGGATCAGGTGAAAACAGTCATCTACAATCTATTTATGGAAAAAGTTTCTGCGGAGTTAAAAGCTGGATGGGGCCTTGCAGCGATCGCAAAAATGGTGTCGGTGCTGGATGATTCCAATGATACCTATCTGGTAGAGCATAAACAGTGGAACGGAACCATCAATAAACTTACAAAAATAACAGCTAATATTCCGATTTTGCTGGAGGCAAGAAGCTGGCTGGATTATACAGAGGGTGAGGACTGGAAGAGCGCATTTACCCTGCGATTTAAGTTAAAGCAGCGCTATGAGAAGATGAAGGGGCTGAATGTCACCTCCTGGCAGCGGTATGAGAACAACTCTTTCTTAGGAATCAGTGCTTTTGTACAGTGTTATGTGCGGGGAATCTGGGATAGGGATTTGTTCTATAAGGCAATTTTTCAGTTTTTTGGAATCACAGAATTGTTTGGAGCCATCAGTGCCGTTGAGCAAAAGGGGCCGGTTTCATCCAGAAACGCCAGAGTCCGCGATCTTAATGAGTTCTTTGGCTTCCGGCGGATTCTTCCGGAGGAGGGAAAATATCGGTTTGATCATATCGGCGATGAGATGCCAGAGATGACATTTGCCCACGAGCTGTACCATGAGATCATTCCGCAGGTTTTAAAGGTCGAACTGAAACGAGGAGAGCAGGATACGCCATTCTCCAAAGGCATTCGCAGCATTCAGGTTATTTATGGTGTTGACACGTTGATCCAGATTCTGACTGCGTTAGGAAAAGACCCATTGGAGCGCGGATATACCTATTATTCCTCCGCCACAGACCGCCGTTCTGTGCTGAGCCACCTTCTGCAGGCGTGCCAGCCGTATCCCGATGAGACGATAGACGATTTGAAACGGGCATTAAAGGGAACGGATATTACAAAGAAGCGTCTGGTGGAGATCGCCATGTATGCGAAGCAGTGGATCCCGATGGTGGAAGAGTATTTGAATCTGCCGGGATTTAAGAGCGGATGTTACTATTTCATGGCACATACCAGTGAGCGATTTGATGATTTCACGACTTCTATGATCGCAAAATACACGCCGCTCTCTCCAGAGGAACTGCATGACGGTGCATTTGACATCAACTGGTTCTTTGAGGCCTATGAGAAACTGGGCGAAAAGGAATTTAAGCTTTTGTACGACGCGGCAAAATATTCCTCCACAGGTATCGCCCACGGACGTGCGAGAAAATATGCAGATGCAGCTCTTGGAAAGGTGAAAACTTCCGATCTGATGGCGGAGGTCAGTGCGAAGCGAAATAAAGACTTGTTGATGAGCATTGGCCTGATCCCGCTCAGTGAGGACAGAGAATCCAGAGAGATGGAGATGTTAGAGCGGTATCAGTTCATTCAAACGTTCAAAAAAGAAAGCCGTCAGTTTGGTGCGCAGCGCCGGGCCAGCGAAGGCCGTGCGGCGGATATTGCCATGAGAAATTTAAGTGTGGCAGCAGGATTTACCGATGTGACACGACTGACACTTCGCATGGAGACGAAGCTGGCCGAGACATTGGGCGGATACTTCCAGTGGAAAAGGCTGGATGAGGAAACAGAAATTTGCATTCTGGTGGACGAAAATGGAAAGAGCAGTCTGGAGTGCAGGAAAAATGGAAAGTCACTGAAATCGGTGCCGGCGAAGTTAAAAAAGGATGAGACGGTACTGGAGTATCAGGAAGTGAATAAGAAGTTCAAAGAGCAGTATAGTCGTACAAAGCAGATGATGGAACAGGCGATGGAAGACCGGACGGCTTTTGAGGCGTGGGAATTTTTAAGCCTGCAGAAGAATCCGGTGGTTCGGCCGATCGTGGAGCCGTTAGTGGTCATGGTGGCGCAGGATATGGGTACCAATGCAAACGAAAGGGCACTTGCTGAACCTGACAGTGATCAGAAAGTGGTCAATGAAACACGTTTAGGCTTCCTCACCGAATCCGGCCTGATGGACTGGTCCGGTGCGATTACGGAAATCAGCCCGGATGAAAAGATTCTCATTGCCCATCCGTTCGACCTGTATCAGGAAGGTCACTGGCATGAGTACCAGAAGCTGATCTTTGAGCGCCAGATTAAACAGCCGTTCAAGCAGGTATTCCGCGAGTTGTATGTAAAGCTGGTTGATGAACTGGATAAGGAGCATTCTCTGATGTTCGCAGGAAACCAGATCCAGCCTCAGAAGACGGTAGGAGCATTAAAGAGCCGTCGTTGGGTCGCAGACTATGAGGATGGTCTCCAGAAAGTCTACTATAAAGAAGATATCGTGGCGAGAATCTATGCGATGGCGGATTGGTTCTCCCCGAGTGATATCGAAGCGCCGACTTTGGAATATGTGGTATTCATAAGCCGAAAGACCTTCGAAACGATCACGGTGAAGGACGTGCCAGATATTATCTACAGCGAAGTCATGCGTGACGTGGACCTGGCAGTCAGTGTTGCCCACGCAGGCGGTGTGGATCCCGAGACCAGCCATTCGACTGTGGAAATGCGCCGCGCGATCGTGGAATGCAATCTGGAGCTGTTCAAGATCAAAAATGTCACAGTCAAGGACAACCACGCATTCATCGACGGCAAACGGGGAAGTTATACGGTACATCTTGGCAGCGGTGTTGTGCACCAGGTGGGAGGTTCCATGCTCTACTTGATTCCGGTTCATTCTCAGCACCGCGGACGGATCTTCCTTCCATTCATCGACGAAGATCCGAAGACTGCCGAAATCATGTCTAAGATTTTGTTGTTTGCAGAAGACAGTAAGATTAAGGATCCGAAGATTCTGGATCAGATTAAATAAAAAGGGGAGAAAATTATGCCAATAGGAATTATCGTAAATGCATTGTCCGTAGCAATTGGCGGCGTCATCGGCATGCTGTTCGGCAGCAAGGTGCCGGAGAAAATCAAGACAGAACTGATTCAGATTTTCGGTGTCTGCGCCATGGGAATGGGTGTCAGCTCCATCGTTTTGATGAAAAACATGCCTGCGGTCATTTTTTCTGTGGTCGTTGGAAGCGCCATTGGACTTCTTTGCGGTGTCGGTGTTTGGGTCAATAAAGGCGCAGCAGCCATGCAGAAGCCGGTCAGCAAGATCTTCAAAAACACCAATACGGGCATGTCTGAGGAAGAATATATGGGAACACTTGTGACCATCATCGTTCTGTTCTGTGCCAGCGCGACCGGAATCTACGGTTCTCTGGACTCCGGAATCAGTGGTGACCATACGATCATGATTTCCAAATCCATTCTGGATTTCTTTACAGCCATGGTCTTTGGAAGCAATCTTGGCCTGGTGGTTTCAGTGATTTCCATCCCACAGTGCCTGATTTTCCTTGTGATTTTTGCCATGGCGAAGTTCATCTATCCGCTGACAACGCCGGATATGATCGCGGATTTTAAGGCCTGCGGCGGCTTCCTTTTGCTGGCGACCGGTCTTAGGATCGCGAAAATCAAAATGTTTCCGACGGCAGACATGATTCCTGCCATGGTCATCGTCATGCCGATCAGCTGGCTTTGGGTCAACTGTGTGGTGCCGTTTTTATAGAACCTTGATTTTCCAAAGAAATGCAGCGAGAAATGTTTACAAAATTAACACAAATATAGTAAAATGTTAATGCGCTTAACTGCGTAGATTCTCGTAGACTACTTTTTCAAAAGGAGATATATGGACGGAACCAAGACCATTAAGAGCTTTGCAAGACATCATCGATTCCTCCTGTTGTCATGTTTGCCGATTTATTTTATTGTTGTCAGTCTGTTTTTACAGCCTCCAAGTGAGATTTTGCCGCGACTCAGCAGAATTCTGCTGGAGCCGGATATTCTGATCACAGACTATTTTATCGTCGGAGGCCCGGGCCCGGCCTTGATCAACGCCGGTGTTCTCACATTGATCAGCATTTATATTATCCATAAACAGGGAATGGAGATGGATGGTCATACCATCACTTCCAGCTGTCTGATGTTTGGATTTTCGCTGTTCGGCAAGAACCTGCTCAACATCTGGGCAATTTTGCTTGGTGTTTTCCTGTATGCGAAGTACCACAAAATGCCGTACTCCAAATACGTTTATATCGGACTTTACGGCACCAGCCTGTCACCGATCATTACCCAGATCATGTATGTGTCACACTGGCCGTATGTTGTGAGACTGACGACCGGCCTGTTGGTGGGAATTGTAATCGGATTCGTTTTACCGCCGCTTGCGACTCAGTCGCATTACGCTCATAAAGGTTATTCTCTTTATAACGTAGGTTTTGCGTCCGGTATCATTGCCACGGTAATCGTGTCTGTGATGAAATCCTTCGGTATCACAACGGAATCCAGACGTCTGTGGGCGAGCGGATACAATGAGATGTTTTTGGTGATTTTGGGAGTCTTGTTTGTCGGAATGATCGTCGGTTCCTATATCATTGGAGGAAAAAAGGTAATTGAGTCCTACAAGATGATTTTGCGAAGCACCGGTATCGGCGGTACGGATTATCTGGTCGATGAAGGTGGATGTGCAACGGTATTCAATATGGGCATCAACGGCCTGTTTGCAACGTTATTTGTTGTTCTGGTGGATGGCCAGCTGAACGGTCCCACGATCGGAGGTATTTTTACCATCGTTGGATTCAGCGCCACCGGAAAACATATCCGTAACATTGCTCCGATCATGATCGGTGTTCTGTTGGCAAGTTTGACGAAAGAGTGGAAAATCAATGAACCGTCCGCGATGCTGGCACTGCTGTTTTCAACAACATTAGCTCCGGTTGCCGGAGAATTTGGCGCTCTGGTCGGAATTCTTGCCGGATTCCTTCATTCCTCGGTCGCACTCAATGTCGGTATCGTATACGGCGGCATGAATCTTTATAACAACGGTTTTGCCGGCGGTATTGTTGCAATGTTCATGGTACCGGTCATCCAGTCCATTATGGACAGACGTGCCCGTGCGAAAGCAGATATTTCTCTGTAACGTGCGTCTGCGGGTTTTCATCTCAGTCATTTTCGTGTATAATATTCCTAGCAACAGGAGAAAGCAGTTATGCATGGAAATGTAAAATCAAAAGAATTTAAATATTTAGCGTGGCTGCCTGCAATGTTGATTGCGGCAGCCATTTTTTATTTTTCAGCCCAGCCGGCCGACGTGTCCACTCAGATGAGCGATGGGGTAACCACACTGCTCCTTCGAATCGCGGAGGCACTGGGACTCATGGAACTGTCACCGGAATTTGTCAGGGAGTGCTGTGAACTTCTCTCGACGCCGGTCCGCAAATGCGCCCATATTTTGGAGTACATGATCCTCCATGGGGCAGTTCTGTTCGCGCTGTACCATTGGAGTGACGATATGAGAGGGCGCAAATGGCTCATCTGGGCGTGGAGTCTTACCGTTCTTTATGCCTGCAGCGATGAATTTCATCAGTTGTTTGTTCCGGGGCGGGCAGGACGAGTGTCCGATGTGATCATTGACAGCATCGGAGTAACGATCATTACATGGATTTTATGGCGGAGAAGCCTGAAATATAATCTTCATTCATAGAGAGGAGTTGTTGAGTATGAAAGAGGAAATGAAAAAGATCATGGAAGAAATTAAAAATGAGCCGAAGGTGGCACGTGCTCTGGAAATTCTGGAGGAGGCTCATGAGGAAACTGTGGAGGTTCAAATGGAGCTCTGTGCGATCCGTTCTCCATCGAATATGGAAGAGAACAGAGCGCGCCGGTTTTATGAATTGATGAGTCAGATCGGCCTGGATCATGTATACATGGACGAGGTCAACAACGTGATCGGTGTCTTAAAGGGAACCGGGGATGGTCCGACGCTGGTCGTTGCAGGCCATATGGACACCGTATTTGGCCCGGAAATTGACTGTACACCGGTCCGCAAAGACGATGGCTTTATCTGGGGACCGGGCATCTGCGATGATACAAGAGGCATGATCGAGGTATATGCAATTGCAAAAGCCATGTGCGAGACTGGCATCCGCGCGAAAGGTGATATTTTATTCGTGGGTGACGTGGGCGAGGAATCTCTTGGTGATCTTCGTGGAACGAAGCACCTGTTCGCCACCAATCCGAACATTGATGCGTTCATGTCCATCGATGGCCCGCAGGTGGAAGCCCTTGTGAGCAACGCCATTGCAGGCTGCAAATATCGCTTTACATACACCGGCCGCGGCGGTCATGCGCTGAGCGCCTTCGGAATTCCGAATGTGAACAATGCGATGGGATATGCAATGGCGAGAATTGCTGCTATGGAAGTGCCGAAAGACCCGCTGACGATTTTTAATATTGGTGTTGTGGAAGGCGGTGTTTCCGTCAATGCAATTCCGGCGAAAGCCAGCATGATGATCGACCTTCGTTCCATGAGCCAGGTGGAACTGGACAGAATGAAAGAAGAAGTTGTTGCGGCGGCGAAAGAGGGCCTTGAGAAAGAACTTGCCCGCTGGAACCATCCGACGGAAACTCTGAATCTGGAGATTGAAATCTTGAGTGAGCGTCCAGGCGGAGTTCAGTCTGTAGACTGCCCGATCGTTCAGACTGCAATGGCGGCGTATGAGCTGTTTGGCCTTGAGGCCAAGCTCCTTAAGGGTGCCAGCACCGATTCCAACGTCCCGATCAGCCGTGGAATCCCGGCAGTGACCGTCGGCCGCGGCGGAATCCAGTTTGACGGACATACCGTAAACGAACGCTTCAACCCGGAAAATGCTTTCATGGGCCCGCAGAGAGACCTGATCCTGGCACTTGCACTGGCCGGATACGAAGGCGTAGCAGAGCCGGTGATTGTGAGTATCTGATATTGACGTTTGAGCGTTCAAGATACTTTCAGACCGCAAATTTTGCTATTTCCAGCCGAAATAGTATATAATATGAAAAAAATATGCTGCCAGATACCGAAAATTGAGAAAATCGGTATCTGGCAGTCGTTTTTTGGAGCTGTAGATACTTTTGGAGCTCTAGAATAGTAGGGAAAGCCTAAAAAAGTATCTGGCGATTCAGTTTTTACGCGTTTGTTAACTCGCGGATAATAATCTCAGCCGTAATTTTCACGGTTTCAACAACGATCTCCGTACATTTCTCTTTCCTCTCCGGAGAATTTTTCTCCAGACCGATCCAAAGAGCGCGGCAGCAGGTTGCCCCATTGGCAGCCTTAAACTTATCATGCAATTCGTTGGTAAGCTCAAAACAGCGGTTGATTTTCGGATCACCCGGGGTTCTTCGGCCAAAGAAATATCCGATGCACATGGTCGCGCCGGCCAATGCGCCGCAGATACAGCCGCCACCGCCCAGTCCCCACGGGAAACCGGAGCTCATGGCAATCGCATCGTCGGATAAGTCGATTTCAAAGTGCTTCCTGATCGCATAGATGACGGATTCAGAACAGGCAAAACCGGAATTAAAGATTTCCGCAGCGTCCTTTTGGAGCTGTTCGATGTTGATGTTGGTTGTCATAGCGCAGCCTCCTTTGCAAAAACAAATTGATTTTTTCCTTTATGCTTTGCTTGATATAATGCCTTGTCTGCCTGGGTATAGAGCGTTTCCAGGTTTTTTCCATTAAATGGATAGGTACTGATGCCAATGCTGATGGTGAGATTCAGATCCGGATATTGATCACAGCACATCTGGCTGACACCGAGAAGCGTGGATGCTTTTTCGGCCACCACCAGAACCGATGGAATATTTTTCATCAGGACGAAGAACTCATCTCCACCGATTCTGCCCACAATATCGTTTTCACGGAAACTTTTTTTCAGGGTATGAGCCAGCATGGTCAGGAACCGGTCGCCCTCCTGATGTCCAAGGGTGTCATTGAGAGTCTTAAAATTATCAATATCGATCATGAACAGCGCATGCTGCTCATAGGGATCGTTTTCCAATGTCTGTTGGATCTGTTTGGTGCTGGAGGCGCGGTTCAAAAGCCCGGTCATTTCATCACGTTCGGCTGCGATCTGCAGATTTAGTGACTCCTGTTTTTGGCTGTTGATATCGCGAAGCGTCCAGATGGCACAAAGGTGGCTGTTTTCCGGATCCACCATAAAGTGAATGTCTGTCCGCACCCAGATATTCTGGCCGTTCGGCATGCGGCGGAGATATTCCAGGGAAATGTTTCTGGTGCCGCTGTTGCAGATTTTTAACAGCATTTCCTTCGAGAGTGTGCGATAGAAACGAATGGTCTGTGCATCGTTGGGATCGGCGATGCAGTCAATGGCGTTTTCTGTAAAATCCTCCAGTGTCTCGCAAATCTCGATGACATGCTCTCCGTTGGCGTGTCGATGATGGCGGATGATGCGCCAGTCGTCGATATCCATAAAAAGTGCCGCATACGTGTCCTCTGGTAATTCAAAGAGATATTGAAGTTCCTGCTGATGGCGCTGTCTGGCTATGTATTCGCGAGTCACGTCATGGGAAATGCCGAGAATACCGATCGCTTTTCCGGCGGCATTTCTGAGGATGTATTTTGATGTGGAACTGTATCGTGGATGTCCGTGATCATCAGTCAGAGGTTCGATGTAGTGGATCAGGTCTGTGTCTGCGGAGAGTAATTTCCGATCATCGTCTGTGTACCGTTTCGCCAGCTCAGAGTCTTCGAAGATTTCAAAATCCGTGTGTCCAATAATATCCTGCTCAGAGCGCTTATCGACCATGCGGACAAAAGGCATGGACGCGGCCACATAAGTCAGGTTGATGTCTTTGATGAAGATCATATCTGAAGAATTATTCAGATAAGTGTGAAAAGCAGCATGGATAATATCGATAGAATCGGTAAGGTCCTGTTGCATAGATGTAATGATATTTTCCATTTTATATGCTCCAGTCTTTTCATATAGTTGGGATGAAACCCCATCCTATTTTAGCACGAAGACGAATGGGATACAAGAGTTTGAGACTTGTGGTGCATTTAGTTTTCTGAGGTTCTTGCAGAACCTGGAAAGAGTTAAGAGAAAAGAAAGGGAAATGTAAGGTTCCATATGACTGTAAAAATTTACATGGAGTCTGAAAAATGGTATAATTTAATAAAACAGAACAAAATTTTCAGTCATATTTATATAGGTAAGAACAGGAACGAAAGACCAGATAGAAAAAAGAGAGGAGCAAGCGATGAAATTATTATTTAAACAGCGATTTTTTTCATGGTTGGACAGTTATGATATTTTTGATGAGCATGGAAATACGGTATACACCGTAAAAGGCCAGCTGTCCTGGGGCCATTGTTTGAAGATTTTTGACGCACATGACAACGAAGTCGGAACGATTCAGGAGCGGGTGCTGACATTTCTCCCGAAATTTGAGATTTATCTTGGAAATGAATACGTGGGCTGTATCAGCAAGGAATTCACGTTCTTTGTACCGAGGTTCAATATTGATTACAATGGCTGGCATGTGGAAGGCGATTTCTTTGAGTGGGATTACACGATTGTCGGCTCCGCAGGTGAAGACATTGCGACGGTGTCGAAACAACTGTTTAACTGGACAGACACTTATGAGATCGATGTCAGGGATCCGCAGGATGCGCTGAGCGCACTGATGTTGGTGCTGGCGATTGATGCGGAGAAGTGTTCCAGGGATTAGAAATAAGATAACTTGAAAGGTGATGACTACAATGACGCGGGCGTGGATATTAGGTTTGATTTTGGTGATCAGTTTGAGTTTGACAGGATGCCGGGAGAAGAAGGTAGAAACATTTGAAATCGAGGTGGCAGTGCCGAGTACGGCAACGATAGAAATGAACTTGGCTGAGAAAGAAGAGAGCGTTATAGAAGAGACCGAGAGCAACGCACTGGAACCGGTTCCGTATCTGGCGCATCTTGACCAGTTCTGGGAGACTGGAATCGAGGCAGACATGCGGTTTGCGGAGGACATGGGCACATATTATGTGGTGCCGGGAACAGTTCGGATACCGGTTACCATTACGGAGGAAGAACTGCAGGAATTGAAAGGTGGCAAGGAGCTTGAAGTGATTGTTGACGAACTGACCGGAGAGACACGGATGTTGCGTCCATACCCCGGTGTTGCACCGAGCCCTAACTGCTTTTACTTCTTCGAGAAGGGAACAGAACCGGATGAAAATAGCTGGACTGCAAATGCGGAATTTGATGAGAAGAATGGGGTCTACACCTTATGGTGGATGAGTGATGACACAATCATGAAAAATGTGTATGAAGGAGATCTTTATATCAAAAAAGGTGCAGTTACCGGTGCTCATGTGAGCCTGGAAGAGGCGAAGGCGGAGCAGAGGGAGATTGGAATGGTCCGAGAAGGTGAGCCAGAGTGGCATGCGTCGATCTTTGGTAATTATGTGGAACATGATGGGAACGGCTATTTTACGGCGGTCTATTATATAGGCGATTAGCTGATTTATGAAGAGGTGCTTCTAAATATGGATTTTTTAGAAGAGGAGAGTTTGGGAAGTATTCGGTAAGGGAAAGGAAGTGACTGCCGAATGAAACGATATGGAAAAGAATTGTTTATCATATTGCTGCAATTTCTGGTATTTTATATCTTGCCCATGTTCGCCGGCCCGACGGATGCAATGGGACTGGTTGTGCTGATTTTGATTGCCACGTTTGTGTTATCGATCATTCTGGGCAGTTTTTCCGACCAGAAGGTGAAATTCGCATATCCGGTCATTGCAGCAATTTTGTTCGTGCCATCGGTCTACATTTACTACAACGAGACGGCACTGGTCCATGCGATGTGGTATTTGGTTGACTCGGCGATCGGATTGGTGATTGGAACGGTCATCCGTGTGGTAGCAGGGAGGATCAGTCGATAGTTTGGGACTCTTAAAGCAATATCAGGAGGGGACATAAATGGAATTTAAATTTGAAACAGTATATGATCAGAAGGCATTCACTGCGATGGCAAAGACATTGAGGAAAACCGTGAGAAAGAAAAAAAGCCAGCGTTCGCATATTTTTGGCTGGATCGTTGTGGTCGCTGCAGTACTTCTCGCCTTCTTCGCAGGGGACGAGGGATTTACTCTGGATTTTAGGACCATCGTGACAGCAGTTGCAGTGGTCGTGATGATTGCGGCATTGATCTGGGAGGACCAGATCAACGGCTATGTAGCAATGAAGCGGACACTGCCGGGAACGAATCGTTCAATCTGTTCGTTCCGAGAATTTGGATACTGCTCCGAGACAGATATGGGAAAGACTCAGTGGAGTTATGATAAACCGGTGCTGCTTGCTGAGACCGAGGAATATTTTGTGTTCATTTTCAGCAGCAGCCATGCCCAGTTGTACGATAAAAGCAGTATTTCCGGCGGAACGGCGGACGAGTTTCGGAGCTTTATTGAACGAAAGACTGGGAAAAAAGTACAGTTGGTGAAATAGATGGTTTGTGATGCCGGAGAATAATTTACCATAGTAAAAATGAAGAGATACTTGGAGGAAGAGTATGACAAAGCATGAAAATGGGACGGAAAAATGTCGCTGTAAATGGTGCAATCTGAAAAATCCGGTCTATGTGGAGTACCATGACAAAGAGTGGGGCGTGCCGGAGTATGATGATGGGAAACTATTTGAATTGCTGATTTTAGAGAGCTTCCAGGCGGGACTTTCCTGGGAGTGTGTGTTAAACAAGCGTGTGCATTTCCAGAAATCGTTCGATGGATTTGATTTAGAGACGGTTTGTAGCTACGGGGAAGAAAAGATCGCCGAGCTTTTACAGAATAAGAATCTAATTCGTAACCGCCTGAAAATGAATGCGGCAGTGAACAATGCGAAGATTTTCCGGGAGATTCAAAAAGAGTATGGCACCTTTGCAAAATATCTCTGGCATTTTACCGATGGTGAGATTGTTTATGAGTGTGATAAAACCAGCTCCGAGTTGTCTGACCAGATATCAAAAGACCTGAAAAAGCGAGGAATGAAATTTGTCGGAACGACCATCATTTATTCGTACCTTCAGGCGGCCGGAATTATTAATTCCCACGATGAAGAATGTTT
>JAFUMF010000096.1 GCA_017482945.1 Lachnospiraceae bacterium
ATTCCGCTTCTTACGATCGCCAAGGTTCTTCCAGTTTATCAGTCCGGGCGACATTTTTCCAATGGTCAGATCGTTCCGGAGTGGAAGGATGTGATCGAATATTTCCCGGCCCGCAAGGTGGAAATCCGCCCGGTGGATGCTGCGCAGGACATGATTGTAAATGTAGACGGCGAATGCGGACCGGATCAGGTGCTTTCTGCGGAAATGATTCCGCTGGCCGCAAGGATCATTCTGCCTGGGAAAGTGTTTGCGAGACAATAATTTGAATTTCAATTAAACTGGCGGTTGAAGACATTTTTCTCCTTTTATGCTAGACTTAGTTTACAAAATAACTTACACGAAAGGAGAAATTTTATGGACAAACTGGAACTGATTTTGCAGAAGATGAATTCTATGGAATGCAAGATGGACTCTATGGAGCGCAAGATAGACTCTATGGAGCACAAGATGGACTCTATGGAACACAGAATGGACTCCATGGAGCGCAAAATGGACTCTATGCAGGAAGATATCAGCCAGGTGAAGGACAACATTCTCAAACTCAATGTCAGAATGGACAGTGAGGTCTGCTTCGGCATCAAGATTATCGCCGACGGCCATGCCGATCTGGAAAGAAAAATCAATCAGGCTCTTTTGGATTCCAAGTCCAAAGAGCATCTGCATGTGAAACTACTCTGTCTGGAGACCGAAATTCATCAAATCAAACGAAATTGTCCACAATGTGCTTGAAATTGGAGACATATATTTGAACCAGACAAATAACACACGACTATTAAACAAAAGAAAAATATTCTGTAAATGATTTTTAATATACAAACGATAAAAACGGACCTCTGACGAAACGGCATTTGTGCCAAAATCGTCGAGGTCCATATTTTTTGTCATGATATTTCCACCTTTTGATCGTGGTGGGATTCGCTACTGCTTACTATGCCACTCCCGGAAGCTGCATGCCAGCTTCTTTGCGGTCGGTGCTGCGCAGTGGCCGCCTCTTGCGGTGCAGAGAAGGTCGCCGGAAAGTCCGCGGCCGATGGTGTCTGCCACGTCCAGAACTTCATGGAACGGAAGTACCGGGTCCTGGCCTGCGAGGGCCCACTGGGCGTAGACGATGGACATGGTCGCTACGAAGAGAACACGGGCCATACATGGCATGTCTTTGCCGCCCGGGATCGGGTCACATGGCCAGCCTACGGAGGCCTGGAGCGCCATGGATGCCGCTGCCTCCACCTGCTCCGGTGTTCCGCCTAACATTTCCGCAACTGCAGCCGCTGCCATCGCAGAACAGCATCCGCACTCACCGGTACAGCCGGTCACTTCGCCGGTCGGAGCAGAACGTGTATAGCAGATCGCGCCGACACCTGCTGCCACAAAAAGTCCGCGAAGCAGTGTCTCCTGCGGAAGGTCCAACGTCTCCTGGACCGCAGAAAGCACACCGAAGATAAATCCGCCGCCGGTTCCCATCGGGCCCGGGACGTTGAGAACGCCTTCCACCGGTGGCTGTCCCGCCATAACATACTGAATAGACTTGGAAATCACGCCCATGTTGAGCGGCAATGTCGGCATTGCTGCATGCCATTTTTTATAATGCAGTTCGGTAAACGGAGTCGTGATCGGGGTCACATCTTCCTCGTAAAGTGCATGTGTGCGGCGGTACATGGCCGGCATGATGGTGTCGCGCATGTACGCAACGACCTGCTCGCGGTCCCAGCCGGATGCTGCCATCTCGTAATCGATCGCCACTTCCGGAAGTGTCTTTCCCTGCTCTGCAGCCAGTCTGCGCCACTCTACCATGTCTTTGTAGAGCTGCGGTTTCTTTGTGGATGTGGTCGGCACCGGAAGAATCGGTTTCATCACCGCATAATCAATTCCGGACACCTCTTTTGCAATTCCATCCAGCACCGCTTTTGCGTCCTCTGTCAGTGCACAGTCAATCTTGAACCAGTGCATCACACCGATCCCATAGCCTTTTTCCGGGTTCTGTTCGTCGATTTTATTTTGGCCTTCGCCCATACCACACTCTAAAACCGGCTGAACTGCAGAAATTTTCGCCGCCAGCACATCGGTCGCCAGTGCTCTCTCCCGGTCAAACACGCAGAGCACATAGGTATCGCCTTTTCCAACAAAGGAATAACCATTTGCCCAGACAGTCTCGATCATTCCGCCGCCGATGGAATTTGCAACGAGAGTCGCCTGTTTTCCGGACACACCGGTGATGATAAATTTCAGAGAGTTGATATGTGGGCTCTCCTTCATGGTACAGAAATCAAATTTGTATGGGATCCCCTGGCTCTTTAGGTTGGCTTTCACCTGGAAAAATCCCTTGTAATCCGGCAGATGGCCCATGGCACCGTTCAGCATGCCAAGATCCTCGTTCATCGTGCCGAAGGTTCCTTTAAAGGAGCCGTCGTTGTCAAGTTCCACTAAAATTTCAGCAACTTCTTCGCCGAGGAGGGAGTTGCAGAGATAACCGGCGCGGCACGGAGCTGCCATGTGGGAGCTGGAGCCCGGCTGCATGATCGGGCCAAACACGTCATTATAAAATTCTGGATAAAGTTCTATCATAAGATTCATTCCGCCTTTCCATTTATTGTAAGACTATGTCCTTATTATATCGCCGGAGCGCCTGTCCGTCAAAGAAAAACGCAGGGATAGCCCTGCGTTTTTCCACATTGCGGTTTTGCATTTCACGAGTCCATCACTTTGGCCGGTCAGATTTTGAAAGCCATGACTTATCCAAGCACGATCGAATTCACTGCTTCGATCAAATCAACCACCTGATCTCGCTCGATAAGAGAAACCGGTTCCCCATCGACCACTGCAAGACAGAAACTTCCATCATACCGGTACAGTTCAATATGCACTTCTGGGAAGTTTTCATGATCCAAATGTACCACAAGACTAATTTCCTCTTTTTCTGCCGGCTCCTCGTCGGTGAAGCTGTCCGCGGTCAACGCTTCCAATGCATCCTTGAATTCTGCAATCTCCAGTTTCTCTTCTCCGTAGAGATATACTCTCTCATCCGCCTCTCCATCGGTCATGATGGTATAATCTGCGCCCTCCAGTGAAATGTCGATCTGGTTGATATCAGCAAAGCTCGCAGACAAGACCTCTTGATGGCGAAGATCATGATAAGACGCCGCCATCAGCTTTTCATACTGGCCGGAGGCAAGCTGATACACGATCTGGGATTCCCCGACCCTTGCGTAGGCCGTAATTTTCTCATCGTCCTCATCGTCCGCGGCAACGCCCTCTGCATCAGCTGTCTCTGCTGCTTTTTCTGCCTCCACGATCTCCTCTGGATCGCGGGAAACATGCAGTACGAACGTTTCTTCCATCACCTGCTCTGTCTCCCCATCCTCCCATGAATGCTGTACCGTCACAGAAAGCTCCGGCTCCACCATTCCATAGGTCTCCAGCTCCTCTTCCGTTGCATTGTATGTCACATAATCTTCCAGGCCGAGGTTCGTGATGGTCCTCAGATACTGTTTTACTGCTGCAGTGTCTAAAGGAAGATTTTCTTCTTCCTTTTTCACAAAATACACATCCTCCTCGCAGTATGTATCCGCACTGTCTTCTTCGTACACAATCTGAGATTCCTCCGCACCGGCGAACCGAATCTCGTTCACCTGGTCGAAGTCCGGAAGCTCATCATGGTCGATCATGTCGCTGATGGTCACCTCGAAGGTCTCAAACGGGTCCTCTTTCACAAGATACACATTTCCATCGCCAAGAGAGACATACCGCTCCGAATCCATGGTGCTGAAATCACCCAGCTGGAGCGTATATGTCTGCTCCGCCGTTGTCAATGTAATCGTACACATCGGGTCATCAAGACCATACTGTGCGAAATCCTCCACTTCCTCAATGATGAACGATACGCCAAAGGATTCGAACATTTTCAGCATATCCATGAGCTTCTCCTCATTGACCGGGAACGCCTCATCTTCGTCATAAAGCCATGCCTCATCCTTATGGAAAGCCAGATACTCGGTGCCATATTCCCAGGAGAGCGCCGTCACTTGGTCACCGGCAAGCTCCAGAATGATCTCATCACTGTTTTTGATCTGCTCTTTTTCTTCTTCATACTTGGTCACGCCGAAGGTTGCCGCGCAAGCAGCGCCCAAAACGCCCAATAATACGACTAGTTTTTTAGACCGTTTCATTTGTCATCCTCCGTTTCAGCACTGCAGCCATTCCGATTGCAAGATATACCAGCGGCACCACGCCGATCATCAGGACTTTTAGGAGAGCCGCTGTGGAATCGCTGATCGTCAGATAGTTATAGTTCAAGGACTTACTGCGAATCGCCACGGCCTCATTCTCACCGATCATAGAGGATAAGGAATTCATGGTAAACTCCAGATTCGCCCCGGAAGAATATGCGTTGTACATATCATCCAGGAACTGGGAAGACGAGATCCAGACGATCTGGCCGTCATTGGATGTCTTCACTTCCACCGCCACAGCAAATGGTCCGTCCACATCACCTTCTTCTTTCTCATAAGAAGTAAGGCTGTAGCCTTCGGTCTTGCTGAAGGAGGACGCCGATGTTGTGAGAAGCTCCGTCACTGTCGCTGTTGCTGTGTTCTGTACTGTCATTCCCTGCGCCACAGATACGATCGCATAGTAGTTCTCCTCGATCAGCGGATCGGTAATACTGCTGCTCGTGATATCCGGGAGAAGAATGTACGGGGCCTGGAACGCGTAGTACTGGCGATCGCCCTCCACAACGATTCCCTCCTGGGACTGGACTCCGTAGTTTTCCAACAGGCTATAGAGGTTCACAAGACTGCCGTCCTCCGTCGGACCCGCCATGACCATCAATTTTCCACCGTTCTCCACGTAGTCCGCCAGCAGGTCCTTTTCCTCTTCTGAAATGTCTGTGGATGGTGCATAGATGAATACACAGTCAGCTTCTTCCGGAATCTCATCGGTATTTAATAAGGAAAACGTATTCAGTTCTACATTTTCTTTCTCAATCTGCTCGCTAAATGTGGTCGGGATCTCTGCCTCACCATGACCTTCCAGGAGATAGAGCTGTGGCTGTTCCTCGTTGACCACGTAATCAATGGCCGATGTGATGGCACCTTCTCCGTCAAAGGAAGTGTCGTAACTATAGGAAGTCATATTGGTCTCAACCAGATAAATATCGTCATAGCTGATGTAGCGGCTGCGATCGCCGCACTCCACGATCAGACTGTTATTCGGGACAGTCTCGGAGGTATACTGTGCTGTAAATGTCGGGAACACGTCCGGATTCTTCTTTACGACCTGGATATGATCCGACAAGCTCTCATATTTCCCCAGCAGGTTCTCAATAACATCGTCCTCCATGTCCGACTGAACGATCCAGTAGATGGTCACGTCTTTATCCAGGGCATTTACCACCACTTTTGTGTTGCTGGTGATGGAATACAGCTTGGTGGCGCTGATGTCATATCTGGTAAGCGAGGTCGGAAGCGCCGATACCAGCATGTTGATCACGATCATGATCGCGAGAACAATGGCTGTCATCGCCAGAGAATAGGAACCTCCCTGGAATGCAATGCGGCGATTCGGCATGGTCTCTTTTCCATCTGTTTTCAGAGGTGTCAATTTCTTCATTAGTTGTACCTCCTTTTCTCCAGTGACTGTACTGTTAAGAACAGGAAGAATACGATCACTGTTATAAAGTAAGTAATCGCTGAGAGGTCAAATACACCGTAAACGAAGGTGTTGAACCGCTCAAACAGCGAAAGCTTTGTCATGATATCCGGCAGCAGGCCTTCAAATTTTGTGCTGTCGAAATGGTATGTCACGCACATGGTCAGAACCAGCACCAGGCTGATTCCCCAGCCGAGATTCTCGTTGTGGGTCAGATGGATGATTACAATTCCAAGGAGCATCGCAAGGACACCAAGAGCGATCAGGGATCCCATGGCAGTGGAAGAAACATACTCCGCCAGGCTCACACTGTAATAATTCAGCAGGATCACAGAGACACCGATTCCTGCTGCAAATCCCTGGTTCTCAGTCAGGGAGGAAATGAACATGCCGACTGCCATCAGAGCCGCGCCCATGACGAAAAACGCCAGAATGGAGCCGTAAGATGTCAGCAAATATACGTCGCCGTACTGGGAAAATACATACGGATAGATGCAGATCAGCAGCAGCGGGATCAGATATACCACCAAAAGTGCCGCAAACTTTCCGATGACTACCTGCGAAGTGGTGATCGGAAGGGAATATAACAGCTGATCCGTCTTCTGTTTTCTCTCCTCAGCAATTACACGCATCGTGAGGATCGGTACAATGATCGCCAGCACAAGGCTCACGAAATTCAGAACGTACTCGAAGTTGGATACTGCCGACTGGATGTTATAAAGCATGGCTCCAATGCCGACAAAGACCAAAAGGAACGCGCCGAACACGTAAGCCGTAAAGGAATGAAAATAGTTGGATAACTCATGCTTTAATACTGCTATCATTCTTTCTCCACCTCACTTTCTGTCAACTCGATGAATACTTCTTCCAGACTTACCTTCTTCGCTGTCATCTCGAGAATTGCTTTCTCTCTGGCCGCAAATGCGAAGAACAGCTTGCGGCAGACGCTGTGAATGTCATCATGCGGGGTCTGTACATGGACGGTGGTGATGGCATTTTCTCCGGTGTCTGTGGTCCAGTCTGTCAGGTCTTCCATCTGATTCAGGATTTCTCCGACCTCTTCTGCCGCTGCCTCCGTCACAAAGACGATCTCATTGGCACCCGCCATCAGTTTTTCCAGATTTTGCGGCTCATCGAATGCCACCAGCCTTCCTTTGTTGATGATCAAGATCTTCTCACAAATTGCCTGGACCTCTGAAAGAATGTGAGAGCTGAAAATGACCGTGTGACTCTTCCCAAGCTCTTTGATCAGGTCGCGGATCTCGATGATCTGGATCGGGTCCAGACCGACGGTCGGCTCATCGAGAATGATTACTTTGGGATTTCCAAGAAGTGCCTGGGCGATTCCCACTCGCTGCTTGTAGCCCTTGGAGAGTTTAGAGATCAGGCGGTTCTGCACACCCTCCAGCTTCGTCTGCTCGATGACCTGTTTGATTTCTGTCTTTAATTCCTGGCCGCACAGTCCCTTTGCCTCTCCGACAAACTTCAGATACTCCAGAGGCGTCTCGTTCATATAAAGGGGCGGCTGTTCCGGGAGATAGCCAATCAGCTTCTTGGCCTTTTCCGGTTCTTCAAAAATATCATGGCCGTTGATTTTTACATGGCCCTCTGTGGCAGAAAGACAGCCGGTCATGATATTCATTGTGGTCGATTTTCCGGCACCATTCGGTCCCAGAAAACCATACACATGACCTTCTGCGATTTCAAATGACAAGTCGTTCACTGCCATGAAATCGCCGTAACACTTTGTCAAATGTTCAACCGATATCATAGGTAACCTCCTGTTTTTGATTCATTTTCTACGCTATTGTAATCTCCTTCGCTGAAACAGCACTGAAAATCCAGCAGCCGGCCGCCTCATTTCACAGAAATATCACAAAATGAACACAGAATTTTTTTCCTTTTTTTGTATGCTCTTACTGTTCCTTTTCAGCTTGACTTCAGCGAAATTCTTTATGATGGAGCTAGAATCATTCCGGAGGTATGGGTGGATGAAAATTTTAATTGTGGAAGATGAGACATTGCTGGCTGAATCCCTTAAGACGTTGCTGGAATCTAAGGGATTTCAGGTCGAGACGGTGTTTGACGGTATGTCCGGTCAGGAATACGCCGAGTCTGGCGTGTATGATCTTTTAATTCTCGATGTTATGCTGCCTGGGATCAACGGCTATCAGTTAACGAAGCAGATCCGCGCCAAGCGGTGCGGTACACCGATCCTCATGCTAACAGCCAGGTCCGCGCTGGAGGACCGCATTGAAGGGTTAAATTCCGGCGCCGATTATTACCTGACTAAGCCATTTGACTCCAGAGAGCTTCTGGCCTGCGTCAATGCCCTTCTCAGGAGACAGGGCTCCCAGGTGGATGAGCTCTCCTACGGAAATACCTATCTGGACCTTTCCTCCGGCACGCTGATCTGCGGCGAAAGGAATATCCGGCTTTCTGCGAAGGAGTTCGACGTGATGCGCCTGCTCATGCAGAATCCGGAGAGGAATCATTCGAAGGAGGCGATCCTGGCCCATGTCTGGGGATATGATTCCAACGCGGTGGAAAATCATGTGGAAGTGTATGTGGGATTCTTAAGGAAAAAACTTGCCGGCATCGGCTCAGATGTGAAAATCGTGGCCATCCGGAGGCTGGGATATCATCTGGAGGTGGCGCATTCATGCTAAAAAAGTTAAGGATCAAATTTGTCTGCATTAATATGACCATCATTACGATCATGCTGGTCTTTATTCTCTGCATGATCGTCCAGTTCACTAAGCAGAATCTCGAACAGGCCAATGTTCAGATGATGGAGGAGCTGGCTGCCAATCCGCTTTATCTGATCAAGCCAACGGATACGATCCCGATCCGTCTCCCCTACTTCTCTTTAAGACTGAATCAACGCGGAGAGCTGTTAGAGTCCGTCAGCAGTGCTTATGATCTTTCGGACCGATATTTTCTGGACAATCTGATTCATATTTCCTATCAGCTTCCGGGGCGGACCGGTGTTATACCGGAATATAATCTGCGGTTCATGCGCATCTCAACGCCGACCGACCAATTCATGATTTTCTCGGATATTTCGAACGAGATCACGACTATTGATAATCTGACGCAAACCTGTGTGCTTATTGGTATTTTCAGCTTTTTTGTCTTTCTCTGGATCAGTATTTTCTTTGCCAACTGGGCCATTCAGCCGGTGGACCGCGCATGGACTCAGCAGAAGCAGTTCATTGCTGACGCTTCTCATGAGCTGAAAACGCCGCTGACGGTCATTCTGACCAATGCAGAGCTTTTGCAGAACCCCAATTGCAGGGCAGAATCTTCCGGACGGCTGTCAGAGAACATTTTAATCGTGGCCCGACAGATGCGCGGGCTTGTGGAAGGGCTTTTGGAACTTTCAAGAATTGATAATGGGGATATGAAAACTGTAATGGAACCGCTCAATTGGGGAACTTTGGCCGAGACTTCTGTCTGCCTGTTTGAACCACTGTATTTTGAACATGGACTGCAATTGATTGATGAAATTGATGGGGACGTGAAAGTCAGAGGAAGTGAAATGCATTTGAAGCAGGTGGTTGATATTCTGTTAGATAACGCCTTAAAATACGCCGCGCCGCAGACTGAGGTCCGAATCAGCATGCAAAAACAGCGGAATCATTGCACTCTCACCGTCTCCAGCCATGGTGATCCGATTTCACCGGAGGATTTGAAGCAAATCTTCAAACGCTTCTACCGGACCGACCAGAGCAGGAATCAGTCGGGGAGTTATGGTCTTGGTCTTTCGATTGCAGAAAGTATTGTCACTGAACACCATGGAAAGATCTGGGCGCAGAGTGAGGATGGTATGAATTCCTTTTATGTCCGGCTGCCGTTGAATTCATAGAAATTGTTTCCGGCAATTCTCCCGCATCCGCAGCATGCTCCTCTCTTCGCCTCCAAGCGGTTGCTCTCCTTGTAACGCTCAATTTCTGTCAGATCGATCATATTTCATCCGTCCTTTTATATTGAAAAGCAAGTCCACAGACTTCACCCGCCTGCGGACTTGCTATATACCTTCATTTCAATTATTCAACAATCGTGTTTTTCAGCGTACCGATACCCTCTACAATACACTCCACCACATCCCCAACGTTCAGGAATTTCGGCGGCACGAAGCCCATTCCTACGCCGGACGGTGTTCCGGTGGCGATGAGAGTTCCAGATCTTAAGGTCATGCCCTGGCTCAGCTCCACGATCACGTCCTCGATATCGGTGAGGAACAGTTCTGTGTTGGAATCCTGGCGCAGTTCGCCGTTGACCTTGGACTGGATTCTTAATTTCGGCGGATACTCGATCGCATCCTCTGTTGTGATCCACGGACCGAGCGGAGTGAAGTTATCCAGACTCTTTCCGAAATACCACTGTTTATGGGATGTCTGCACTTCACGGGCGCTGACATCGTTCATGATCGTATAGCCAAAGATGTAGTCACGAACATTCTCGCGTGTCACATTCTTCGCATCCTTTTTAATCACTACGACCAGTTCAGCCTCATAGTCCAGCTGCTGTGTCAGATCACGGTGCGCAGAAATTCCGCCATCCGGATCTACGGCACGGTTCACGCGTTTGGAGAAGTAGATCGCCTGTTTTTCATGATCCTTGGCGAAGCTCTCCTTGGTAAATCTTGCGGATTCTTCCGCATGGGCCGCATAGTTGATTCCGAGGCAGATGATATCCTGATCCGGTTCCGGGATCGGAGCCAGTACCTTTACATCTTCCATCGGAGCTGCACCCGGAACGTCATAAGGCTCTTTTTTCACAATATAGCCAAGCATTTCCATTTCAGACGGTCCGATTTCTCTGATCAGATCCTTCATGTCTGTATAATCCATTCCCGCTGCGGAAACCGGATATACCCATGTTTCGTCCTGATTCAGTACACCAATCATTTCTTTTTTGCCTACAACATATGTCAGTAATTTCATACAGCCCTCCCTGCCGCAAGATTTCGGCCTACTACAATTAGCGGATTCTCTCCGGGAAACCAACCTTCTTCTGAACCTTTCTTAAGGTCTTGTTGGAGAAGTAAGCTGCTTTCTCAGCGTTCTCTTTGATCACTTTGTCGATGTAATCTTTGTTCTTGGAAAGATCAGCGTAGTTGTCCTGAAGCGGTTTCAGTACAGAAACGATCGCCTCACCAACGCCCATCTTGAAGTCTCCGTAGCCCTTACCATCGAACTCAGCCTCAACCTCTGCCGGTGTCTTGCCTGTACATGCACAGTAGATGTCGATGAGGTTCTTGATGCCCGGCTGCTCGTCGCTGTAACGTACACATGCAACGGAGTCAGTTACGGCACGTTTACACTTACGGATGATGGTATCCGGGTCATCCATTAAGTAGATGCTGCCGTTCGGGTTCTCATCGGATTTGGACATCTTCTTCATCGGATCCTGTAAGCTCATGATCTTCGCACCGGATTTTCCGATGTACGGCTCCGGAACTGTAAATACGTCGCCGTAAACGTTGTTGAAACGAACTGCAAGGTCTCTTGTCAGCTCAAGATGCTGCATCTGGTCGATACCAACCGGAACGACATCTGCCTGGAACAGAAGGATATCTGCCGCCATCAGGACCGGATATGTGAACAGACCTGCGTTGATGTTGTCTGCATGTTTTGCTGCTTTATCCTTGAACTGAGTCATACGGTTCAGCTCGCCCATGTATGTGAAGCAGTTTAAGATCCAAGCCAGTTCTGCGTGGCCGGAAACATGGGACTGGTAGTAAATGCAGTTCTTCTCCGGATCAAGGCCGGCTGCAATGTAAAGTGTCAGCAGATTTCTTGCACGTTTTCTCAGCTCTGCCGGATCCTGGCGGACTGTGATGGAATGCATATCTACGACACTGTAGAATGTCTGGTAATCATCAGCGATCTTTACCCAGTTCTTTAACGCACCAAGGTAGTTCCCAAGTGTTAAATTACCGGTTGCCTGCATGCCGCTGAATAAGGTTTTCTTTCCGTCTAACATAATCTATCTCCTTACTATATTGATCTTTGTTTTTGTTTCGGCTGCTCCCCACCGCTTTCGACAGCGGGGATCTGCACATGTTTTTGGAAATCAATTACTTCACATTATAGTACAAGTTTCCTGAGGTTACAAGCGAAAAAATTATTCCCGGATCATGGCTCACTGACTGCTCAAGATTCTTCTTGTAACTTCCCTGCCTTCCCATTATAATAATGATAGTTTATGCTGAATGAAATATGATTTACAGAAAGGATCTCTGTTTTATGGAAAAAATTGCAAGCTTTACCGTCAACCATTTAACTCTTCTTCCGGGCGTTTATGTGTCCCGTCAGGATATGGTCGGCGAGACACATGTCACTACCTTTGACATCCGCATGACACGCCCGAACTTGGAGCCGGTCATGAACACTGCTGAAATGCATGCCATCGAGCATCTTGGCGCTACATTTTTAAGAAATCATGCTGACTGGAAAGACCTGACCATCTACTTCGGACCGATGGGATGCCGCACAGGATTCTATCTGATCCTGACAGGCGACTACAAGTCTGCAGATGTGGTTCCGCTTCTCAAGGAAATGTTCGCATTTATCCGCGACTACGAGGGCGAGATCCCGGGTGCTGCAGCAAGAGACTGCGGCAACTATCTGGATCTGAATCTTCCGATGGCAAAATATCTTGCGAAGAAGTATTATGAGGAAGTTCTTGAGAACATCGGCGAGGAACGCCTGGTGTATCCGGAATAAGCGTTTTAAAAAGCAGGAGAAACCGCAAATACAACGGTCTCTCCTGCTTTCTTTCGTCTATAAAACTTACGCCTCCTGGCTCTCCTCTGCCATCTGGGCCATCGCTTTTTTCTCCACTTCTAACAACGCCAGTTTCACATCAATTCCTCCGGCATATCCGGTCGGACCTCCGTCGGATCCTACCACACGGTGACATGGAATAAGGATCGGCAGCGGGTTTCTGTTGTTCGCCATTCCCACTGCACGGCTGGCATTTTCATTTCCGATCTGAGTCGCGATTTCCTTATAGCTTCTGGTCTCCCCGTAAGGAATGGTCTGGAGCGCCTCCCAGACTTTCATCTGGAATTCCGTTCCTTCCGGCTTTAACGGAATGTCAAATTCCATTCGTTCGCCGGCAAAATACTCCATCAGCTGATCATAGACCTTGTCCAGGAATTCCAGCTTTTCTTCCTGTAAACCAAACGGCTCCGCACACGCCGGCACGCCCCGGCCAAAGCACAGCTCGGTCAGCATACCTTCGCGGCAGACAAGCGTCACTTCACCGGTCGGCAGTTCGTATGTGTAATAGCCCTTTTCTTCTGCTGCCACCAGCACGACCACACTATACGGCGGAATCTGTGCCTGAATCTTATTCTTCACAATCGTCTTACCGCCGGATGTGTCATAAACCACCTTCCATACATATCCATACGGCAATCTCGGAAGTCCCAGCTTGTGAGTGCCCCAGTGCATGTTGTATGCCACGTAGAACGTATCATCCGGCGTACCGTCTGCTTTCTTATGATATGCGCCCCAGTACATGATTCCGATCTGCTTGCGGAAATAATCAAGCTCCGTTTTCCATGCGCTCTGTCCATGGTAGGAAACATCCGGACAACCGAGGGATCTGTAATCAGAGTTCTTTGCCGCACTGTCCATATGGAACGCTTTGTGCGCTTTTCTAAATGCGATCAGTTCTTTCACGGTCTGGAACAGATCAAGGTTTTCCTCCAACTGTCCCCAATCAAGCCAGCCGGTCTCATTGTCCTGACAGTAAGCA
>JAFUMF010000011.1 GCA_017482945.1 Lachnospiraceae bacterium
CAGAGCCGGTGACTGAGCCAGTAACAGAGCCAGTAACTGAGCCGGTGACGGAGCCAGTAACAGAGCCAGTGACAGAGCCGGTGACTGAGCCAGTGACAGAGCCGGTGACGGAGCCAGTAACAGAGCCAGTAACAGAACCAGTGACGGAGCCAGTAACAGAACCAGTGACGGAACCAGTGACAACCGAAACGGATCCAACGGAGACCGAGCCAACCGAGACGGAGACCGAAATCGAAAATGATGACGGTACAACTCAATCGGAAGGAACAACAGTATCCCAAAACATCTCCAGCATCCCGCTCCTAATCCTCTTATTAGGATGCATCATCGAAAAGATCCGACGCCGAAGATTAAAAAACTAAAAATTGAATCATAAAAAAGACCGGAGGAAATGAGGATGAAGAATAAAACAGGAAGTCTATTAGTTACAGTTATTCTTGCGATAACGATTCTGCTTTCACAGTACTTCGGTCTTTTTCAGCGAATCGAATATCAGCTCCAGGACTCCCGCTACCAGACCGGCGGTCTTGTCAGTCCGGAGATCTATGTCATTGGTATCGATGAAGAAACGCTGATGGAGTATGGCGCATGGCAGAACTGGGGACGTGAGAAGATGGCGGAGATGATCGCGCTTCTCAATGCAGACGAGATGACAGCTCCGGCGGTCATCGGCGTCGACGTTGGCTACTTTGGCGCCAGCGACCCGGAAGATGATCAGGCTCTTGCTGAGGCCGCATCTATCTTAGACAACGTAGTTATGACGTCCTATGCGACCTTTGGAACAAAGATTGAAGAACAACCGGACGGAAGTTTCACGACTAGTGAAGGTGTCCAGACCTACGAAATCCCGTACGACGCACTCGCAGAACATGTCACATGGGGATTCAGCAACGTGCCGATGGATGAAGACGGTATCGTCCGCCATAGTATGTACAAAATTCCGATGGACGGCGATTATATCTACAGTTTCGCGGCTGAGGTTTACCGCAAATACATGGGCAACTTGCCGTACCGCGTGGAGCACGGTGAGTCGACCGGTTACATTCCGTTTACAGGCTATCCGTACGACTATTACGGAACCGCAACGGCAGGAATTTCTTTCTCCAGAGTGCTGAACGGGGAAATACCGACAGAAGCTTTTACAGGCACAATTGTCCTCATCGGTCCTTACAGTGCCGGAATGATGGACTCCTACTACACTGCGATCCAGCATGATGTGGCAATGTATGGTGTGGAAGTCCATGCCAATATTCTGCAGGCTTTACTGGAAGAAAATGAAAAAGTTGAAGTGGCAATGTCTACAGCACTTTTAATCTCAGCGACAATGATCGCGTTCGCATTGATTGGATGGATGACGAAGAAAGTTGTGCTTGCAGTGACTGTGACAATTCTGGCTGTAGGTAGTTATTGGTTCGCAACCGGAATCGCATACGAAAATGGTTATATTCTTCCTGTTTTTTATCCGGTTCTGGCTGCAGTAACGGTATTTGTAAGCCAAGTAGCGATCCAATATGTGACTGAGAGCAGGGCAAAGAAGCATATTCAGAATGTCTTTGGACGCTATGTGTCGGATTCCGTTGTATCCAGTATTGTAAAAGGCGGTGAAGATGCCTTGAAACTTGGAGGTCAAAAAAAAGACATTGCTGTTCTATTTGTAGATGTCCGTGGATTTACTCCGCTTTCTGAGGGCTTGGATCCAACAGAGGTTGTTGAAATCCTGAATAAATACCTGGAAAGAACGACAAAAGCTGTGTTTGATCATGGTGGAACCGTCGATAAGTTTATCGGTGATGCGACGATGGCATTATTTAACGCACCGCTCGATTTGGATGATTATGTACTCAATGCTGTGAGAACAGGTCTTGAAATGGCTGCTGCATCCAATGAACTGGCATCGGAGATTGAAGCAAAGTCTGGCCGTAAGGTTGGACTCGGCATTGGCATCAACTGCGGCGAAGCCGTTGTAGGAAACATCGGTACTTCCAAGCGAATGGAATATACTGCCATTGGAAATACCGTCAATATCGCTGCCAGATTAGAAGGAAAAGCCAAAGCGGGCGAAGTAATCATCAGCCCCTATGTGTATGAACGGATTAAAGATCGGATCGAGGTAACCAGTATTGGGTTCCAGACATTAAAGGGTATCAGCGAACCGGTAGAACTTTATCGCGTAGAGCGTGTCTTAGAAGATTAGAGAGGTGAATAGAGTATGGCAGAAAGCAAAAAACCATTTAAAAATGTAGAAGAACTGTTGGAACTTGCAAAAAAGAATCTGGCCGAGATGGCAAAGAGTGGCGTTCAGGATACAAACTGGGATGAACTGGAATTCATGACGGATGTCCGTATTGCAGATTTTGTGGAGCAGCGTTTTACCGGCATGAATGAGAATTTCATCCAGATGGAGCATGATATCAATCGCGCGGAGCAGCTGTTGGAGCATATGGAAGAGTCACCGCGTAAGAAAGCCGCCCAGGTGGTTCTTGATCTGTACAGACAGACATATCTGGAGGTTGCAGATTATTCCTATATGAGCAAGGTTTACAGTGAAGCTCAGATGCTTACAATCTCAAAGGAGCATAAGAGCAGAGTGAGCAGTGAGATTCGCTCTCAGAGAAATCGTTTGGATAGTGCGAATACAAAAAAGCAGCTGGAGAAAACGGAAGAACTGACGATTTACCAGAATATGTTGGGCTCTTTTTTCAAAGATCATGCAATCTTGAGGGAAACTGAAGATATGCAGATGGATGAAGCGCGCAGAAAAGCACAGGAAACAGCTTTGCATGCGATTGCAGAGAAGTTGCCGGCTGGATCGGAATTTGACAGTTATCGGACAATGGAAGGCTATACAGAGAAAACAGCAGAACCGCTGAAGGTAAGAAACGCGAATTTAATCATGAATTCCAATGTGCTGACGGAGATTACAGTCAATGAGTTTCCAAAGCGCATTCGTGCGGCGAAGCCGAAGCGTCTGGATATTGAGTGGGGCGTTTCTACGTTCGATAATATGATGGACGGAATCTATAATAACGATGAATTGAAAGCCATTAAAAAGGACGGAAGGAATTTTCTTGATACCGTATTTTTAGACGGAAAACCGGCTTTATCCGTGCTTCCGAAGATCAATCCGGATGAAAAACTGGATGATTATATGCGCAGAATGAAATGTGAGGTCGTAGCGTATGCTCTGGAAGGAAAAGGAAGGCTTGATATTGCACCGTTTAAAAAAACAGCGGAGGGATATGAATATAAGGATCCGGTTCCGGTCCACGTAAAAGTGAATCTGAAGGAAGAAGTTTCTGTATGGAGGAAGTTTAAAAATTTCCTCGGGATCAGCAAGACTCCGTCTAAAAAAGAGAGGGCTGAGAGAATCAGTCTGGACGAGCTTGGAAAAGAAGAGCACCACGATGAAATCAAAGCCCAGGTTCGTATGATGGCAGAGCGCGAAAAAGACTATTATCGCATGAAGAAGACGATAGAAAAGGATAAGGAAGCAACCGCTCAGGCGGATTTGGATTTCTTTGGGTTTATGACGAAAGGAAAGGTACCGGAAAAAGGAAAGACACAAAAAGATTTGCTCCAGTCGATCATGTCCGATATCGGTAAGGTATCGATGGATCCGGAAACAGCTGAAGAATTGCAGATATCGCGCGATGCATATTCTGCTGGAGCGGAGCAGTGTTTTATGATGAAAACGCTGCACCGTCAGCCAACGCGCGTCGGATTATGCCGTGTTTTTGCAATGACTCAGGGAATGACAATGGAAGAAATTCTTTCCGATGATCCTGCCTTAAGGGAGCGTAAAGAAGAAATTGGAAAAGCTTTTGTGGAAAAAGTGTCCGTTCTGGATAAAAAGGAATTTTATGAGAAGCATGGAAAAGACGCGGATTATAAGACCTATTTCAAAGAGCGTCAGAAGGATATCTGTGATACCTTAGGCACGATGATGCGCTGGGTCGGTGACCAGCCGTTTGATTTCTATAGAGATCCATCGCCGGTGCAATTGGCGAACGATTACCAGAAGGCGAGTCTCATCATCAATGTAACTCAGGACTTATTCCAGTGCTGTCCGGATCATATCATGAACCAAAATCCTAAAGAGATGGAGGCGCTGCAGATGAATGTCAGATCCATTGGTGAATTGAGACATTTTAACAATTTCTGCGAAAATTTCATGGCGACGGAATCGTATGTGCATCCACAGTATGGTGAATCGAAAAAGGTGAGAGAAGTGGCCAATGGTGTTGTAGCTAGAACCGCGATGGATTATCTGCTGAAGGAATGCAAAGATATAACGTCTTTAAAGGAAATGGATGGTATTATTACCGCAAGATGGGCGGTCTCCTCAACCGTGCTTGTAGAAGATGTTCATAGTAGAGCGACGAATGATCCGGAGTATTTTGCAATGTGTGCAAGATACACACAGAAGGGGTCTGATCCGGTAACATTTTACAATCCGGAGACGGAGGAATATCATATCGGAAAATCGGATGAGATCAGTGGGCTGATGAAAGCGCAGCGAACAGGCAATCTGAAAGAACTTATGACATTTGAAGAAATCAGCATGAGAGACATTCAGGCATCCAGAAATCAGCATATGACTCCAAAAGAGCGCATAAAACATCAAAAGGAAATCGAAAAGCAGCAGTTGAAACAGAAGAAGGAAATGGAAAAACCGGCAAAGAAGCTGGAGAAAAAATAAGCAAAAAGATAAGACAGAATTTGCTTTAAGTAAAAGAATGTAAAAGAATCGCCGCAGCGGAAGAAAATTCCGTACTGCGGCGATTTTTATATTTATTCACACTGTTCTGTCATAATATGCCAAACTACATTGAATGCTTTCTGGAAGATTTCCATATCCAGATATTCGTTGGTTGTATGTACGTCGAACATGCCGGTGGAGATACCGGAGCAGTCGAAGCCGTGTCCGGAGAAAATATTGGCGTCGCCGGAACCGTTGCTTACGACAAATTCCGGAGTATAGCCTTCTTTCACCAATGCCTGATAAGTAGCTTTTGCCAGGAAACCGTCTGGATTTGGTTTCTGTGGCGGGCAGAAATGGTCAATGTCAATATCGACGGTCGCGCCGAATTCCTCTGCTGCAGCATGGCAGGCTTCAACAATTAAATCTACCTGGGCCTGGATCTGTTCCTGAGTATGGGAACGGACTTCGCATGTGAAAGTCACTTCATCTGTGACGATATTGGTAGCGCCGCCGCCCTCAATGCGTCCGATGTTGGAAGTGGTCTCCGGATCGATACGTCCGAATTTGACTCTGCTGATGGCAGAAGCAGCAGCGTTGATCGCATTGACACCTTTTTCTGGCTCGATGCCGCCGTGTGCTTTTTTGCCATGGAATGTGATCGTGAGTGCGTCTTTTCCGGCGCCGGATTTTAACATATTGCCCAGATTGCCAGCTCCGTCCAGTGAGAAGATGTTCTTGGTCGGAAGCTTGCTGTAATCGAAGTTCTTGGCACCATGCATGCCATTTTCTTCACAGATGGTAAAGAGGAAATAGAGGTCTCTATGCGGAGTACCGGTCTCCTTCAGAACATCAAGAAGCTCCATCATCATCGCAATACCGGATTTATCGTCGGCAGCTAAGATCGTGTCGCCGCTGCTTTTTAAGATTCCGTTTTCAAATACCGGTTTGATACCGATTCCCGGCTCTACAGTATCCTGATGAGCGTTAATACAAATGGATTCTCCTTCCATTGTTCCCGGAATGTGGATCACAAGATTGCCCGCATGATCACCGCCGATGGCTTTTCCGGCTTCATCGCGGTAAACTTCATAGCCGAGGTCCTCAAAATACTTCTGAAGATAATCGGTCATCGGACCTTCCTGATAGGATACACTGTCGATCTGGATCATTTCAATAAGTCTGGATAAAACGCGTTCCTGATTATATTGCATCATATTTTCCTCCGTATGTTTTGGTTCTTGATTGTATTATATCGGTGCAGAGCGCGGAATGCAATGAAAAGCTGAGATATGTCTGTGAAAATGAACGAAAAAAGGGGAAAGTTTAGAAAAAGAATAGAGACATGTAAGAAAAGATTAAAAAATAGGTCGAGGATGTCTGGTATAATAAAATAAGAAAAATAGATTTTGAGGGAGGAATTGGTAATGAAGAAACATATTCCTACCATACTTACAGGAATTTGTTGTGTGCTCTTAGGCATAACACTTGTGCAAAATTATGAACTTAAACGGCAGATTTCCGAGATGGAATCGAATCTTTGGAATCAAGTCAGTCGTCTGGAAACTTCCGTGAATACAATCACATGGAACATTGACCAGAAAATGGAAGAAGAGGCAAGCATTCTGTCTGACAGCAGCTGGAGTTACGGGGATGCTGATATGGATGCGAAAACAGTAACTGTGATTTGTCGTGTGACACCGAAGGAATATGTGCCGGAACTCACGAAAGCATATATCAGCTGTGAAAACGAATTATATCCGATGGTTTTGGAAGATGGAACTTTTGTCGCAGAAATTCCAATGAATTTATTCGAAGATTCGTGTGTGGAGCATGTACGTTTTGAAGAAAACGGAACAATTCGCGTGGAAAAACTGGACTGGAATTTGTATCCGAGACAGGAGTATCTTCCTACGGCGTATGTGGATTTTGCCGGCGGTACGTCTGGCAGTAAAAAAGACGGTACTTTTGTGAGGACCTTTGATAGTGAGGCATTGATTCAGTTGGATTATAAAGACGATTTAAAGCCGGAAAAATCAATCGAGATGGTGGAAATGTTGGATGGAAAAGAACTTCGTCGTACGGAAATTCCGGTTGGAACGTATCGGTATGAGATGGACCATACGGTGACGATTCCGTTTGGAAGTTCTTATGGTATCTACTTTGAGGTTACGGATTTATATGACCTTCATCATCGTTGTTGGCTTTGGTATGAGACAGTGGATGAGAAGGGAAATTCGGAAGGTGACCCGTTCGATATGGTCTGGCCTGGTGCGGAGGCAAGCATTTATGGGGCAGATGGGGAACCGTTGATCGTGTTTGATGAGGAGTTGTATCAATAGTTCTGTAGGCAGTGCAGAGAGGGAAATGTGGATGATTACGTTTTTTAATTCGGAGACTGTGTATATTGGAACAGATTTGCAAAAGGCCGGCAAGGTCCGTGACCAGCTGGATGCGATGGGAATTAAATACAAATATAAAGTAAGAAGCCGGGCCGGTGAACGGTCTGGAAATCGAAGCAGATTTGGAAGCCCGGGAATGATCGATCAGATGTACATGTACGAGATTCTGGTGCATCGGAAGGATGTTGAGCGGGTGAGACTGTAATGGAGAAGCTTCTGATGTTGAATAGAAAGGAGAAAGAGCCTGATCGCATGACTGAGTTTGCGTGGACAAAGGCTGCAAAGAGCGTGTTATGAAAAAATGGATCAGTATTATAGTGGGAATCATTGGAGCGATTCTTGTCTACCATGGAGTTTCCATGAAGATCAATGAGCAGAAAGCAATTTCCATCATCGGCGGAGCCGACGGCCCGACCGCGATTTTTGTTGCAGGGAAAATTGGTGAAGGAACGATTGTTTCAATCATTGTGATCGGAGTGATTTTGGTTGTTGGAGCGATCTGGTATATGAAGAAACATAAGAAATAAGAATGCGATTTGGGCACAGATGTGATATAATTTTCTACAGAGGGTGGTTTATAAAGGTTTGGATTGATATCGAAGTAGAAATGTTAAAATCAGGAGGTATTACATGGATTTTTTAACAATGATGGAAACCCGTAAAAGCTGCCGTGCTTACCAGGATAAGCCGGTGTCCAGAGAAGATTTGATCAAACTTGTGGAAGTTGGAAGACTGACTCCCAGTGGCTGCAATTCACAGCCGTGGAAGTTTATCATCGTGGATGAGCCGGAAGCGAAGGAGAAGCTTTGCGACGCTCTTGTCTGCACAGATGGTCTGACCGGTGCTCCGTGGAGAGATCAGGTTCCTGCATTCATCATTCTTGTGGAGCAGGAAGCGAAAGTGAAACAGGCAGTCCTCACACACTACCATGATTCCCAGCGCTTTGCACAGGGAGATATCGGTGCGGCCTGCATGAATATGTGCCACATGGCGATGGAGCTGGGACTTTCCACTTGCATTCTCGGCATGAACGACCAGAAAAAGATGGAAGCACACTTTGGCATCCCGTCCGGACATGAGGCGCGCCTTGTACTGGCAGTCGGCTATGGTGTGGATACAAATCCGAATGCAGTAAAGGTTCGGAAACCGATCGAAGAGGTTTTGAGCTTTAATCAGTGGTAATGGAATAGAAGAAGAACATAATACAGCCGTCCGGTGTCCAAAAAGGAGCCGGACGGTTTTCCTTTTGTTGAATTCCATGGCAGTAGATGGTAAAATGGCAGTAAGTGTTTTGCCGCGCCGAAAAAGCTGGTCAAAAGAATACAGGAAGTCGGCGGAAATGGCAGGATTTGGGAAGGTTTGGAGGAAATAAGTATGGCAAAGGATATGACGAAGGGAAGTCTTGTCCGGGCGTTGATCGAATTTAGTATTCCATTGATCTTGAGTGGTGTTCTGCAGCAGCTTTATAGCTGGGCAGATGCTTTTATCGTGGGAAATATCGAGGGCGGTACTGCGCTTGCAGCCATTGGCTCGACCACGTCGATCATCTATTTATTTACAGGTGCGATTCAGGGATTCACAAACGGCATATCCATCCTGGCGGCCAGATATTTTGGTGAGGGAAAAGATGAGGTTCAGAGGAAGCTTCTATCGTCCTTCACTGTGGCAATGGGCGTGTTTTTTGTTGCACTCAGTGCACTTGGAGTTTGTTTTGTGGAGGCGATTTTGCAGATTTTGGATACACCGGCGGATATCTATCAGATGTCCGGAGAGTATCTGAGAATTGTTTTGATCGGAATTCCGTTTATTGCGGTCTATAATGTCTATTCAGCGGTTCTTCGCGGCTGCGGCGATAGTAAAGCCCCGTTCTATGCAGTTTTGGTTTCTTCTCTGGCGAATATTGTTCTGGATCTGGTCTTCGTGGGCGGATTCCGGTGGAGCGTGGCCGGTGCGGCTGCAGCGACAGCAATCTCGCAGATCGCTATGACATTGTTTATGATCGGATATACCATGAAGCGATATGAGATACTTCGGTTCAGACTGGGAAAGAATTTGGTGGACAGGAAGGTTCTGCAAGAAGGAAGCACATTTTCACTTCCTCTTACCATCAATTCCATGATCAGTTCGTTGGGAAGTGTGGCGCTGCAGAGCTTTATGAACAGCTTTGGCTCCACAACGGTGGCGGCGATTTCCACGGCGTACCGAGTGGACAGTATTATCATGCTGCCGGTCATGAATCTCGGCGCGGGAATTTCCACGGTCACATCGCAGAATCTCGGTGCAGGACAAAAACAGCGCGTGAAAAAAGGCCTCTATGTGGGCGTTGGGATCATGACAGCAGTCTCAGTCCTGATGACGGTATTTGTGATTCGGTTTGGCGGAACGTTGGTTGCACTTTTTGGAATTTCAGAGGAGTCAGTCGCCATTGGCAAGGCATTCTTTCAGGCATTGGCGATGTTCTATCTGCTGTTTGGAATTTCGGTGGCGATCCGTGGATATATCCAGGGCATTGGTGATGTGCAGTTTACGAGTTTTATTGGCATTTCTTCCCTGGCAGTCCGCATCGGAATGTCATACGCACTGAAACCGTTCTTTGGAAATATGGTCATTGCGTATGCGGAAGTGATCTCCTGGTGGTACATGTTCGCTATGTACGGCGGACGGCTGTTCTGGCACCGGATGAAAGGAAGTGTGGATCATGGAGTTTAGAGTGTTTGTAATGCAGTATGAAGGCAAGGTCGGAGTGCAGTCAGAGATTTCCTGCGTTCCGTTTGAGGAAGCATATTTCGAGGAATACAAGAAGATTTACAACGAATGCTTTTATGACATGAGAAAAGCTCTGGAGCGAAAACCGTATTGCTGGCTGAATGAGTATTCACAGATTTCTGAACATGTGGGTGAGATATATTTATTGCTGGAGCAAGGCGAGATTATCGGTTCTGTGGCATGCTATGGAAATGAAGTGGATGATCTGATCGTGAATCAGAGGTTCCAGCACAGGGGATATGGACGAAAACTGCTCGGTTGGGCCATGGAGAGGATCCGAGAGCGGAGCAGTGAGCCGATCACGCTGCATGTGGCAGAGTGGAACGAGAAGGCGGTCTCTCTTTACCGATCATGCGGATTTGAGATCGCAGAAGTATTGACCATCGGTAATACGGCGGAGACATAAGGGGGAGGAGCTATGGTATTAAAAAAGCTGCATCATGATTTTTCTGTTTGCAAGGTGGAGGATTACTCCCTTGTAAACGTGGGAAGTGAGTTTTGTTTTGTGGGAAAGACAGATGAGGAGAATTCACTGGTCTGTCTGACTGAGGATGTGCCGGAAAATGTGACGGTGCAGGATGATGGATGGAAGGCATTTCGAATTGAAGGGGTACTGGATTTCTCATTGATCGGGATTTTGTCAAAGATTGCAACGATCCTGGCAGAGAACCAGATCGGAATCTTTGCGGTATCGACCTTCAATACTGACTACATTCTGGTGAAAGCTGAGAATTTCACCAGAGCATTGAATGCGCTGGAACATGCCGGATATCAGGTGCTTTAGGGATTGTTTTTGGGAGAAGAAGAGATATGGGAAAAAGAAAACTGGGTTTTGGATTTATGAGACTTCCTCTTTTGGACCGGCATGATGACGGAAGTGTGGACATCGAGCTGGTGAAGCAGATGGTAGATGCCTACATCGAACGAGGATTTACTTATTTTGACACGGCGTGGAATTATTGCAATGGCATGAGCGAATGTGCGATCAAAGAAGCGGTGGTGGACCGCTATCCAAGAAACGCCTTTACCGTGACCACCAAACTGCCGTCGTTTATGTTAGCGTGTGCGGAGGACAGAGACCGGATTTTCAATGAACAGCTTAAAAAAACAGGAGCCGGATTTTTTGACTATTATTTCCTGCATGATACCAATGAGGATACGCTGAAAACATTCAATAAATTTGATTGTTTTGCATGGTTAAAGGAGAAGAAGGCACAGGGCCTGGTTAAGAACATCGGTTTTTCCTATCATGATACGGCAGAGCTGCTGGATCAATTGCTGACAGAAAATCCGGAGATTGATGTGGTCCAGCTTCAGATCAATTACTTGGACTGGGAGAATGTGACTGTTCAGTCGAGAAAGTGCTATGAGGTAGCTGCCAGACATGGAAAACCGGTCTTTGTGATGGAGCCGGCGAAAGGCGGTACCTTAGCACGGGTTCCCAATGATGTGGAGACGATGTTTAAGGAGCATGAGCCGGAAATGTCGGTTCCTTCCTGGGCGATCCGCTTCGCTGCCAGCCTTGACCATGTGCAGATGGTCTTAAGTGGAATGAGCGATCTGGAACAGGTGTTAGACAATACTTCCTACATGAGTGACTTCACACCTCTGACAGAGGAAGAGATCCAGATGTGCCATAAAGCAGCAGATATGATCAACAGCACGATTGCAGTTCCATGCACCGGCTGTTCCTACTGCGTGCCGACCTGTCCGATGAACATTCCGATTCCGAAATATTTTGCGCTCTATAACGCAAATCTGCAGGAAATCGAAGGAAAATCATGGACGGCTCAGACCCTTTACTATACACATCTTCGAGAGGTATTCGGAAAAGCATCCGACTGCGTGAAATGCGGTAAATGTGAGAGCATGTGTCCGCAGCATCTACCGATCCGGACCTATATGGAAGACGTGGCGGAGCATTTTGAAAAGTAACAGAGAGAGAAGGAGGAATTCATAATGCTGCATATTGCAATTTTAGGTGCCGGAAACATCGCAGGTACTATGGCGAGAACTCTGAATGGAATGCCGGAGAAAGATGAGAGGTTCTGCTGCTATGCCGTTGCGGCAAGAAGTCTGGAGCGGGCGGAGGCATTTGCCGAGAAGAATGGTTTCGAAAAGGCCTACGGTTCCTACGAGGAAATGCTCTCTGATGAAACGGTGGATCTTGTATACATTGCGACCCCGCATGGCTACCACTATGAACACATCAAACTATGCCTGGACCATGGAAAACATGTGCTCTGTGAGAAGGCGTTCACATTGAATGCAGCTCAGGCGCGGGAGGTCTTTGGGATCGCAGAGGAAAAGGGACTGCTGCTCACAGAAGCGATCTGGCCGCGATACATGCCGATGAGAGGCATTTTAAACGAAGTCCTTGCATCCGGAGTGATCGGAAAGCCCCATTTGATGGTTGCGGACATTGCGTTCCACAGCGATTTTGTCCCGCGCATGCATCGCCCGGAGCTTGGAGGCGGTTCTCTTCTGGACATTACCGTTTATCCGTTAAATCTGGCGATCATGGCGTTTGGCGATGATGTGGTGAAAGTTGACAGTTCCGTTCAGCTGAACGAGACAGGTGTGGATGCCCAGGAGTCGATCACATTACATTTTGCAGATGGAAAAATGGCAGTGATCGCTGCATCCATGTATGGAGAAGGAGACACCAGTGCATTGTTCTGCGGAGAAAAGGGGCGGATCCATCTGGAAAATATCTTCAATCCGAAGTCATTGACCATTTATAATGGAAAAGGCGAGCTGGTAGAGAAGATTCTTTGCCCGGAACAGATCACAGGTTACGAGTACGAAGTGCGAAGCTGTATGGATGCCATCGAGTCCGGCGCTTTCGAGTGTCCGGAAATGCCGCACAAGGATACGGTATACATGATGGAGCTGATGGATGGCCTGCGGGCGCAGTGGGGCATGAAGTATCCGTGTGAGGTGTAAATCGGTCTGCCTGATTTGGGTAATGCCACTCATAGAGTTTTGAACGGAATAAAAATTTAAAAATTGGCAAATCCCATTGCAAAATAAAACGACATGTGGTAGAATACTGTCAATTTGGTCTAAAAATTTATTTGCCAAAGAATGAATATTTTAATCGAATATGCATGATTCATGCATAGAGATAAAATGCTACTCGTGCATGCCGTCCGATAACGGACGGCGTGCATTTTTGCGGAACCATATTTTTTGGTGAATATGCACAACGGAAACAACGTATAAATATTCAAAAGAAACAAAATACATAAATTCACAAAAATATTCAAAAAACTCTTTACAAAAGAATATTTATACATTATAATGCATATCATCATAAAGGTAGCGTTTTAACACGCTAAATCAAAACGAGTATTAAAGAGGAGAGTATATTATGAAGAAACAGTTTTTAATCGCAATGGCAGCATTATCTATGGTAACATTAGCAGGATGTTCCGGCAACACAGCAGAGACAACAGCAGCAGCTACAACTGCAGCGGCTACAACAGAGGCAGCTACAGAAGCAGAGACAACAGCTGAAGCAACAGAAGCAGCTACAGAGGCTGAGGAAGCTCTTGATCCGGACAGCCGTCTTGCAAAAGTTTTAGAGTCTGGTAAATTAGTTATCGGTACATCTCCGGACTTCGCTCCGATGGAGTTCAAAGATGTAACTAAGACAGGCGACGAAATGTACGTTGGTTCTGATATGGCAATGGCAAGATACATCGCTGAGGCAATGGGCTTAGAGCTTGAGATCAAGGCAATGGAATTCTCCGCTATCCAGCAGGCAGTTAACTCCGGTACAATCGACTGTGGTATCTCTGGTTTCGCTTACACAGCAGAGCGTGCTGAGAACTATGGCACATCCATCCTTTACAACGTAGTTGAAGAAGATGAAGGTCATACAGTTCTCGTTATGAAGGGCGAAGGCGCTAACTACGATGAAGCAGCAGACTTCTCCGGTAAGAAAGTTCTTGCACAGAACGCTTCCTTACAGCAGTCTCTCGTATCTGCACAGCTTCCGACAGACATCGAGTTCCAGCCGGTTACAACAGTTACTGATGGCGTTCTGATGATCATCAACGACAAGGCTGATGCACTTGCAGTATCCCACGATAACGGCGAAATGCTGGTAGCAGCTTATCCGGAAGTTGAGATGACAACATTCAAGTTCGATCACGAAGACGATGGTAACATCATCTTAATGAAGAAGGGTGAGGATGAGCTCGTTGAAGCAATCAACGAAGTACTTGCAGAAATCAACGAGTCCGGTATCTACGAGACATGGACAGAAGAGGCTCAGGCTCTTGCAGAGTCCCTTGGTATCGAGTAATATTTATAGAAAACGAATACCCGAATAGAAACAATAAGGCATCGGTCTTCCCATAGTTGTACGGGGAAGACCTTTGTCTGTGATATTACAAAGAAACAAAAAAGTGAAAGGAGAATTCCCAGATGGAATTTTTTAGCGTAATGGCCCAGGTCTGGTCCAAGTATAGCCACCTGTTCTTACATGGTCTCTGGATGACTCTGTATATGGGCGCTCTGACTGTTGCGATCAGTACCGTTTTTGGTTCAATCCTGGCTCTGCTTCGCCGCAGCAACTGGGGAATCGGACCGTTCAAACCGATCCAGTGGATCGTAACCGCGTATGTTGAGATTATCCGTGGTACACCGATTCTGTTACAGTTATACTTTTTCTACTTCATGCTTCCATCCTGGCTTCCGTTCCTGGATTTAAGCGAATTCGCATGTGTACTCATCGCATGTTGTGTTAACTCCACAGCATATGTTTGTGAGATCGTTCGTGCGGGTATCCAGGCCGTTGATATCGGTCAGACAGAGGCAGCACGTTCCCTTGGTTTAAACGGAACACAGACAATGATCCACATCGTAATCCCGCAGGCTGTTAAGAATATTCTGCCGGCTCTCTGTAACGAGTTCATCGCGATCGTGAAAGAGACATCCCTGGCTTCCACATTCTTCATCGGCGAGCTTATGACTCAGTTCAAGACCATCAACGGTATCACATACCGCGTACTTGAGCCGCTTACGATCGTAGGTATTATCTACTTCTTATTAACATTTATTTTATCCAAGCTGATTGCTTTATTAGAGAGGAGGTTGAATGCAAGTGAACGCTAATGGCAACGAAATTATCCGCGTAGAGGACTTACATAAATCTTTCGGAAGCCTTCATGTATTAAAAGGCGTTACCGAGCATATCTCCAAAGGAGAAGTAGTATCCGTAATCGGACCGTCCGGCGGTGGTAAGAGTACATTCTTACGCTGCTTAAACCTTCTGGAAGTTCCGAACTCCGGTCATATCTATTTCGAGGGTACAGATATCACTGCGAAAGGCGTTGATATCAACATCCACCGCCAGAAAATGGGTATGGTATTCCAGCACTTTAACGTATTTAACAACCTGACTGTAGGTAAGAACATCACACTTGCTCCGACACTTCTGAAGAAGAAGACACAGGCAGAGGCTGATGAGATGTGTAAAGAACTGCTGAACCGTGTTGGTTTATATGACAAGATCGACCAGTATCCGAAAAAATTATCCGGTGGTCAGAAGCAGCGTCTTGCCATCGTTCGTGCCCTTGCTATGGAGCCGGAAGTAATGCTCTTTGACGAGCCGACATCCGCTCTTGACCCGGAGATGGTAGGTGAGGTACTGTATGTTATCAAGGACCTTGTAAAGACCGGTATGACAACAGTGATCGTTACCCACGAGATGGGATTTGCAAAAGAGGTTTCCGACCGCGTATTCTTCATGGATGGCGGTATCATTGCTGAAAAAGGTACTCCGGATGAGGTATTTAACCATCCGCAGAACCCGCGTACACAGGAGTTCCTGAGTAAAGTATTATATTAAGTAGTACAAAAACGAGCGTATGACGCCGGAATCCTCAGGGTTCCGGCGTTCTTTGCATATTGGCGTTGCTGCTGTTTTGGCAGTGGGCCATGAAATCCGGTTTCCTTTATAGGACCGATAGAAAAGTTATGGAGGTATTAATCATGACAGAGACAAAGAAACAGGTTCTTAGCTACATCGACGAGAAATCTGATGTTATCATCGACACTTCCGATAAAATCTGGGAGTTCGCAGAGCTTTCCTTAAGAGAGTTCAAGTCCGGTGATTTATATGCAAAGGTTCTTGCAGAGGAAGGCTTTGAAGTACAGCATCCGTTCTGCAACATCGAAACAGCATTCCGTGCATCCTATGGTTCCGGAAAGCCGGTCATCGGTATTCTGGCTGAGTACGATGCATTAACAGGACTTTCCCAGGTTTCCGGTTCCACAGTAAGACAGGAACTGGTTGCAAACGGCAACGGACATGGCTGCGGCCATAACCTCCTCGGTGCAGGTGCCATGGCGGCTGCATTTGCAGTGAAGAAATATCTGGAAGAAAAGGGAGAGGGCAGTGGTACTGTGATCCTCTATGGATGTCCGGGTGAAGAAGGCGCTGCAACAAAGGCATTCATGGCAAGAGACGGCGTGTTCAAAGAGTGTGACGCGGCTCTCACATGGCATCCGGGCAATGCGAACCAGGTAACAAGCGGCACATGCAACACATGTATCCAGACAGAGTATAAATTCACAGGCGTTGCATCCCATGCAGCAGGCGCTCCGGACAAGGGACGTTCCGCTCTCGATGCAGTAGAGCTTATGAACATCGGTGTACAGTTCTTAAGAGAGCATATGCCGGACGGCGCAAGAATCCATTACTCCATCACTGACGCAGGCGGAGATTCCCCGAACGTAGTACAGCCGAGAGCACAGGTTCTTTACATGGTTCGTTCCGTATGGGCAAAAGATGCATTAGAGCTTCAGAGAAGAGTTGATACGATCGCTCAGGCTGCAGCTATGATGACTGAGACAACCATGCAGAAGAAATTCATCGACGGCTGCTCCAATACTGTACCGAACAAAGTTCTCGAGTCCTTACTCTGGGATAACTTCAGCAAGGTAGAGCTTCCGACCTACACAGAGGAAGAGATTGAATATGCGAAAAAGATCAACGAATCCGTTGAGATGAAGCCGACAAAACTTCCGGGCGCAGCATGCGAAGAGAGTCAGGAAATCTGGGATTATGTAGATGAAGTATCTGAGCATGGAACTGCTCCGATCAACAACTTCCTGATTCCGTACCACTACTCTGAGAAAGCGCGCCATGGTTCCACAGACGTTGGTGACTGCAGCTGGCTGGTACCGACAGCGCAGATCAACACTGCAACATGGCCGGCATGGACACCGGGCCATTCCTGGCAGAACGTATCCTGCGGCCACACATCCATTTCCCACAAGGCGACATTACTTGCTGGTAAAGTTATCGCAGCAACAGCCATCGACCTGATCGAGAAGCCGGATGTATTACAGGCAGCAAAAGAAGAGTTCGAGAAGAAGATGGCTCGCTACGGCGGCTACTTCTGTCCGGTTCCGGCAGATGCAGTTCCGGCAGTTCCGGGTGAGAAGATGTAAAATATTTCCTAAAAAGAATCACAGACCTGCAGAAAGAAGCGGGGGAATCCTCCCAGCCTGTTCTGCAGGTCTTTTCTTCTTATTGACCTTTTACGAAGTAACGTGTAAAATAGAAGCAGCATGGAGATAAACGAGGTTGATTATGGAAACTCAGAAGAAAAACTATGAAATGATCGTTCTGGATCTTGATGGTACACTGACGAACCGTGACAAAGTGATCACACCGAGAACAAAGGCAGCTCTCATGGAGGCTCAAAAAAGGGGAAAGAAAGTGGTTCTGGCATCCGGCCGTCCGACACCGGGCGTACTTCCTTTGGCGGAAGAATTGTGCCTCAAGGATTACGGCGGATATATCTTATCCTTTAACGGCGGCATGATCATGAACTGCCAGACAGGCGAAGTAGTATTTTCCCAGCTCCTCCCGGTGGAGGCAAATAAGAAGATCATTGAGTTGGCGGAGGACCAGCGTGTCGATTATCTGACCTACGAGGGAGACCATCTGATCGTCAGCAGCAAAGAATGTCCGTACGCCCAGAAAGAGAGCTGGATCAGTCATATGCCGATGCAAGAGGTGGAGGACCCGAAGGAATATCTGAATTTTCCGGTTCCGAAATTTCTGATGCTGGATGACGGTGATTATCTTGCGCTGGTGGAACCGAGGGTGAAGGCAGCGCTCGGTAAAAATTTCAGCGTTTATCGCTCGGAACCGTTCTTCCTTGAGATCCTTCCGAAGGGCATCGACAAAGCCCAGAGCCTTGCAAGACTTCTGGAGGTGATCGGCATGACAAAAGAGGAGATGATCGCCTGCGGTGATGGATACAATGATCTTTCCATGATTCAGTTCGCAGGACTTGGTGTGGCCATGGAGAACGCTGTTCTCCCGGTGAGAAAAGTGGCAGACTACATTACAGATTCAAACAATGACGATGGAGTAGGAAAAGTTGTTGAGAAATTTATGCTTTTTACTTAAAATACTAGACGGAAAAACTTTAGTGTGTTAAAATAGTAAAAGCTGAGGTGAGAGAACAGCAAAAAGTATATTGATGCAGAAGGGGAAGTTAGGCATGAATAAAAAGATCAAGACAGAAGCAGTTGACCATCTATTCGAGGCGATTCTGACATTGAAGACACCGGAGGAATGTTACGCATTTTTTGAGGATGTCTGCACAGTGAACGAATTATTATCTTTATCACAGAGATATGAAGTCGCGAAAATGCTTCGCGAGAAGAAAACTTACCTGGACATCGCGGAACGCACCGGTGCGTCCACAGCAACAATCAGCCGTGTCAATCGCTCCCTGAATTACGGAAATGACGGTTATGATATGGTATTTAAACGTCTGGGCTATCAGTGCGAAGAGAAGTAGCACAAATTTGAATGAAAAATTGAAAAGGTAAAAAGTAACAGGGCATCCTTCCAATGAAAGATGCCCTGAATTTTTATTTCTTTTTCGCCGGCGGATTTTCTGCGCGGAGCTCGTCGGTCAGCTGTTCGATCATGCGCTTCTTTAAATATACATCAAAGGCCAGCTCGCAGATAAATGCGAAGAGCTGGAGATCTCTCTGTGCCGCTTCGTCCTCCACGTTCTGGAAAGACTGGCTGGCGAAGTCGAGTTTTTCTTTCACGTCCTTTTTGAGGTTTTCCATTTGCTGATGTTCCAGAGTGAATACTTCTGTGTACACATCTGCGAGGGAAAGATGGTCCTCACCGAAATGATTCGCTGTAATATAGGAAAGAATCGTTTCGATATCGGTGAAATTCAGCAGGTTTTTAAAATAGTAAATAAAGATCAGGAGAATAATATGCTCCTGGGTATATTTTTTCTTGACCGGGGACGGAAGAAGATTGTTCTTCGCGTAGTTGTTGATCATGGTCTTTGTGAGGATCTTGTCATCTTCGTAGCGCTTCATTGCACCGAGACGGTTCTCCATAAAAGTGGTCACCTGATCCATATATAAGTCAATCTTTGGAATATCATTTACATCAATATGATCCAGAGTATCAAGGCTCCGGAACAAGCGCTCTAAGCGTTCTTCATTTGTCATCGTATTAGAACTCCTTTCACGTTCTATTATATAGTTTTAATTACTAGATGGCAAGTAGGAAATGTAGGTTTTATACGGTCTGAGGGAAGGAAAAAACTGAATTTTTCTTCAAAAATTACTGAGGGATTTCATGGAAAGGGAATATATGTTCGGTATTACTATTGGACATAAGAGATGGAATCTGTTATAATAAAATCCGAACGTAGAAAGGGGAAAAAGAATGAAGAGTTTCCATACATTGAACCCTATGCAGCAGGATGCTGTATTACATACAGAAGGCCCGCTTTTGATCCTCGCAGGTGCAGGATCGGGAAAGACCCGTGCATTGACTCACCGGCTGGCCTATTTAATAGAAGAAAAGAATGTGGCTCCGTGGAATATTCTTGCGATCACGTTTACCAACAAAGCCGCAGGAGAAATGAGAGAGCGTGTCAATCAGTTGGTGGAATACGGCGCAGACAGTGTCTGGGTCAGCACCTTCCACTCGCTTTGTGTGCGGATCTTAAGACGATTCATTGAAAATCTGGGTTACGATACAAGCTTTTCCATTTATGATACCGATGACCAGAGGACGCTGATGAAACAGATCTTCAAGGCGATGGAGGTCAACACGAAACAGTACAAGGAGCGCGGCGTGCTCGGTATTATCTCTTCGGCGAAAAACGAACTGATCGGGCCGGAGGAGTTTGCGATGAATGCAAAGATCGCCGGTGATTTTAGAAGTCAGAAAATCGCAGAACTCTATAGAGAATACCAGGCGCAGCTTAAGAAAAACAATGCGCTGGATTTTGACGATCTGCTGGTGAAAACCGTGGAACTGTTTGAAAATAACCCGGAGATTCTGGATTATTATCAGGAAAAGTTCAGATATATCATGGTGGACGAGTACCAGGATACCAATACAGCCCAGTTCAAGCTTGTAAGCCAGTTGGCAAAAAAATACGGAAACATCTGCGTGGTCGGTGACGATGACCAGTCCATTTACCGGTTCCGCGGTGCCAATATCCGGAATATCTTAAGCTTTGAGGAGACATTCCCAGGCGCGAGGGTGATCAAACTGGAGCAGAATTACCGCTCCACAAAAACGATTTTAAATGCGGCCAACGGTGTGATCCGCAATAACTCAGGCCGTAAAGATAAAACGCTTTGGACAGAAAATGAGGAAGGTGCAAAAGTCCGCCTGAAAATTTTCGACACAGCGTTTGATGAGGCTGAAGGAATCGTGAAGGATATGGTAAAACAGGGCGGTCCATGGAAGGATTATGCGGTTCTTTACAGGACCAATGCTCAGTCACGACTCATAGAAGAGAAATGCATTGCATATAATGTTCCTTATAGACTGGTCGGTGGTGTGAACTTCTACCAGCGAAAGGAAATCAAAGATATTCTCGCTTACTTAAAGACCGTGGCCAACGGACGTGATGACCTGGCAGTCCAGAGGATCATCAACGTACCAAAACGCGGAATTGGTGCTACGACAGTCGGTAAAGTAAATCTTTACGCGGCCGAACACGGAATGAACTTTTACGATACTCTGCTCCGGATCGCGGCAGTTCCGGGAATCGGAAAAGCAGCGGTGAAGATCGATAAATTTACAGATGAGATCGGCAAGTTCAGAAGAATGCTCAGAGACGGTGAGTCCATTCAGGACGTGATCGAGGAAATCTTAGAATCCACCGGTTACCGGAATGAGCTGATGGAAGAAGGCGAAGTGGAGGCGGAAACACGTCTGGAGAATATTTCCGAGCTTGTCAACAAAGCGGTTTCTTACTGGGAAGACGCCGATGAGCCGTCATTGGATGGATTTTTAGAGGAAGTTGCCCTGGTGGCCGACATTGACAGTATGGACGATTCTGAGGATCGTGTGGTGTTGATGACGCTGCATTCTGCAAAAGGTCTGGAGTTCCCGAAGGTGTACCTAAGCGGTATGGAAGAGGGACTGTTCCCGAGTGTGATGGCCATGTCCGAAGACGAAGAGGCCCTTGAGGAGGAGAGAAGACTCTGTTATGTGGGAATTACCCGGGCGGAAAAGGAGCTGATGCTGACTGCCGCCAGACAGAGAATGATCAACGGAGAGACCAGATATGAAAAGCCGAGCCGTTTCCTTGAGGAAGTTCCAGAGGAGTTTTTAAAACGCGAGGAGCAGGAGAATTCCATTTACACAAGACGCCGTGTTCAGGCAGACTTTGATGACAGCGACCTTCCGTGGGGCAACCGGTCTGAGGGAATCAGTCTGTTCGGAAAGAAGACCGACTCCTACGGTGTATCGTCCGCAGGCAGTCTTTTTGGTGGAAGTAAAGGCGGATTTGGTTCAAAAACAAACGCATACGCCTCAAAAACTTCCAAGACAGCACCGGAAAAGCCTGCATTTGGAAAGGCGTTTACGGTGCAGAAAGCGAGCTCTCTTGACTATGGCCCGGGCGACCGGGTGAACCATATGCGCTTCGGCAATGGTACGGTAAAAAGTGTCGTGGATGGCGGAAAAGACTTTGAAGTCACTGTTGAATTCGATACGATGGGAGTCCGCAAAATGTTCGCGTCATTTGCGAAATTGAAAAAGATTTAGAAAATATGAAATAATTGTTAAAAAGTTAAAAAATGGATAGTAAAAATCCGAAAATAATGATATACTGTTTCAAAGGAATTCAATTTTCCGATTTCAAGAACGTGGAAAGGATGCGTGGGATATGAACAAATTTGATATGAGTAAAATCGATATGATGAGCAAAGATGCAATGGCAAAGATGGAAGAACTGATCAACCTCTCCAGATTAAATGAACTTCTTCACAAAAAGGAAGAGGACGAGAAAAAGAAAAACTGTATCCTCTGGGTACTGGCTATTATCGGTGCAGTTGCAGCTGTAGCAGCGATCGCTTACGCAGTATACCGCTTCTTTACACCGGATTATCTTGAGGACTTCGAGGATGATTTCGAAGACGAATTCGATGATGATTTCTTTGAGGATGAAGAAGTTGAACCGGCTCCGAAGGCAGCTGAGGAGACAGCAGAATAAGAACAAGTTTTCAGAGACTGTGACAGAAGTGTTGCAGTCTCTTTTGTTTGCATGTCCGGAAAACTTTATAAAATAAGCTTTTTTCGCTAAAATGTATCTTAAAAAATACCGAGATACAATCTTTTTAGGCTATACTTTTCTGGAAAAATCTTGTATAATGAGGGCAACTTAATTGTTAACGCTTTTACCCAAGAAAAATTCACTGGATTCTTTCTTGAGTGCTCGGCAACAAAAAAGAAAAGAGGTTATGAGAAATGGCTATGATCAATTTAGAGAAGTATGGTATTCTCGGCGCAACTGAAATCGTTCACAACCCGTCCTACGAATTATTATTCGAAGAGGAAATGAAGAGCGATTTAGAAGGTTACGAAAAAGCACAGTTAACAGAACTTGGCGCAACTAACGTAATGACAGGTATCTACACAGGTCGTTCCCCGAAAGACAAATATATCGTTATGGATGAAAACTCCAAAGATACAGTTTGGTGGACATCCGACGAATATAAGAACGACAACCACCCGATCAGCGAGGAAGTATGGGCAGAGCTCAAAGAACTTGCTAAGAAGGAGCTTTCCAACAAGAAACTCTACGTTGTAGATGCTTTCTGTGGTGCTAACAAAGATACAAGAATGGCTGTACGCTTCATCGTTGAAGTAGCTTGGCAGGCTCATTTCGTAAAGAACATGTTCATTCAGCCGTCAGCTGAAGAACTTGAGAACTTCGAGCCGGATTTCGTTGTTTACAACGCATCCAAGGCTAAAGTTGAGAACTACAAAGAGTTAGGTCTTAACTCCGAGACAGCTGTTGCGTTCAACGTAACAAGCAAAGAGCAGGTTATCATCAACACATGGTACGGTGGCGAAATGAAGAAGGGTCTCTTCTCCATGATGAACTACTTCCTTCCGTTAAAGGGTATCGCTTCCATGCACTGCTCCGCAAACGCAGATATGAACGGCGAGAACACAGCAATCTTCTTCGGTCTTTCCGGTACAGGTAAGACAACATTATCCACAGACCCGAAACGTCTTCTGGTAGGTGATGATGAGCACGGTTGGGATGACAACGGTATCTTCAACTTCGAGGGTGGCTGCTATGCAAAAGTTATCAACCTGAACAAAGATTCCGAGCCGGATATCTACAATGCGATCAAGAGAAACGCTCTTTTAGAGAACGTTACTGTTGATGCAGAAGGCAAGATTGATTTCGCTGATCAGAGCGTAACAGAGAACACACGTGTTTCCTACCCGATCCAGCACATCAACAACATCGTTCGTCCGGTATCCGCAGCTCCGGCAGCTAAGAACGTTATTTTCCTTTCCGCAGATGCATTCGGCGTACTTCCGCCAGTATCCATTCTGACACCGGAACAGACAAAATACTACTTCTTATCTGGTTTCACAGCAAAACTTGCTGGTACAGAGCGTGGTATCACAGAACCGACACCGACATTCTCCGCATGCTTCGGTCAGGCTTTCTTAGAGCTGCACCCGACAAAATATGCAGAAGAATTAGTTAAGAAGATGGAAGCAAACGGCTCCAAGGCTTACTTAGTAAACACAGGTTGGAACGGTACAGGCAAACGTATCTCCATTAAAGATACACGTGGTATCATCGATGCGATCCTCAACGGTTCCATCGAGAACGCTTCCACAAAGTCCATCCCGTACTTCAACTTCTCTGTTCCGACAGAGCTTCCGGGTGTAGATACAAACATCCTTGACCCGCGCAATACATACGCTGACGCTTCTCAGTGGGAAGAGAAAGCAAAAGACCTTGCTTCCCGTTTCATCAAGAACTTCGCTAAATACGAAGGCAACGAAGCTGGTAAGGCTTTAGTAGCAGCTGGTCCGCAGTTATAATTAACTGAATAGAGTCATTTGCAATTAAGTAAATAACCAGAGCAGGATATGCAGTAAAATGCGTATCCTGTTCTTTTTTAGTTGTGCAAAAAGGAAAAATCGTTTACACTAGGGGAAGTGAAAAATGATGTAGGAGGGCGACCATGAAAAAAGGTGAGATTTACACCGGAGTTGTTGAAAAAGTGGATTTTCCGAATAAGGGAATCCTGCATATAGAGGATGAAAAAGTCGTTGTTAAGCACGCGCTTCCAGGTCAGACTGTTGAGGTCATGATTACAAAACGCAGAAAAGATAAATGTGAGGGAAGACTGTTACGTGTTGTAAAACGTGCAGAATGGGAGTATGCAGAGCCGAAATGCCCACATGCGGACGAATGTGGCGGCTGCAGCTATCAGACGTTACCGTATGAAGAGCAGCTGAAACTGAAAGCGGCCCAGGTAAAAGCACTTCTTGAACCGGTTCTTCCTGAGAACTATAATTTTGAAGGAATTAAGGGAAGCCCGCTGGTGGATGCGTACCGCAACAAGATGGAGTTCTCCTTCGGCGACGGTTACAAAGATGGTCCGCTGGAGCTTGGTATGCACAAACGCGGAAGTTTCTACGATATCGTGACCGTAGGCCAGTGTCAGCTTGTTCATGAGGATATCCGAAAGATCCTGACAGCAACACTGGAGTATTTTAAAGAACGTGAGGCAAAATATTACAAAAAGATGAGTCATGACGGTTACCTGCGCCATCTGCTGGTGCGCCGCGGTGTGAAGACTGCCGAGATCATGGTGGATCTGGTAACTTCTACTCAGACAGAAGGAACATGGACTGGCGGTGAGGATGAAACTGCGCTGCTGGAGGGATGGAAAGAAAAACTTCTTGCGCTGGAGACAGAGGGCAAGTTCATTGGTATTCTGCATACAAAGAACGATAGTCTGGCTGATGTGGTGCAGAGCGATGAGACAGAAGTGCTCTATGGTCAGGATTATTTCTATGAGGAGCTGCTGGGACTGAAATTTAAAATCACACCGTTTTCCTTCTTCCAGACAAATTCTCTTGGCGCGGAAGTGCTTTATGAGACTGCGAGAGAGTATATTGGTGAGACAAACGGCCGTACGGTATATGATCTCTACAGCGGAACCGGTACTATCGCACAGATCCTGGCTCCGGTGGCGAAGCATGTGACCGGTGTGGAAATTGTGGAGGAGGCTGTTGAAGCGGCGAAAGAAAATGCAGCGCTCAATGGACTTTCCAATTGTGATTTTATAGCAGGCGATGTGCTGAAGGTATTGGACAGTCTGACTGAACGTCCGGACCTGATCGTGCTGGATCCGCCGCGAGACGGTATTCATCCGAAGGCACTGCCGAAGATCATGAACTATGGTGTGGACCGTATGGTCTATATTTCCTGTAAGCCAACCAGCCTGGCGAGAGACCTGGTGGTGCTGCAGGCAGGCGGTTATGCGGTGGAGAAGGTGTGCTGCGTGGACATGTTCCCGGGGACACATCATGTGGAAACGGTGTGCCTGCTGAGCAAACGCAAACAGGATATTCATATAGATGAATTTCTGTGAATAGCGATGGATGTTGATGGAGAAAGATCCTTTTAAAGAGTATATAAAACAATCAGAACCAAGCAAAAGAGACAAAGGTTATGCCTGGCATACAGCTATCAGACTTCAAGCGGTGGACGGAATAAAAACATCTAAGTATTTAATTGAAACTATTGCGAGATTTTTTTGGATAGTGCTAAGCCAATAAGAAATTGAAAACATTGTTCAAAGAAAAGAGAGGAAGAAACAAATGAAAATAATACCATTTTATGAACTTATGAGGCGACCGGTTTTTTTATCAAAAAGTATTTGGTACGAACTCTTGAGTGGACCGTTTCCGTTGGAAGACGAATCAGTTTTATATCTGGCAAAGCCAACTGGGCAAATATTTCCGTCAAAGGAATTCAGTGAACGACGCTATTATATTCGAATTGCCCGGGTGGGGAAAGAACTGATAAAACTGGACGAGACCAGGATGGGAGATAAACTTCGATTTAGAATGCTGGAGCTGCTCCGAATCGCAGACCAGATTCACGATATAGACGATGGAGCGTCAATACGGTATTTTTTCCCGAACA
>JAFUMF010000097.1 GCA_017482945.1 Lachnospiraceae bacterium
AAAAACGGTGTATTGTTTGAAGAAGGGAAGAAGAAAATAGAAGATTCAACACTGGTTGCTCTTACGATTATGATCGCGGAATCCAGGCCGGAAGAAAAGGAGATGATGATCAGTGTAGTCATGAACTGCATGTTATAAAAATATCCCTGTTGCGAATCGCTGCAAATGATTGAAAGCAGAGGCAAATTTTTCTAGGAAAGTGTTTCAGAATGTGCTATATTTAAAGGACAAAGTTGTACGTGATATTATGAAACTGCAGGTGATCATATGAGTTATTTTGGAAAGTTATACTTGGATAAAGATAAAGACATTGTCGTTTCTTTAGACATGAACCAGTCCGTTCTCTCTTATACCATTTTTGCGAACAATTATCAGTCGGATAACCTGATCAACAATCTGGCGATCATCTCCAATCAGCAAACCGTAGTCCGGGATGGAAAGACAGTCATTGTGGGCGAGATCCCTTGTTATATCAAGGGAGATGGACAGAGAGTCTATATTCTCCGCCTGAACGGTACAAAGCTTGCGAATATTTACCCGGACGGGAAAATTGAGGTGAACTCTTTGATCCCGGCGATCGCCAAAACATTAATGAGCCAGACCAAAGATTATAAATACTCGTTCAGGGAAACGTTGCTGAAGTCCTACGTGCCGGAGCATGTAAAACTGTCCACAGATTTACATACCCACGGCAATGCAAACCTGAATGCGGATATTCTGATTGCCCTGGCGATCAAACACCAGATCCGTTATCCGCTGTACTATATTAAAAAATTACAATTAACGGTATCCCCTGATCAGCAGACGTTCTTAAATGATCAGAGAGAAATGGTAAAACAGACCATTGATCTCTCGGGGCTGTCCGGCAAACATTTAGAGCGAAAAATTGATGATAATACATTTATCAACTTTGCAGATCTGATTTTGCGGAATATGGAACATTCGACCGAGAATATCAATAAGATCCGCAGATCGCTGACACTTTTAAAAGACTCGCAGGCAGTATTTACCAATCTGGAAAAACTGTACTTGTATCGGTATGTTTTTACAAAAGGTGTCGAGGCCTCTTATAACATTGATTTAGAGAATATCGGCCAGATCGAAGATCAGGATATCCGCAGCTATCTGGAGCTTGCGCTGAGAGATCTGGACAACGAGAACTACGTAAATATCACATTTTATCAGGATACCCTGCTGTGGATCGGCCGCGAATATCAGAAACGTTACATTAAATATGTAGAGATCAGCGATACGACTCTGGTCAAAAAAGATATATCCGCAGCCAGAATGCTGGACCAGATTCACCAGATCCTTCCGTTAGTAAAAGCGGAAACCGGTGTGGATATCCGTTTTTTAGCAGCGATCCGAAGAATTCCATTGACCTTAGTAAAAGAGAATATTGTTTCCAGCAACTATCTGACAGAGGCTATCCAAACCTTAAAGGTCGTTTGCAAGGATCCGTATGTTGTGGGAAGTGATTTTGTTGGCGAAGAAATCAATGATATTGCGGAACTGAAAGCAGTGATCAAGGAAATCGTGACAAAGATCGCCAGCGAAGATAAGAACTGGACCATCCGTGTCCATGCCGGAGAAAATGACTCCTTAAAGAGCAACATGGCGAAGGCGATCCATCTCGTGGAGCAGTCGTTACTACCGGGCCAGATGTTCCCATATATGCGAATTGGCCATGGACTTTACTGCGCAAGCCTGAAGAGTAAGCAGGGAAAAGAGCTTCTTGCGAAGATCAAAGAACATGACATTGTTCTGGAATTCCAGCTTACAAGCAATGTGCGTTTGAACAATATCATCGATTTAAGGTCTCATCCGCTGAAAACGTACCTGGAACATGATATTTCCTGTGTTATGGGAACTGATGGCTGTGGTCTATACGGAACAGACAGTATTGACGAACAGCTGGCCCTGACTAATTTCCTAAAGCTCTCCGACCAGGAATTTGTAAAAATGAAAAAAGCCGAAGATGCGATCATTGAACGCCAGACCGATAATTTTAATCAAAAATCCAAAACGTTCAAAGAGTTGCAGGGCGATCGTTCCGTTCAGCAATACTATCTGGATGAATTCCAGAAACGATTTGATGATATCCATGATGTAAAGTTTGAGATTCATAAATATCCGTCTTACCCGGTGTTCAAGAGCAAAGTCGCGGAACTGCCATGGGACAAGTATCCGATCGTTATCGCAGGCGGCAGTTTTACCAGCAGCAGTACATCCACCAAAGTCAGTGAAAGCGATAAAGCAATTTTACAGGCCTTGTTGGATCATTTGGATCCGGACAAAGTATTCTTTGTGGTCGGTCACAAGTTACTGGGCCATGAAAAATACATCGTGGAACACAATAAAAATTTTGATATTTACAGTATCATCCCGTCGCTAATGAGTCCAAAGCAGATTCGGAAGCTTGCCAAGGCAAACATCAAGGGAATCCGAATCTCAACGGAATCGCAGGAGATGGGAATCTATAAATCGTTCAACTATGAAATCTTTGAACGAAGAAACTGTGCACTCTTTGCGTTTGACGGAAATTCTTCCATTGCCAATCTGGTGCAGGAAGCACGAAATGGAAAAGGACGTACACGGATCTTCATTCATCCGAAATCAGCAATGTTGAAAGCGAAGGCAGCTTCCCTTGGAGGATATGTGACGATCAATGCCTCTCCGGAAGCCATCATTCGGAAAATTCACAAGATGGAGAGTAATATCGGAACGAAATTGTAGGGACGGTTTTGAAAAAACAACAAAATAATATTCGGAATCTTGTGAAATTCTGGAAAAAGTATGTTATAATACTCTTCAAACACAAAAGGAGAAAGAAAAAAATGGACAAGTTTTTTCATCTAAGTGAGCGTGGAACAAGTGTAAAGACTGAATTGATCGCAGGTATGACGGTCTTTTTCTCAATGGTTTACATTTTAATGGTCAATGCCAATATGTTTGCAGATCCGTTTGGCGATGGTTCTAATCCGCTGGGCGTTTCTTACGGCGCAATTTACATTGCAACAGCGATTTCTGCAGTTGTAGGAACCGGTGTCGCCGGCATTCTCTCAAATCTGCCTCTGGCAATGGCCAGCGGTATGGGACTGAATGCATTTTTTGTATACACTGTATGTCTTGGTTTTGGTCTTTCTTATGCAAATGCGCTGGTTCTGATCCTGATGGAAGGCCTGTTCTTTATTTTTATGACTGTGACCGGTCTTCGTAAGAAGATTTTCGACGCACTTCCACAGGCTGTCGTGGCAGCGATTCCGGCCGGAATCGGTCTTTTTATCACATTCTTAGGACTTCAGAATGCCGGACTCGTTGTGGCTAATGATTCGACTTGCGTGGACCTGGCTTCCTTCAACCTGTTAAAGCAGAGCTGGGGCGAGATTATGCCGAAGGTCGTTACGATCTGCACGCTTCTTGCGATCGTAATTATGTCTCATAAAAAGATCCGCGGATCTGTACTGATCGGTATCGTGGGCGGTATGGTACTTTACTATCTCTTAGGATTTACCGTGTCTGGTTTTTATGAGAGTATGCAGATCAGCTTCATCAGCCCGTTTGAAGCATTCGGGGAATTTAAGGAACAGTCTCTGTTTAAAGTGTTTACTGACGGCCTTGACTTTTCAGCCTATATTGAGACGCACGGAAGTGCCAACCTGACGCTTACGATCGCAACGACTGCTCTTGCGTTCTGTATGGTAGATATGTTCGATACACTGGGAACGCTCTATGCAGCCTGCGGACGTGCAGGTCTTGTGGACGAGAACGGTGAAGTCATCAATATGAACCGTGGTATGCTTTCTGACGCGATCGGTACAGTGGTGGGTGCGATCTGCGGTACATCAACAGTTACAACATTCAGTGAAGTGAATGCAGGTGTGGCAGCAGGCGGACGTACAGGTCTTACTGCCGTGTTCTGCGCAGGATTCTTCTTTATTGCGATGTTCTTAAGTCCGATCGCACAGCTTGTTCCGAGCTGCGCGACTGCGGCAGCACTGATTTACGTTGGTATCCTGATGATCGGCGCGATCAAGAACATTGACTGGGATGATTTCACAACTTGCGTGCCTTCATTCCTGACCCTTGTTATTATGCCATTTACATATAACATTTCTTATGGTATTGCATTTGGAATTATTTCTTACATTGTGATCAATGTATTCTGCGGCAATTTAAAGAAAATCAAAGGAAGCTCATGGGTGATCGCATTTATGTTTATCATCATGTTGCTGTTGACACATTAATATGAATTGAAGCGTTGTTAAAATGGACAGTTGCTCGAAGTGATTCGAGTAGCTGTTCTTTTTTTACGGCAAAATCAAAACCACGCATTGCGTATTTCGGGAAATTGTGATATGATTTATAATGATAAAAAAGCAAGATGGAGGTCGGGGATGAATACTGCAGAAACAATTAGAATGTTGAGAGAACAAACTGGGTTAAATAGAAAAGAATTTGCACAGCATGTTGGTATTCCGCTTAGAACAATGGAAGATTGGGAGGCTGGGAGAAGAACTCCTCCAGAGTATATCCCAAGACTGATTGCATATCAAATAAAATACGAGGAGCTGGTCAAAAAGGGTGTAGAGTCAAAGGGGGAACATTGAAGCGAGCGCAAACTCGATAGAGGAAAAGGAATAGACAGAATGACCATCTGTTGCTAATTTTCTAGGAATTATATATAATTATTTTATCAGGAAAAGTACATAGGAGGAATGAGTATGCTGAATTTAATCCCTTCAGTTAAACAATTACAGATTCATGAAGGTTTTCTGGAGAAAGCTGCGATTTGTTTTGAAAAGGGCAGTTATGAGGCGCGAATTGAGCGTGCATTGGAGGAATTGCCTTTTGATGAGCAGGGGACTAAGGTTGAGATTCATCTTTCTGGTGAAAGTGGTGAAGCGTATGCGCTGCAGATTGGTGCAGAGGGCATTAAAATACAGGCGGATGGCCCGGCTGGTGCTTTCTATGCGGTTCAGACCTTAAAACAGATTTTTGCTGGCGGTGAGATTCCGTATCTGGAAATTCAGGATGAGCCAGATTTCGAATACAGAGGTTTCTATCATGATATCACCCGCGGAAAAATCCCGACTGTAGAGACGATGAAAACGCTCATCGACCAGATGGCTTACTACAAAATGAACTCTCTCCAGATGTACGTAGAGCATGTGTACGAATTCGAGGAGTGTAAGGAGCTGAATAAGATATTCGGAGCTTATACGAAGGAAGAACTGCAGGAACTGGACCAGTACTGTAAAGAACGATTCATCGATTTTATCCCATCTCTTTCTGCATTCAGCCATATGTACGAAGTACTGGAGCAGGATCAGTACAAGCACCTGCGCGTATTAAAAGATTTCGAGCCGTCCGTGAACCGCTGGCATGAACGAATGGCGCACCATACGATCAATCCGCTTTTGCCGGAGAGTGAAGCACTGGTCATGAGCATGATCGACCAGTATATGCCGGCATTTACATCAGAGACATTTAATATCTGCTGTGATGAGACCTTCGACCTTGGCCAGTTAGATTCTGAACTGGATACAGGAAAGCTCTACGTGGACTTTACGAAGAAAATTATTGACCATGTACAGGCGAAGGGCAAAACGATTATGATGTGGGCGGACATCCTGCTTCAACATCCGGAATATATTGAGGAAATTCCGGAGGATACCTTGTTCCTGAACTGGGACTATGCAGCTGACCCGCCGGAAGCTAAGGTGCAAAAATTCGGAGAACTGGGCAGAAAGCAGATCGTCTGCCCGGGAACCGGTTCCTGGAGAAGACTGTGCGAAGATGTTGCTGTGGAGGAGCAGAATATCTCCAAAATGGCAGAATATGGCCATAAATATGGTGCGTTGGGTGTTCTCAACACCAACTGGGGTGACTGGGGAAATCCATGCAGTATTGACCTTGCGATGTATGGCATGGTGCTCGGTGCGGCGAAATCATGGTCCGTGGATACGAATATCAATGACGCTTTCTATGATGCCGTAAACCACCTGCTGTATGGAGCGGAGAATGCAGTCCAGATGTTAAGAGAAATCAGTGCGGCGCAGGATCAAATAAAGTGGATGCCGTTTACAAAGGATTATTTAGAGTCCAGATACAAAAAAGAAGTGGAGCCGGAATTGCCGGCGGCAGAGTTTACCGCAGAGAACGTGAAAACTGTACAGAGTACATATGAGAAATGCCAAGAGGTATTGATCGGAATAAACTGGAAATATGAGGAAGCGCGAGAGGAAATGCTCATATGCATCGAAGGCATCTGCGTGATGGCAGAACTGGCAGCAAAGATGAAGGGAATTCCGGTGGAGCGCATGACGGATACAGAACAGTGGCTTGCAAAATACAGTGCCAAGTGGGAGCAAAAAAACAAACCTTGCGAGCTTTCCACGATTCAGGAAATGTTCTTATATTTAGAGAAGAACTAATACAGAAAAGCTAAGAAAATGAGCACAAAATATGCCCACAAAAGCGATTCTGTGGTATGATAAACCTATCAAAACGTAATCCAATCATTTGCTGGGAGGGGATAGTACAAATGAGTGAAATTAAAAACGAAAACATGGAGTTTGACAACTGCAGTACCATCATCGTAGGTAAAAATGCCTCCAAGACAGGTCATGTTCATGTGGCACACAACGAAGATGATATGGAATGTATTACACAGATCCATGTGGTACCGCGTGTAAAGCATGAAGAAGGTGAAGTGATCACGTTCCGTGACGGAAGTGCTGTAATTCCGCAGGTTCCGGAGACCTGGGCGTATACATGGACAGAACTCCGCACCCTGAAGGGAATCGGCGGCGAACCGTTTGCTGACAGCTTCTTCAATGAGTGGGGTGTGGCAGTCGTAACTGACAGCTGTGTGGGTTCCAAAGTGAGCGAAGATGAGAAAATGAAAGATGGCATGGGCTATGCGCTCCGCCGTCTGATCGCAGAACGCGCGAAAACTGCCCGTGAAGGTGTGGAAGTAGCAGCAGCTCTTTGCAGCGAGTTCGGTTACCGCAGCAGCCGTTGCTACCATATCTGTGATAAGAATGAGGCATGGTCATTCCAGGCGACAACCGGCCACAACTATGCGGCCCAGAGAATCGGTGATGATGAAATTTACTACATCCCGAACTGGTATACCATCCACAAAATTGACTTCAACGATACAGAACATAAAAATTTCTACTGGTCCGAGGACCTGGTAGCATATCCGATGCGCCATGGCTGGTACACACCGGCGGTGGAAGGAGATTACTCCGACTTTGACTTCGCATTGGCATATCAGCATGATTTAACAGTAATCAAATCCAACGCAGACCGCTCCGACCTTGCATGGTCCAAGCTGGTTGGCGAAAAGATGCCGTACAGAACATTCTCTGTCAAGGCATCGAAAAAGTATGGTATTGAGGATTTGAAGGAAGTAGTTCGTTCCCATTATATGGAACTGGAAGAGGACTTAAAGACAGATCCGACCATGAGCCCGCACCGCTACGGAATCTGCCGCGATACAACTTGTGCGTCTGAAATCGTAGAGTTCCATGACGATGTGAATGTTTCCTGCGTATGGCGTTCCTTCCCGAGACCGTGTGCAGCACCGTTCGTACCGTGGTATTTTGGTATCACAACACTTCCGAAGGGCTACGAGTGGATGAACTATCAGGCATCCCAGCTGACACACTTCTATTGTGATCCGGATGAGTTCAAATACAATTCCAATTACGCATACTGGGCATTCCGCAGACTGCAGGATGTGATGGAATTCAATTACCAGTACTGTGAGGAGAAGGTACATGCGTCCATCAAAGAACTTGAAGCTGAATGGACAGAAGTGAAGCCGATGATCGATCGGGCATATCTTGCACTGAAAGAGACCAACGAAGCTTACGCAAGACAGCTGCTCACCGATTATACATGCCAGCAGGCACAGAAAGCGTGGGATTGGGCTGATCAGATGCTCCTTGAACTGGCGGACAATCAGTTCCATACAAGAATGGATTACTGGAGAAGCCAGTTAGACAGCCAGAAGCCATTGTCTGTGGAAGCACGCAATAGCATGTAAATTTAGAAGTAAATAGAGCGAATCATCCGCCCGGTATCTGCATGTGCAGGTGCCGGGCGGATTCTGTTTTTTCTTGCGCAGAACCAATTTTTATGATATGATTCTTCCACAGGGTTCTCCTGTAGCTATTGTGCTTCTGTGGCACGTCTATTTTATCTTTTTGGGCATGTTGCATGCCCTGACATTTGCGGCGGTTCGCCGTGTAATTCAAATGTTTTACAGTAACAATTAAACTGGCAGTTCATTGTCTTTGAATCCTATAGCTGGTATACTGGAAGCGAGGAATAAATTTTTCGTGTTTCTGTTCTGGTATCTGTTTGCGTGGATTCAATGAAATGGCAGCTTCTCAGAGAAGGAGGAACATGATTGAGTAAGGATGCAGCTGAAAACCGATTGGAGGACTGGGATGATGTTTTTGTAGACATTTTCAACAATCTGGTCTTCGGTGGTCATGAGATCATCAAGGAAGAGGATCTGATACCGCTTCCAACGAGATCGTACACACGGAAAATGGATGGCAGACTACGGAGCGGCATTCTGTATATCCGAAAATGGAGCCGGAAAAGTGGCGTGTTGCGTTTGGTCAGTGCTATTGAAAATCAGACGGAGATCGATAATACGATGCCGGAGCGCGTGAT
>JAFUMF010000098.1 GCA_017482945.1 Lachnospiraceae bacterium
AATCCATGATGAAGTTTTTTTCCAAAGGCAAGATGGAACGCATCGATAACAGTCAGCGCTGTACTAACGGCAGGAAACAAGCGGAGCAGGAAGTGAAAACAGAAGAAATGCCGCGAGAGGAGATTGTCCGGTTGATTGCCTCTGGAAAAGAAGCTATTTCCAGTCAGGAATTTCAGCAGGCGGCATCTTTTTTTCACCAGGCAGCCGAACAAGGAGATTCAGAGGCCCAGTATCAGCTTGGACTTTTGTATCTGGAGGGCCTGGGAGTAAAGAAGGATGAAAAAACCGGAGCCGGGTGGATCCAGAAATCGGCGGCTCAAGAACACAACGAGGCCATAAGAAAACTTGCATGGTGCTACCTGAATGGCCGCGGAGTGAGACAGAGCCTGGCTGAATCTGTGAAATTAAGCCAAAAGGCCTCCGGCGCAGGTTCCCAGATCGATATGAACAAATATGGTCTCCTTGTGCGAAAATAATTTCAATAAGAATGAACGAAAAGGCTCTTGCAGGGATATTGCAGGGCCTTTTTTAAATCTGAATGCCACACAAAAAGGAGAGAGCAGTGTTACCTACTCTCTCCCTGGATGGAAACTTATATAGAGGATTTTGGATTAGCCAAAGTATCTAGCAAGAAGACCTTCGAATGCCTTACCATGTCTAGCCTCGTCTCTAGCCATCTCATGTACTGTGTCATGGATCGCGTCGAGGTTTAATTCTTTCGCTCTCTTAGCGAGGTCGAATTTACCAGCTGTAGCGCCGTTCTCAGCCTCAACTCTCATCTCAAGGTTCTTCTTTGTGCTTGCTGTAACAACTTCACCGAGGAGCTCTGCGAACTTAGCAGCGTGCTCAGCCTCTTCCCAAGCTGCCTTCTCCCAGTAAAGACCGATCTCCGGATAACCTTCTCTGTGAGCTACTCTAGCCATTGCAAGGTACATACCAACCTCAGAGCACTCGCCCTCGAAGTTTGCTCTTAAATCAGCGATGATATCTTCCGGTGCGCCCTCAGCTACACCAACAACATGCTCAGCTGCCCAAGTTCTCTCTTCGGACATCTCGTTAAATTTGGAAGCCGGAACCTTACATACCGGGCAGAACTCCGGAGCTTCATTACCTTCATGAACATAACCACATACTGTACAAACAAATTTCTTCATATACTTATCTCCTTTAATATGATTTTTCTAAACTGATAATAGTAATTATTACTGATATCAATATAGCATATTGAGAATCAATTGTCAATAGCTATATTTATTTTTTTTAATTCCTTAATGTGTCATCTTCTTGTCGACGCAGTCTGCGCATTCGCCGTAGAAGAAGACAGAATGGGAATCGATGCGTCCCGGAACCGGCTCGGTCAGGAACTCGTTTGTCTCGCGCACCATGCTGACCGGAAGATCGTGAATGTGGCCGCAGGTCTTGCAGACAAAGTGGTAATGAGGAGTGGTAGTGTAATCAAAGTGGACAGAACCATCTCCACAGGTAAAGCTGATGATCTCGCCTAATTCCACCAGAAGGTTTAAATTTCGGTACACCGTTCCAAGACTGATATTTGGAAATTCTTCACGGATGGAAAGATAGAGGGCATCGGCTGTAGGATGATCGGTACGATTCATCAGACAGGTCTTGATCGACTCTCTCTGGCGACTGTACTTTAAAGTTTTCATTCCAGTTTTCCCTCCTTATCTTATTGATAATAATGATAATCGTTACTATTATAATATCAAAGAGCGGTCTATATGTCAATAAAAAATAAACAGAAACTTTAAAAAAGTTCGCAAAATCAAGGTTTTTCCTTTGGAAAACAGGCCGGAAAAGCCGAATTAAGCTTGAAAACAAAGGATGGTTTCATTATACTAATACTAATTAAGCGAAAGCTGGGGTGATGTTATGCGAAGCAGACAAATCCGACATCTGGTGACTGAACTTTCCGCCAGACTGTTTGACCGAGAATTTCTAAAAAGTGCCGGTTTGAGCCGGAGAGCAATGCAGGACGTGTTCGAAAGATCCAAATGGGAAGACGTTTTCGAGACCATGTTTCCGGTGAAAGGACGCTTTTCCTGTGCGGAGATCCTGGACCTTTGCAGACCGGAAATGCAGGATCTGTGCGAAGAACCGGAAGAAGGCTGGATGTCTTTTACTTATAAATATGTAACTCATATTTTATATCCGGATGCTGAATTTACAAGAACAGCAGCTCCATACGCGGCCGGAGCTATGTTTTATTTGAGATTATTACAGTTCTTCTTTGACGAAGAGCGAAAAGTAGTGCCGTTCAATCCGTTTGATGATTTTGCGCTTCTGACAGAAGAGGAGTATTCCCTCTGCGAGCGTGCGAAAGAGTACGAGCATTTTGTACGCGAATACAGGGATCAGTACGTCTATGAAATGATGCGCCTGAACCGTGAAGCGACGCCGTTCGAGACCCTTGGCCATATCGCAGGCGTTCATCATGTGGCGATGACTGTGGCGCGAGGCCTTCATAAAGCAGGCGTTCCGATCGATCTTGCGCTGGCGTCCGGTGCTGCGGCCGGCCATGACATCGGTAAATTCGGCTGCAAACCGAACGAGCGTGTCCCGTATCTTCATTATTACTATACTGCCCAGTGGTTCGACGCGTTCCATATGGAAGGAATCGGCCACATTGCGGCCAACCATTCCACCTGGGATCTGGAGCTGGACAACATTTCTGTCGAGAACCTGGTGCTGATCTATGCGGATTTCCGTGTAAAGCAGGAGCGAGATGCTCAGGGACGAGAGATCACAAAGATTTACTCCCTGAAGGATTCTTTCGATGTCATTCTCTCCAAGCTGGATAATGTAGACGAGGCAAAGAAGAACCGCTATCGCGTAGTTTATGCGCGTCTCCATGAGTTCGAGCGTTACATGCGCTCCCTCGGCGTGGATGTGGACCTGGACGGCAACCCGCCGGAGCCGGAGAAGGCGAAGAATATCGTTCTTCAGGACCGCGACCAGATCAACAAATCCTTCGTATTCTTCGGAATCGAGCACAATATTGACGTTATGCACCGCCTTGGAACCGAGCGCCAGTTCGGTAATATCTTAGAGGCGGCGCGAAGCGAGAAAGACTGGAAGAATGTTCGTGCGTACTTAAACATGTTCAACGAATATTCCATCCATTTGAATCATAAACAGAAACGACAGACATTAAGCTTCTTGTACGAGCTTCTTTTAAACCGCGAGGGCGATATCAGAAGACAGTCTGCGACCCTCATGGGCAAGATTTTTGCCGATTTTAACGCCGGCTACCGCAAGGAACTGCCGAAGGGCATGGCCGACCCGGATGAGAAGACGGTTCTGGCGCTTTGGGAGGAGTATCTGGAGCAGCTTGTGTGCCCGGACTATCGTCTGACACTCCAGCAGAAGCACAGGATCCAGATTTCCTTAAAATTCCTCATGGTATCCGCCATGGATCGCAGCGCAGAAAAGCTTCGTCAGGAATTCTTCGACATCTTCATGAAATGGTTCGTAGAAGACCATGATCTGGATGAGGATTCGATTTTCTACTTATTAGATACGGTATTTACTATGCCGCTTGAACTCTGCGCGAAGGAGGGACGTCTGGACGCGCTGGTGAAATTCGCCGTAAAACAGATGAACTATCCGAGCGAGAAGGTCCGCATCGCGGCGATCCGTGCGTTAAAAGTTCTGACCGGTGCGGTGACTGTGGGCCACGAATGCTATGAGATGGTCTGCGACGCTGCAAGGAACATGAACCCGGATTCCATGACCATGCTGTTCTTACAGTACCGCATTTACACCAACCTGCGCCTGGACACAGCTGAACAGCGGAAAATCTTATACGAAAACGACGTGGTCAGCGATATTTTCCTTGAGAACTTAAAATCCGCGACTCCGTGGATCATCAAGGCTGTAAACATCAAGCTTCTGGCAGACCAGGTCGATCACGGAAGAAGAGAGCACCTGTTACACATTTGCTCCCACTTCTCCAACCTGATCAAGGTCAGCGAGCAGGTCGGCGTGCGCCATGACGCAGGCCGTGCGCTCTTAAGACTGGCACATCTTCTCTCCACGGATCAGCGAAACGAGATCGCAGTGGAGCTTTTAAAGGGCCTGGAAGTTGGTGAGTACGAGGTTTCCAAGTACATTCCGGAGTACCTCGGCGAATTTGCCCTCTGGCTTCCGCCGGAGCAGTTAGACGACCTGATTAAGCGTCTCCACACATTGCTCGCCAACGGCAATGAAAGAGTGGTTTCCGTTGCCCTGGACACTCTCGGTGTGCTTCTCGAGTGTTACTCCAGATATCCGGTGCGTTTTGAAGAACCGGAGGAGATCGCCCAGAACAGAAAGATCCGGCTGATGGGCCTGATCTTAGGATGCCTTGCAAACTACCGCGAGCAGGTGCGCCAGGAGGCGATGCTTGTGATCGGTCAGCATGTATTCGGCTCCGACCGAATGGCAGAGTGGGACAAGAACGACCTGTTCTCCCTGTGTTCCAAAAAGCTGTTATTCTTATTAAATGAAAACAAAGGCGGCGAGCTGAGCCTCTATTACCGCGCAGCGCTGTCCTCCCATATTTACCGTTTCATGTCCAGATACCAGATTTTCAGCGGCAGTGTCGGCTTAAAAGGACGCTATAAGATCGCGTTCTTCCCGGGAACCTTCGATCCGTTCACACTGTCCCACAAGGAAATCGCCAGAAAGATCCGCGAGCTTGGTTACACGGTATATCTTGCCGTGGACGAATTCTCATGGTCCAAGAAGACGCAGCCACATCTGGTGCGCCGTCAGATCGTGAACATGTCCGTTGCAGACGAGTTTTATGTTCATCTGTTCCCGGATGACATGCCGATCAATATCGCAAGTCCGACGGACTTAAAGAAATTAAAAGAGACATTCCCGGGCATGGAAGTATACATGGTCGTTGGTTCTGATGTCATCAACAATGCAAGTTCTTATAAGAAAGAGCCGTGTGAGCATTCCATCCACGGAATGAACCACATCGTGTTCCGCCGCGCAGGCGAGGCACATCCGGAGAGTCTGTATGACGGAATCACCGGTGAAGTGGTCGAGCTGGAGCTTCCGGCGGATTTAGAGCACATCAGCTCCACAAGAATCCGCGAGAACATCGACAATAACCGCGACATTTCCAACCTGATCGATCCGGTCGTTCAGGAGTACATCTACCACAACGGTCTGTACCTGCGTGAGCCGGAGTTCAAGCCGATCCTCCGCGCCAAGGCCATCGCCTTCGATAACGAGTCCGGCGCCAATGAGAGAATCCTCAACGAGCTCGGAAATACCGTACTTTACGGAAACCCGGATGGAGAGGCGATCCTCACAAGAATTAAGAGAAACGGCGAACAGCTGATCCTTCTTAGAAATTCCGCGGAAAATGACCGGCCGGTGGGCTTTGTAAGCTACAAGGACCTGCGTTCCGAGGAGTTGTTCGGCGTCCTTCGAAATATGGAGCTGGCCAACGCCGTGAGAAGAAAGACCAGCCGAGAAGTGCTCATGATCACCGGCATTTTTGCCCGTGAGAGCGGCATTTACGACGGCGAGGCGATCCGTGATTCTGCACAGCTTCTGCTTGTCGAGGTCATTACCCAGGCGCTGGCGAAGAACTACAGCTACAGCTTGTACGTGGCTGAGCGCGGAATTACTTCGAAAGAAGTTATTTTCGCTCTGGAGCGCCAGGGATTCGTGCGCCCGGATATCGCCGAAGATTCCGAACGACGCACCATTTTCTGCGTAGACATGCATGAGCCATTGATGCTTTTACATAACCTGGAAACAACCATTAAAGAGCCATTTGCCAGCAGTCCGGTGATCTTAGAGCAGATCGAGAAGAATCATAAGAAGCTGCAGCTTGCGATGACGAAGCTGTATCCGGGCAATCTGGTCGTATCCCTGTCTTCCGGTGTCATGCACCATAGACTGGTGGACCGCATTACGTCCCTCAATGACGTGCCGAAGGAGCCGCTGGTGCCGAGACGCCTTGGAAGCAACATGTGCGTGCCGTTCGGTAAGATTTTGCGAGGAAAAGTTGTGCCGAATACGGTCACAAAGACCTTACATACCGATAAAGTTTACGAGCCGGACCTTGGAGCATACTCCATCGAGCCGTTCCCGTTCTATTCCCCGCTTGAGAGCCAGATCAAGATGATCAAGTCCTTTGAGCGTCCGGTGATCTTAGTGGATGACCTGGTGCATAAGGCAGACCGTCTTCAGGCGCTGGCACCGAGCCTGCGGGCAGCAGAGATTCCGATCAAGAAGGTGGTAGTCGGTGTGATCTCCGGTTACGGACGTGACCTGATGCAGAGCTTCCATCTGCCGGTGGAGGCGATTTATTCCATGCCGAACCTTCGCCAGTGGTTTGTTGAGTCTACACTGTATCCGTTTATTGGTGGTGATACGGTGCGGAGAGATGAGTTTGAGGTGGCAGGTCTTCAGCCGTCTATCAATATGATTCTGCCGTATGCGACACCGAAGCTTACGGGATGCAGCAGGGAGGCGCTTTATGAGTTTTCTGCATGCTGTATTGAAAACTCCAGGGATCTGTTGCAGCTGCTGGAGAGTGAGTATCGGAAGCAGTTTGCGAAGAATCTGACGCTTTCCAGACTTTCTGAGGCGGTCATTCTGCCGTTGATTCCGGATAAGGGCAGCTGTATGGATTATGATGAGAATTTGGCGGCTTCGGTTTATTTGGAGAATGATTTGGAGATGCTGGGGCGTATGAAGGAGTTTATGATTTGAGGTGTTGGACCCACCACATGAAGTTTTTCGGCTTCGGAGTTAAGAAGTGCTAAGCCGCCTGAATTTTGCTAAGGGCGAGAAATAAAATGGCAAACTCGCTTCGCTCAAACAATGCCATTTTATTTCTCAACGCAAAATCCAGCCGGCTAAGTACTTCTAGAAACTCCTGCAGATGAAAAACTTCATGTGGCGGGGCCGGCGACGTAGTGCAAACGGCGGCATGGGGTGAGCCGTGGCGCGTGAACGCTGACGGCGCCGAGGATTTGATTTGTGTGTGAGAATGATAATTTTTGAGGAGAGACAATTATGATTACATTTTATAATGTGAATGGACAGATCTGTTTTTCTGATATTGCGGATCTGAAGTTTGAGAAGATTAAGGAGCCGAAGAATGCGGAGAAGCTGGTTTGGCTGTTTGATCGGGAGCCGGGGAGTTGCCGGGCTTCTTTTAAGGTGAGTGATAAGGCACTTCTTTCTGTGACTGAGGAGAATGTTAGCTGGTTAAACTCTAATAAGTTAGGTGAGCTGGCGCCGGTTGAGGGTGTGCCGGTTTGGGTGGATGAGCTGATCGCGGCTGGTAAGGTGCGTGCGGTGAATGTGGCGCATCCGAAGTTTGAGGAGATTCTTGCTTTCCAGCCGAAGGAAGGTAAGAAGCGCGTGAATGTGCTTGCGATCGGTGACGTTGGAAGTATGCTTTTGACTGGTCTTCATCTGCTTGGTGGTGATGTTGTCGAGTCGATCGGTATCTGTGACCTTGAGGAGAAGGTGACTGCGCGCTGGGAGTTTGAGGAGAATCAGATCGCGTATCCGTGGGATTATGATGCACTTCCGGAGGTTCATGTTGTGAAGCCGGATGAGCTGTTTGACTGTGACGTGTTTGTATTTGTGGCATCTAAGGGCATTCCGCCGGTTGGCAGTGGTATTAAGGATGTTCGTATGTACCAGTTTGAAAATAACTCCAAGATCATCGGCCACTATGCGAAGATGGCGAGAGAAAAGAACTTCAAGGGCCTGTTCTGTGCAGTTTCTGACCCGGTTGATCCGCTTGCAAAGACTGCATTCTTAGAGAGTAACAAGAACGAGGCAGGAGAGCTTGACTACATGGGACTTCTTCCGGAGCAGATCCAGGGCTTTGGTCTCGGTGTTATGAACGCGAGAGCGGCATACTATGCAAAGAGAGATGAGCGTTTCACACAGTTCCTCACAGAGGGCCGTTCCTTCGGACCGCACGGTCAGGATCTGGTTGTGGCTGACTCCATTGAAAATTACAACGATGAACTGTCTAAGGAACTGACACAGTTAACGGTAACAGCAAACCTGCACATGCGTGCCATCGGCTACAAGCCGTTCGTTGCTCCGGCGTTCTCTTCTGGTGCGATCTCCATCCTCATGTGTCTCCGCGGCCAGTGGCACTGCGGTTCTGTATTCATGGGCGGCATCTACATGGGCGTGAAGAACCGTTATACAGCAGACGGTCTGGAGACTGAGATCCTTCCTCTTCCGGAGGCTCTGTATGACAGGATCGTGTTTGCTGAGGAGAATCTGAAGAAGATTGTCTAAGAAAGGAAGCGATGCAGTGAATAACGAGGAACTGCTTGTGATTTATCCGCAAAAGCGCAAAAGTGAAGGAAGAGAGCGCCTGGACCAGGTCCTCGAATATGCACTTGAGGGCTTAAACGCGGAAATTTGGGAAGACATGAGAACGCTCTGGGAGGATGTGGAGGAAACACGCCCGACCATGAGATTCCGAAATAAAAAGATTCTTTTTGTGGTTCCGCTTGGAAAAAATGGTGTGAACCGCGGATATTATGAAGTTTTAGCATGGCTGCGGACCGGAAAACAGGTCCTTGAGGGCTCGATTGCCGGACTTCTGATCGATGCGGAGAGTGAACTGTTCACAAAGGCGGTGGCCAGAGAACTGACAGTGGCGGCCAATGAGGCCGGCTGTGCATTCGTGGGCCGTCCGCTGGTGGAAGGAACTGCGTCTCTGGATAACTATATCGTTCAGGCGTCCAATATGAACACCGACAAATTCGGGGCATATTTAAAGAGTGCGCGCATTTTGACCGAGCAGCTGCTGGAGTTTGCGTGGGAGAAGAAGGAGCGACCGCATCTTCTGGTCCTCCATGCATCCAACCATAAGACCTCCAACACCATGCAGATCTGGAAAGAAGTCCGGGCCAAAATTGAGGACCGGATTGAAATTCAGGAAATCAACCTGCGAAACGGTACTCTGGAGGATTGCTCCGGATGTCCGTTCCAGATGTGCCTGCACTTTGGCGAGCGCGGCCAGTGCTTTTACGGCGGTGCCATCGTCAATGAAGTGTATCCGGGCGTGAAATGGGCCGACGGAATCCTGATGCTCTGTCCAAACTACAACGATGCGCTGTCCGCCAACATGACGGCGTTCATCAACCGCCTGACGGCGCTGTTCCGAACCACAAGATTCTATGATAAGGCCATGTTCGCGATCATCGTGTCCGGATATTCCGGAAGTGATTTGATCGCGGGGCAGCTGGTGACTGCGCTGAATATGAACAAGACCTTCTACCTTCCGGGCAACTTCTGCATGATGGAGACCGGAAACAGTCCGGGATCCGCGATCCGTGGAGAAGGAATCGGAGATAGAATTGAGAAGTTCGCGGAGAAAATCGTTGAAACGTTGAAGAAATAAGGCACGCGGAAGAAATAAATCTTGCTGAAAAAGTAATGCTCCATATACCTAAAGTTATGTTTTCGGGTATATGGAGCATTGATTTTTTTGTACATAGAAAAATGATTGCAAGAAGACGAGACAAAAGCCGATTCTTCTTACGGAAGAAGTATATGGGCATGACAAAAATTACTATATATACTGAAAGACACTGGAAACCATCACGCACAGGAGGAAACCGAGCAGTGTAGGAAGCAGAAATGCAATCGCAGTCCAGCGCCAACTCCCAGTCTCTTTCTTTATCGTCAGACATGTGGTCGAGCATGGCCAGTGGAAAAGGGAGAAGATGGCCATGCAGACAAACGTTTTCATGGTCCAGCCATGGGCGGTCAGGAGATTCAGAAGGGCAGAGGTGTCCTCCATCTCAAGCAGGTAGCCACTCTGGAGATAGGCCATGAGAATGATGGGAAGAACGATTTCGTTGGCGGGAAATCCGAGGATAAACGCCATCAAAATCACGCCATCCAGCCCCATGAGCCGGCCAAGAGGGTCCAAGGCACCGGAGCATAACTGCAGGAGCGTTCGGCCGTCAACCACAAGATTCGCCATGAGCCAGATCAAGAGGCCCGCGGGCGCCGCGACGGCAATCGCCCGGGCCAGCACGAACAGCGTGCGGTCGAACATGGAGCGGACGATGACTTTCCCAATCTGAGGACGCCGATAGGGCGGAAGTTCCAAAGTGAACGATGACGGCACACCTTTCAGCACAGTGCG
>JAFUMF010000099.1 GCA_017482945.1 Lachnospiraceae bacterium
ACCTGGATGAATTTTTCATGGTCCGCGTTGCGTCCTTAAAGGATATGGTCCATGCAGGCTACACAAAGCCGGACATCGCGGGAATGACTCCGATGGAACAGCTGGAAAAGATCAGCGTGAAGACCCATGAACTGGTGAATCAGCAGTATCATATTTACAACCGCTCTTTGATCCCGGCACTTGAGAACAATGGTCTGAACGTTGTGATCAAACATGAGCACCTGACAAAGGAGCAGGAAGTGTATGTGGACCGGTACTTCAAAGAGGAAGTATACCCGGTTCTGACACCGATGGCGGTGGACTCCTCAAGACCGTTCCCGTTGGTCCGCAATAAGACACTGAACATTGCGGCACTGCTGAAGAAAAAAGATGGAGATAATGAACTGGAATTTGCTATGGTTCAGGTTCCGTCGGTGCTTGCGCGAGTGGTGGAGCTTCCGGTCACCGTAGATGCAGCGGGGAATGAGATGCGCCATGTGATCCTTTTAGAGGAAATTATCGAGCGCAACATGAAACAGCTGTTCTTAAACTATGATATTATCACATCTCATCCGTTCCGCGTCATGCGTAACGCTGACTTTGCGCTCGAGGAAGAGGAGGCAATGGACCTCCTTGAGGAGATCAAGAAGCAGTTAAAGAAGCGTCAGTGGGGCGAGGTCATCCGACTGGAGATCGAGGAGAATGCCGATAAGCGACTTCTCAAGATCTTAAAGAAGGAATTGATGGTGAATGAGGAGGATATTTTTGCGATTCCTGGTGCGCTGGATCTGACCTTCTTAATGAAGATGTATGGGATCCAGGGCTATGATCACTTAAAGACTCCGAAATATACACCGCAGCCGGTGCCGGCGTTAATGAACGAGGATGACATTTTCACCAACATTAGAAAAGGTGATATTTTGCTCATGCATCCGTACGAGACTTTTGACCCGGTGGTGGATTTTGTGCGCCGGGCGGCGAAGGATCCGGATGTATTGGCGATCAAGCAGACTCTTTATCGTGTCAGCGGAAATTCACCGATCATTGCAGCTCTTGCTGAGGCCGCCGATAACGGAAAACAGGTATCGGTTCTCGTAGAATTAAAGGCCAGATTTGATGAGGAAAACAACATTCTCTGGGCGAAAATGCTGGAGAAGGCAGGCTGTCATGTAATCTATGGTCTTGTGGGCTTAAAGACTCACTCAAAGATCACGCTGGTGGTCAGAAGAGAAGAGGACGGAATCCGCAGATATGTACATCTTGGTACCGGTAACTACAACGATTCCACTGCAAAACTTTATACAGACTGCGGTATCATGACCTGCCATCCGCTGATCGGCGAGGACGCGACCGCGGTATTTAACATGCTGTCAGGATATTCCGAGCCGCTCAACTGGCATATGCTGGCGGTGGCACCGCTCTGGCTCAGAAATAAATTCATAAAGCTTATCGAGCGTGAGACCAGATATGCGCTGGAAGGAAAGCCGGCTTCCATTATTGCGAAGATGAATTCTCTTTGTGATAAGGACATTATCGCGGCACTTTACAAAGCTTCCTGCGCCGGCGTGAAGATCAAGCTGGTGGTTCGCGGTATCTGCTCTCTGAAAGCCGGAATTCCGGGTCTTTCCGAGAACATCGAGGTCCGCTCCATTGTCGGTGAGTTCTTAGAGCACTCACGAGTATTCATTTTCGAAAACGATGGCAGTGAAGAGATTTACATGGGCAGTGCAGACTGGATGCCGAGAAACTTAGACCGCCGTGTGGAGATCATGTTCCCGGTGGTGCGAGAGGAATTGAAAGCCCGTATTCGCAGATATATGGAGCTGCAGCTGGAGGACAATCTGAAGGCTCATGTGCTGATGCCGGATGGTACTTATGAAAAGCCGGACCGCCGTGGAAAGATTCCGGTGGGTTCCCAGAAGACTCTCTGCGAGATGGCAGTCGCAGCAGCAAAAGAGGAGCAGATGAAGGCAGAAGAAGAGACATCTTCTCGTGTATTTATCCCGATCGAAAGCCATGAAATCTCATAAAGATTTTGCATATTTTTTGCATAAAAGTGGAAAAGGCGGATTCTCATATCTGCCTTTTTCTGTTATACTGATAAGTGGGGAAAACGTTAGCGCATCGGAGGGATGCGCTGCAAATAGAAAGGAGAACACAACTATTATGCACAAATATCAGGAAAAACTTGCTGCGCTGTCTAATGAAATCTGGGATTATGCAGAGCTGAAATTTGCAGAACACAAATCTGCGAAGGCAATGATGGATCTGCTGAAAGCGGAAGGCTTCGAAGTGGAATCTGGTCTTGCAGATATTGAGACAGCTTACAAGGCTACATACGGTCATGGCAAGCCGGTGATCGGTATTCTCGGTGAGTTCGATGCTCTTTCCGGTATGAGCCAGCAGGCAGATATCGCTGAAAAGGTTGAGCGCGAAGGCACAAACAATGGACATGGCTGCGGCCACCACATGCTCGGTACAGCAGGTATCGGTGCTGCTATGATACTCCGTGACTACTTCAACGAGACAGGAAAAGAGGGTACTGTTGTATTCCTTGGCTGTCCGGGTGAGGAAGGCGGTTCTGGTAAAGCTTATATGGCAAGAGCCGGCGTGTTTGATGACTGCGATATTATTCTTACATGGCATCCGGGTGGAACAAATGGCGTTATGACAGGTTCCTTCCAGGCTAACTGCCAGGTATACTTCCAGTTCAACGGAAGAACAGCTCATGCTGCATCTGCTCCACATCTTGGACGTTCCGCACTTGACGCAGTAGAGCTTATGAACGTAGGCGTAAACTATATGCGTGAGCATATGGAGCCGACTGACAGAATCCACTACGCTGTTTTAAATACAGGCGGAATTTCACCGAACGTTGTACAGGCGAAGGCTCTTGTTCTTTACCTGATCCGTTCCATCAACACAGAAAAAGTACTTGCTCTCTATGAGCGTGTTCAGAAGATTGCGAAGGGCGCAGCTCTTATGACCGAGACAGAAGTTGACATCGTATTCGATAAAGGCTGTTCTAACGTTCTTTCTAACAGCGTTCTCGAGCAGTTACTGCATGATTCCATGGAGCGCGTAGGTGTTCCGGAGTATACAGAGGAAGAAATTGCATATGCTCAGAAATTTACAGATACACTGAGCGATGAGCAGTTTGCAGCAGACCTTGGTGTTTCTTGCTCAACAAATGCAATCAAACAGGCAACGATCAAGAGAGTCAGAGAAGAAGGCCCGATGCATAAATTTGTAACACCGCACGAGCACCGCGATGTAAACCTCGCTGGTTCCTCTGACGTTGGTGATGCAAGCTATTGTGCTCCGACAGCTCAGTTCGTTGGCGCTACATTCGCAGCTGGTACACCGGCTCACTCCTGGCAGATGGTTGCTCAGGGTAAATCCTCCATCGCTCACAAGGGTATGATGTACGCAGCAGAAGTTCTTGCTGACGCAGCGATCCATGCGATCGAGAATCCGGAGATCATCGAGAAGGCGAAAGCAGAGTTCAAAGAAGCAACAGGCGGCAAGAAATACAGCTGCCCGATCCCGGCCGAAGTAAAACCGGCAGCTTCCAGATTCTAAGAATAAGAAAAATAGATTGGAAAAGCGATATGGTCCAGAGAGTTTCGGCTCTCTGGGCCTTTTGCGTTTGGTTGAGTATCTTATACCAATTTTTTTGCCTCCAAGATACCGAAATCCTGGTTTTAGGTGGATTTAGTGGCTGAAAAGTATCTATGGGGGCAAAATTTGTCTAAAAGATACCGACTTTTCCAGATTTCGGTATCTTTTGACGAAAATTTTTCGTACAGATACTCTGGGCCCAAAGAATGAGTCTAAATAGGATAGTTTGGGTATATGGGGGAACAATTTTTTTGTGTAGATACCCGAGGAAAAATGAGAGGGAAAGAGGAACACCCAGAGGGCTTTTCTTCTGGTAAAATTTAGTTTTGATGTGTGTTGTAATTACAACATACGAATGTCAATTTGTCATATATAATCCAATCACCGAAACAAAAATGACATACATGAGGAGGATAAAAATATGACAAATCAAATGTTTTGTTTTCAGTGTGAGCAGACTGCTGGCTGTAAGGGATGTACAGGTGCTGCAGGTGTCTGTGGGAAGAAGGCAGATACTGCGGGGCTTCAGGATCAGCTTACGGGGGCACTGATCGGTCTTGCGCGGGCTGTCGAGGGAAATGAGGGGATGGTGACTGAGGCCATCGACCGCGTGGTGCTGGAAAGTCTGTTTTCTGCAGTTACCAACGTGAACTTCAACAACGAGACATTGAAAGCGTTAATTCAGCGAGTGGATGAAGAGAAGGCAGGTCTGATTCGACGGGTGAATGAGAAAAACACGATTCAGCGCTGCAATGAAAGTAATTCTCCTTGTGGCAGAAGTGACAATTATGATATGAACAAGCTCTGGGCCGAGAATGAGGATATTCGTTCCCTGAAATCTCTGATTTTATTCGGCATTCGCGGCGTGGCGGCGTACGCTTATCATGCGGCTGTTCTCGGTTATACAGATAAAGAAATCAATCAGTTCTTTCACAAGGCACTTCGAATGATCGGAGAAGAAACTTGCGAAATAAACGAACTGATCACCATGGCGCTGAAAGTCGGTGAGATCAACCTGAAATGCATGGCGCTCCTTGATCAGGCAAACACGGAAACCTACGGAAATCCAGCCCCGACAACCGTGAGCCTAAAGGTAGAAAAAGGCCCATTCATCGTCATCACCGGCCATGACCTCCTGGACCTGAAGCTTCTTCTGGAGCAGACCGAAGGCAAGGGCATCAACATCTACACCCACGGCGAAATGCTTCCGGCTCACGCATATCCGGAACTGAAAACGTATTCGCATTTAAAAGGCAATTTCGGCACTGCATGGCAGAATCAGCAGAAGGAATTTGCCAATATCCCGGCCCCAATCTTATACACAACCAACTGCCTGATGCCGCCGAAGGCCAGCTATGCAGACCGCGTGTTTACTACAGAGGTGGTCTCCTATCCGGAAATCGTTCATATTGGAGAAGAGAAGGATTTCACTCCGGTTATTCAAAAGGCATTAGAGCTTGGTGGCTATGAGACCGACATGCAGTTTACCGGCATCAACGGCGGAACCGAAGTGATGACAGGATTCGGTCACAATGCAGTATTATCCGTTGCAGATACCGTGATTGACGCAGTAAAGGCAGGTGCCATTAAGCACTTCTTCCTGGTCGCAGGGTGTGACGGTGCAAGGCCTGGAAGAAATTATTACACTGAATTCGTAAAACAGACACCGAAAGACACTGTGATTTTAACACTGGCATGCGGAAAATACCGCTTTAATGACCTGGATCTCGGAACCATCGGAGGTCTGCCGCGACTGATGGATATGGGACAGTGCAACGATGCCTACAGTGCGATCAAAGTGGCCGTGGCACTCGCAGACGCATTTGGGTGCGAAGTCAATGAGCTTCCGCTGTCCATGATTCTGTCCTGGTATGAGCAGAAGGCCGTGTGTATTTTACTGACCCTGCTTCACCTCGGAATCAAGAACATCAAACTGGGACCGACACTTCCGGCGTTTCTCAGTGAGAACGTAGTAAGTTATTTGGCGGACAATTTTAACATCGGATTGATCGCGACACCGGAAGAAGATATTCGAGAGATCCTTGGATAATAAACTGACGGTAAAACGAAGGTGAAGAGAAAAGTTCCTGCACTTTCATGATTTGTTCAATGAGGAATTTTGTTTATATAGCGCAAACTTGTCGCAAAGGAAACAAGTTTGCGCTATAATTGTTTTGAAGAAACGATGTGGTAACATGATAGAGGAGCAAATTGAGGATTTGGGAGGAAAATGTTGATGCTGGTGGATATTACATTAAAAATTACACCGAAAATGGTGACAGATGCCCAGGGGAATGAGAAAAAGGCACTGGTGGGCCATCTGGGAACACATTTCGATGTCATGAACAAGGAATTTCCGTTGGAATATACCAGAAGAAATGCAATTGTGTTTGACGTGAGCAAAGTGCAGGACAGAGATATTGAAATTTGGGATATCGACATGACAAAAATCGAAAAAGATATGTTCGTTGCATTCTACACAGGTTTTATTGAGAAAGAGGCCTATGGAAGCAAGGAGTATTTTTCGGGACACCCGCAGCTTTCTCAGAAGCTGATCGAGGAATTAGTAAAAAAGGATATTTCTATCATCGGTATCGATTGCTCCGGAATACGCAGGGGAAAAGAGCATGTACCTGCAGATCAGTTTTGTGCGGACAGAGGAGTCTTCGTAATTGAAAATCTTTGCAATCTAAAAGAACTCTGCGGACATGGTAATTCGTTTATCGCCAATACATATCCGATGAATTACGCAGAAATGTCAGGTCTTCCTTGCAGAGTGGTGGCGGAATTGGCAGAATCCACTGGTTCCCAAACATAAAATTCTATGCTATAATTTTTCATGTACAAAGAAAAAGGGGAGCAGTATGGGAATTAAAAAGCAAGTCAATCAACTGGAGATATTCAAAGGAATCGACCCGAAAACCATCGAAAAACTGATCAAGGCCGGTACGGTCCAGGATGTTTCGAAGGGTACGCTTCTGGTTCGTGCCAGAGAACCTGTGAGTATGGTCTATTTCCAGCTTACCGGAAAATCTGTGATCTACAATCTGACCAATGACGGAAAGCGGAAGATTTTATTTATCTTCGGCTCTGGAGCGCTGCTCAATGAGCATATTTTCAACAATCATACCTCTTCGACTTATTGTGAGACAATGGAAAAGAGCAAAGTTCTTGCGTTCCCGGTTCTGGAGTTTGTCCGGCTGATGGCGGAGGATTTTGAACTGACAAAGAATATTATGGAGGCACAGGAACGGAAAATCTGGAGACTGAGCCACCAGTTAAAAAACACCACCAGCAGCATCTATCTGGAGCGGAAGCTGGCTGCGAAACTCTGGAAATTGACCAGAGATTTTGGTGTGGAGACAGACAAAGGAATTGAGATCGATGTGAATATGACGATCACGTTCCTGGCGGATATGCTGGGAGTTCCAAGAGAGACAACGTCGAGAGTCTGTTCGACGCTGACGGAAGCGGGACTGATCAGCATGAACCGGAGACGGATCATAATTCCGGATCCGGAGAAGATGTCTCATTTTTATAAAACTGGTAGAATTGAATAAAAATCAAAACCAAAATTTGGCAAAAACATAAGAAATGTATAAAAACAAAAAGGTTCTGTGATATACCTCACAGAATCTTTTTGTTTTTATTGATAAAATAAAATGAGCTGTAATATACGCAAGGGAAAGGAGTCATTATGGGATACCAATTATCAAAAACAAAAGCAGATGGTATCTTCCATCAGTGGGCAAAAAAGTATGATATTTTTGCGCCGATGCTGATGGAGGGTGAAGGTTGCTTTTCTGACACGGACATCGTCCGTTACGGAAAAGTAGAAAAACTGGACGACATTGAGTGGAACAAGAAATCCGATTATTCATTTAAAGAGGTTCTTCTGGCGATCAATGAGACACTGTTTTATTTTACAGAGGATCAGACAACTGTTCCGAAAGGACCGGAGAAGGATATTCTGATTTTCTTACGTTCCTGTGATCTCCATGCTGTAAAACGTCTGGACGAGATTTATCTTAAGAACGGTTTCGAAGATTTTTATTATGCAAGAGTGAGAGAACGTGCAAAATTCATTCTGATGGGCTGTGAGAATACATGTCAGTCCGGTTTCTGTGTAAGCATGGGAACAAATAAGTCCGATAACTATGATGCGTACATAAAGGTAACAGAGGACGCTGTATACATGGACGTGAAGTGCAGCGAGCTGAACGAGGGCGTGTGCGCAGAGGCGATGACAACAGAGGAAATTAAGGTCGCAGATGTGGCACCAGATTATGTAACAGAAAATATTGAAAAGGTGACTCTTCCGAAGAATCTTTCCAATGCAAGCTTTACAAAGGAAATCTGGCAGGAGTACGGTGCAAGATGTATTAAATGCGGACGCTGCAACTTCGTCTGTCCGACTTGTACATGCTTTACTATGCAGGATATTTTCTATAAAGACAATGAAAAAGTTGGTGAGAGACGCAGAGTCTGGGCATCCTGTCAGATCGACGGTTATACCGAGATGGCGGGCGGTCACGGATTCCGTAAGAGCCAGGGCGACAGAATGCGTTTCAAAGTGATGCATAAGATTTATGACTATGAGAAACGGTTCGGTTATCCGATGTGCGTAGGCTGCGGCCGTTGTGACGATGTCTGTCCGGAGTACATTTCCTATTCTAACTGTGTGAATCGTTTGGCAAAGGAGGAAAGTGAATCATGACAAATCATTACATTCCCCAGCTTTCAACCATTAAAGAAGTGATCAAACATACCGATTTAGAGTATACATTCCGCATGACCTTTGACGGAGAGGCAAAACCGGGCCAGTTCTTCGAGGTTTCCATTCCGAAGTATGGTGAGGCACCGATCTCTGTCAGCGGTATCGGCGAAGGCACTGTGGACTTTACGATCCGCCGTGTCGGTAAAGTAACAAACGAGATTTTTGAAAACTATGTCGGCGATAAATTTTTTATCCGCGGACCGTATGGAAACGGATTTGAGATTGATAATTATAAGGGAAAAGAGCTTGTAGTGGTAGCAGGCGGTACCGGTCTTTCTCCGGTTCGCGGCGTGGTTGATTATTTCGCGCACCACACAGGCGAAGCTGTGAGCACAACGGTGATCGCAGGCTTCAAGTCCCCGAAAGACGTTCTCTTCAAGGACGATTTCAAGTTCTGGAACGAGACGATCAACGTGATCCAGACCGTTGACAGCGCTCCGGAAGGTTACGAAGGTCCGGTGGGCATGGTTACAAAATACATCCCGGATCTGAAATTTGAAAACATCGAAAACACTGCATTTATCTGCGTTGGACCGCCGGTTATGATCAAATTTACGGTTATGGAAATTTTGAAACTCGGCGTTCCGGAGAAGAACATCTGGGTTTCCAATGAGAGAAAGATGTGCTGCGGTCTCGGAAAATGCGGTCACTGTAAGATTGGTTCCACATATATCTGCCTGGATGGTCCGGTATTTAACTATGTGGACGGCAAAGAACTGATCGACTAGGAGGTGTCAGCATGGGATTGGATATTAATACAAAGAAATTAAAAAAGAATGCGTTCCGTGTATCAAAGAAACGTGGCATCGGCGCCTCAAGAATCCGTGTTCCGGGCGGCTATCTCAATGCAGAAGTGCTTGGTATGGTACAAGAAATTGCCCAGACTTACGGTAACGGTTATGTACACTTGACAACAAGACAGGGATTTGAGATCGAAGGTATCCGCTTCGAGGATATGGACGAGATCAATGAGAAGCTTCAGCCGATCATCGAAATGCTGGATATCAATCAGGATGAGGCAGGCAAGGGTTATCCGGCATCCGGTACAAGAAACATCAGTGCATGTATCGGTAACAACGTCTGTCCGTTTGCCAACTACAATACAGCAGAGCTGGCAAAGAGAATTGAGAAGGAAGTGTTCCCACATGACCTTCACTTTAAGATTGCTCTCACAGGATGTTCCAACGACTGTGCAAAGGCAAGAATGCATGACTTCGGTATTATCGGTCAGACAATGCCGCAGTACGATCCGAGCCGCTGCGTAAACTGCCAGGCTTGCGTGAAAGGCTGTAAGAGTCTTTCCGTTGATGCACTCCGTGTGGAAAATTATAAGATCGTCCGTGATACTGAAAAATGTATCGGCTGCGGCGTTTGCGTAACCAAATGTCCGACACGCGCACTGACAAGAAGTAAGAAGAAATATTATAAGCTGACGATCATGGGAAGAACCGGTAAGAGAAATCCGCGTCTTGGCGAGGACTTCCTTGTATGGGCAGATGCAGATAATATTATCAAGATCATCAAGAACACATACGCATTTGTAGATAAGTACATTTCTCCGGATGCTCCGGCAAGAAAAGAGCACATCGGTTACATCATTGACCGTGTGGGCTTTGAGGAGTACAAGAAGTGGGCTCTGGAAGGTGTTGAACTGATGCCGGAGACCATTATGAAGAACAATATCTACTGGGGCGGTATCCATTTCGATCGATAGGAGAGGAAAAGGCATATGAAAAAAGTACAATCAACCTGTAACTACTGTGCCATTGACTGTAACCTGGACTTCTACGTGGAGAATGACCGGATTGTAAAAGTGGTTCCGACTCCGGGATATCCGGTAAACAATGGTTTCAGCTGTATCAAGGGTCTTTCCCTGGACAAGCAGCAGAAAACAGTAAAACCGAACAGCCTGCCGAAGATCCGTCAGGAAGACGGTTCCTTTAAGGAAGTGTCCTGGGACGAAGGTTTCAAGCATGTGGCTGATAAAATCAAAGAAATTCAGGCAAAATATGGCCAGGAAAGCGTTGCCGGCATCAGTACCGGTCAGCTGACAATGGAAGAGTTCGCTCTGTTTGGCCATGTCATGCGTAACTATTTAAAGACAAACGTAGACGGAAACACACGTCTCTGTATGGCGACAGCGGTTGTTGCCCACAAACAGAGCTACGGTTTCGATGCTCCGGGCTATACTCTGGAAGATCTGGAACTTTCCGATACGATCATCTTCATCGGTGCGAATCCGGTGGTTGCTCACCCGATCCTCTGGGGCAGAGTGCGCCAGAACAAGGTTCCGGGCCATAAGATCATCGTGATCGACCCGAGAAAGTCTGAGACAGCGATGAACGCAGACCACTGGTATGGTCTCAAATGGAAGAGCGACCTGCTCTTACTGTATACAATCGCTAACCAGTTGATCGAAAAAGATTATCTGGATCACAAGTTTATCGAAGAACACACAGAGAAGTTTGAAGACTTCAAAGAGTTCGTAAAATCCTACACTTTAGAGCGCGGCGCAGAGGGAACAGGCCTCTCCAAAGAGCAGATCTTAGAGCTGGTTGAGCTGATCCACAACGGTAAGAGAGTATCCTTCTGGTGGACCATGGGTGTTAACCAGGGCTATGAGGCAGTTCGTACCGCACAGGCGATCATCAACCTGGCTCTTATGACAGGTAATATCGGCAAACCTGGTACAGGTGCCAACTCCATCACAGGTCAGTGTAACGCGATGGGTTCCCGTGCATACAGCAACACAGCCGTATTCTTCGGCGGCGGAGATTTCACAAATCCGGCAAGAAGAGCACGTATTGCTGAGGTACTCGGCGTGGACGAGAGCATGTTAGCTGAGAAACCGACCAAGACCTACAACCAGATTATCGAGGGAATCAACGCAGGCGAGATCAAAGGTCTCTGGATCCTGTGTACAAACCCGAGACACAGCTGGACAAACAACGAGACATTCGCAACAGCGACAAAGAAACTGGAGCTGTTCGTGGTTCAGGATATTTATGACACCATCGAGAGCGCAGAAGACTGTACCGTATTCTTCCCGGTTGTTCCAGGAATCAAGAAAGAGGGTACTTACATTAACTTAGAGCGCCGTATGTCTGCAATGCGTCAGGTACTCCCGCGCGGTGAAAACGAAATTTCCGATTACGAGGCAATTCTCGGCGTTGGTAAGGCGCTCGGAATGGGCGATGCACTGAAGGGCTGGGAGACTCCGGAGGAGTGCTTCAAGCTGATGCGCGAGTGTTCCAGAAACATGCCGTGTGACTTCACTGGCGTGACATGGGAAGGTCTTGAGAATTCTCACGGTTTCCAGTGGCCGTACCCGGCGGGCAAAGAGGAAGAGAATAAGGATGAGCAGAGAAGACTTTACAGCGACGGTAAATTCTTCACTCCGTCTAAGAAAGCTCAGTTCGTATTCGAGGAAGTTCGTGAAAATCCGCTTCCGACAACCGAAGAGTTCCCGTGGGTATTCAACACAGGCCGCGGCAGCGTTGGCCAGTGGCATACTCAGAGCCGTACCAAAGAAGTAAAATTCGTAGAAGATGTTTCTGTAAAGAAAGCATATCTGTATATGAATACAAAGATGGCCGAAGAGAACGGCATCAAAGAGATGGATCAGATCCGCGTTTACTCCGTGAACGGTCAGGATGCTGTGTTTGCAGTGAAGATCACGGACAATGTGCAGTACGGAGAGCTTTATGCGCCGATCCATTATATTGAATGTAACAAGCTGACTCCGTCTTTATATGACAGCTACTCCAAAGAGCCGTCCTATAAGGCGACACCGGTTCGTTTTGAAAAGTGTGAAGAATAGGAGGTAGTCTATGTATCGTATTAAAATTGACAGAAGCCGCTGCATTGGCTGCCTGACATGCGTAACTGCCTGTGTTGTCAGCCACCAGACTGAGAGTGGGGACGCAAGAAACCGCGTGACCATCGACAGCGAGACAAAACCGGCTCCGATTTTCTGCCGCCACTGCGACAGACCGGAGTGTGTTTATACCTGTATGACAGGTGCAATGAAGAAGAACCCGGAGACCGGATATGTCGAGTACGACAAAGAGCAGTGCGCAAGCTGTTATATGTGTATCATGTCCTGTCCGTACGGTATCTTAAAATATGACAGCATCAACAATACCGAGATCATGAAGTGTAACATGTGCGTACACAGAAGTGAAGACGGTAAAGGAAACGCGATGTGCGTAGAAAAATGTCCGATGCAGGCCATTACAGTTGAGGAGGTGTAACGATGAAATATGTAGTAATTGGTGCTTCCGCAGCAGGTGTGAATGGTATCCGCGAGTTAAGAAAGCTGGATAAAGAGAGCGAGATCGTTCTCATTTCCAAGGACAAAGATATTTATTCCCGTTGTATTCTTCACCGTTACCTTGGCGGAGAGAGAAGTCTTGAGAAGTTGAACTTTGTAGAAAGCAATTTCGCTGAGCTCTACAATGTTCAGTGGATCAAGGGAGTGGCATGTACAGGCGTGAAACCGGCAGAGAAGAAAGTTGTCCTGGAAGACGGCAGAGAAGTTTCCTACGACAAGCTTCTCATCGCGACAGGTTCCCACACATTTATCCCGCCGATCAAGAATCTGATCGGTGCGAAGAATGTCGTTGGTTTCCGTAATGTGGAAGATATTGAAACATTAAAAGAAGTTGCAAAGACAAAGAAGAATTTCTTCGTCATGGGCGGCGGTCTTGTAGGACTCGACTGTACCAGCGGTCTTTTAGAACTTGGTGCCAATGTGACTCTGGTAGAGATGGCGAAATGGCTGC
>JAFUMF010000100.1 GCA_017482945.1 Lachnospiraceae bacterium
CCTGATGGAACAGATTGCAATCGGTTCCGATGTTTTGAGTATAGGGGAGACTGAGTGCTCCATTAGGAAGAAACTCTGCGATGCATGCCTCATTTGAGATAATACTGTCGATCAGGCTGCAGTCATACTTCAGCTCCCAGAGAATGGTCTGTAAGCTCTGTCTGTCTCTCAGCACCAAAATATGCTCATAGATGGTTTCGCACATCACTTTTGGACAACTTGAATCCGAGACAAGAGCTGTGAAAATCGGATGCAGCTGCTGGATACTATAGAACAGATCATCGTTGATAATGCTGTTGTAATCATTCCGGGTATAAATATAGTAAATAGAATACAATAATCCATGACTGCGAAGACTGCGACAAATGTGTTCAACACCATCTTCGTAGCGGATCGCCAACATGATGTTATTTAATTCCACGGCACCATCGATCAAAACAGGGGAAATGGCGGCTGGTGAACAGAAAATGATAAAAGCACAGTCTGGATGTGCTGCAGCCATAGGAAGTAACAGCTCTGGCTGTGAGTCAATATGGCATTGCCAGGTATAGATTCCCATAGACTTCCCTTGTTCAATAATGGAATCGTAGGTTTTCTTGTTTTTCAGATAATTGTCCGGAGTCATGTGAAGCGTGACAGACCAGGGGATATTATACTTTTCAATTTCTTCGATGTCCCGGATTCTTTTTGATCCCAGTTTACAGCCGTTATAACCGATATTCATTCCAAAAGTAACAAGCCTGTCTTCATCCACGTGTGCGACTGTGTCGTGGATCAGATCATAGTAAGCACTGTTTTCATTCTTTAACATCGTCTGTACGGAACGGAAGAAACGAGACTGAAAATTACTACTGGAAAATTGTAAAGCCAGGTCAACGAGATTACGAAGTTCTCGTTTTGGCGAATCCTCTAAATTTTTGATTGTTCTGCGTATCATGGTTTCGATTAATAAACGTGATGTAGTCGTGTTCATAGGTCTCCTTTCTAGCATAGCCATAGACAGAATCACATCTGGGTTCATTTCAGAAACTTGGCGATCTTCTTTCCATCATAATATCCCTTTTGATATAACAGATCCAATTTACGGGCATCTCTGGTCAGCGTGCCCACTCCGCAGGTATCATCCGGCGCCACAATAAGCGCCCTTCCTTCTTTGACATACTTTTGTGTCAATGCGACACCGGCGTTATACAGTGCAGCTCTCTGACGCAGTTTTTCGGCTGCAATTGGATATTGGCGCTGAATCATGCGAGCCAATTTCGTATCATTGCCGGGTGTGCGTACCTGGTTTTCTGGTTTTGTGAGTAATACGATTACTTTATCGCAGCCGAGGTCAAAAGCTTTTTGTATGGGAACCGGATCGCTGAGTGCTCCATCATAGTATGGTGTTTCGCCTACTCGATAAGGATGACAGACAAAGGGGATCGCACAGGATGCTTTTAAAATACTGTAATCATCCTGTTTGACATCATTCTTATTAAAATAAACGGCCTTTCCTGTCTCAGCCTCTGTTGCAACAACCAGAAATTCCATTGGATTTCTTTGGAATTCAGAATAATTCAGCGGGTTTTCTCCATCCGAATTGCTGAGTGTACTGTATACATAATCCAGATCAAGGTAGGATTTCTTGCAGATAAAATTCTTCATACCGGCGTATTCTTTTCGCAGACCATACTCAGTGAAGAAGTGATAGTTTCTCTTATATTGCCCGGCAGCATAGGAAATCAGATTCGCACTGCCTGCGGAAACGCCGATTCCCAGATCAAAACTGATACGGAAGTCTAAGCAGTAATCAAGTACTCCTGTTGCGTAGATGCCCCGATATCCTCCACCGACATCAACGAGTCCAATTTTCATAGGTGATTTCCTCCTACTGTCATAGTTTTTCATGAGCAATGTACTCAGAATAGTAAATACCTCCCGGTGATGGTTGAACCGGGAGGTACTGGATTGGGTTGGAATACCTGTCCGTAAGATTAACTGAGAAAAGTTCAGTCCCTTGAGAAAACGTGATGGGACAGGTAAATCCAGGAAGAGTGCCCGGTCAATAAGGGGGATAGATGCGGTACAGGCATTGCTATCAAGACCGGACGATTCTGCGTAGAATCTTTGGGATTTATAGATTCCTGACGCATTTTTATCATAAATCAGCCAGTATAAGCTCTCAATGGACACATGGCCAGAAGTGTCTAAAAATGTAACAATCGTTTGGAAACGTCTGCTTTTTTGACTTATCAGACTTCTTGACCAATGATTCTTTTGATTGAAAATCATACAATCTCAATAACAAAAGTCAACGGAATCTACCGATGAAGAAAGAGGTAAAAATGAGCAGATCAATGAAAGAAATCATGCAGGAATTCGCAATCAGCCAGGCACTTAATTTCGCGGAAGGAAATCCGGAAGAAAATATTCCGAAATTGATGGCGTTGGTAGACAAACTGGCTCCGGCCGATTGGCAGCCTGAGGCGCGCGCTGCGATTCGCGGAGCAATAGAGGAAAAGAGTAACTGGTATCAGCTGATGCTTAAGATTTATGAACTGGATCCTGGTGTAAGAAAAACATTTTTCCAGAACTTTATTCTCAATGCATCATTAAAATGGAGTGGAATCCGGGCGAATGTAATAAAAGAAAACAATTGCAATGTTCCATGGGCAATCCTTCTTGATCCGACATCTGCATGTAACCTTCGCTGCACCGGATGTTGGGCAGCGGAATATGGTCATCAGCTGAATCTCAGCCTTTCAACGATTGATTCCATCATCTGCCAGGGTAAGGAAATGGGCATTCACATGTACATATATACCGGTGGTGAACCAATGGTACGCAAAAAAGACCTGATCAATCTGTGTGAGATTCATTCCGACTGTGTATTCCTGGCGTTTACCAACGGTACCTTGATTGATGAAGCGTTCTGTCAGGACATGTTAAGAGTGAAGAACTTTGTTCCGGCTATCAGCCTGGAAGGTTTTGAAAATGCCAATGATTCCAGACGTGGTGAGGGTATTTATAAGAAAGTGATGGATGCAATGGCGTTGCTGAAATCCCATAAGCTCCCATTTGGTATTTCTACCTGCTATACAAGCCGCAACTGGGAAGATGTGACCAGCGAAGAATATTTCGACCTGATGATCGATAACGGTGCACTGTTTACATGGTTCTTCCACTACATGCCGGTCGGTAACGGTGCTGCGATGGAACTGCTTCCGACACCGGAGCAGCGCGAGGAGATTTATCACAGAATCCGCGCGTTCCGCCAGACAAAACCGTTGTTTACCATGGACTTTCAGAACGACGCAGAGTATGTGGGCGGCTGTATTGCAGGTGGAAGAAACTATCTGCATATCAATGCTAAGGGCGATGTGGAACCATGTGTATTCATTCATTATTCCAACGCGAACATCCACGACTGTACATTGCTGGAGGCATTAAAGAGCCCGCTCTTTATGGCATACCATGATAATCAGCCGTTCAATGACAATATGCTCCGTCCGTGTCCGATGTTAGAGAACCCGGAGCGAATCCGCCAGATGGTTGAGATGACCGGAGCTGTCAATACAGATTACCAGGATCCGGAATCCGTAGAACATTTAAGTGAGAAATGTAAGTCCTATGCGGAAAACTGGAAACCGACGGCAGAGAAGATTTGGAACGGGTGTAAGAACTGTGGTGGAGCATGCTCCAAATAGGAAGGAAGTCTGATCATATGACGGAATATCGCGATTATAAGTACCAGATATTTACAGATGCGACCTCAGATCTGAGTGATGAACTGCTGGATGGTCTCCCGCATTTGGAAGTGATCCCAATGACCTTAGAAATCGGTGGCAGGGAATATATATATGGGCTGCAGGGAGATATTTCCGTGGAAGAATTTTACCGGCTGCAGCGGGCGGGCAATTTTGCTTCTACATCCCAGATCAACCCTTCTGTGTTCACAGATTATTTTGAACCGTATCTAAAACAAGGAAAAGATGTTTTATATTTATGTTTCTCATCGGGACTTTCCGGTACGCTTCAATCTGCACAGATAAGTATGAAGGAGCTTCGTGAAAAATATCCGGAGAGGATTATTATCTGTGTGGATACGCTCTGTGCATCTGTGGGAGAGGCTCTATTGGTTCGTGAGGCGCTGAAAAGGCAGTCCGAAGGAATGGGGATCAGTGAACTGTTTCGCTGGGTGGCGAACCATAGACTTCAGGTTTGTCATTGGTTTACCGTAGATACCTTCGATCACCTGAAGCATGGTGGACGGGTATCTGCAGTTTCTGCGGCAGTGGGAACGGTACTGCAGATTAAGCCACTGATTCATGTGGATGAAAGTGGGGCACTGAAAGTTGTCGAAAAACCACGAGGACGAAAAAAGGCAATTTCTAGCCAGTTGGCCCGCATGGAGCAAGGATGGCAGCCGGAAATATCGAAATCAGTCGTGGTTGGACATGGAGACAGTCCGGAAGCAGCAGGAATGTTAATGGGAGAAATTGCCCTGAAGTTTCCGGAGGCAGAAATTTATACCGCCGATATTGGGCCGATTATTGGTGCCCATACAGGGCCTGGGATGCTGGCATTAATTTATATGGGGAATAATCGATAAGATAAAAGTGGGGAGCGATTGGTGACAATCGCTTCCCTTTTATAGTATAATGAATTTGTTCGTAAAATATGAAGTTGTCGAGCGAGTTCATGATAAAAACATGGAGTCAAACAAGAAGGAGAATCGTTATGGAAAACAAACGCTGGTATAAAGACATGGTGTTTTATCAGATATGGCCGAGAAGTTTCAAGGACGGCAACGGCGATGGGATGGGCGACCTTTGGGGCGTGCTTGAAAAACTGGACTATATCAAATCCCTTGGGTGCGACGGCGTTTGGTTCTCACCCATCTATCCTTCTCCCGGCGCAGACTGTGGATATGATATTGCTGATTATATAGATATTGCGCCCGAGTTTGGCGGCATGGAAGCTTTTAAGGCGGTACTGGAAGGTGTACACGATCGCGGTATGAAGCTGGTAATGGATCTTGTAGTGAACCATACAAGTGACGAGCATGAATGGTTTCAGAAAAGCCGACGAAGAATTGAACCATATACAGACTACTATATCTGGCGGCCGGCAAAACAGAACGGAAAAATGCCAAACAACTGGCAGAGTAACTTTGAGGGACCGGCTTGGGAATGGGATGAGGTGCGCGGAGAATATTATCTTCATCTCTTTGCTGTAAAGCAGCCGGATCTGAATATGGATAATCCCCTTGTAAGAGAGGAAGTCAAAAAAATAATGAAATTCTGGCTTGATATGGGAGTAGACGGGTTCAGAGAGGATGTCATCACATATATTTCGAAAAAGAAAGGACTGCCAGATGATCATCTATTTCCCATTTACAAGGGTATGCCGCACTACAATCATGGACCTCATGTTCACGAATATCTTGAGGAGTTCAAGCACGATGTGCTGGATCACTATGACTGCGTAACGTTAGCTGAGGCGCCGCTGGTTTCTCCAAAGCGAGCCTTGGAATATATTGATGAAGAAAACGGGCAGATCGATATGATGATTCAGTTTCAGTGCCAGTGTGCCGACTGTCTTTTCACCGACTGGCTTCCTACGAAGTTTTCTCTGCGTCGATTGAAAAAGGCGTTTTCCGATTGGCAGTACAAGCTTGAGGGCAGATCATGGAATGTTCTTTACTTAGAAAATCATGATCATCCCAGAATCATTTCACGCTATGGCAGTGAGAAGTTTCGCTGTGAGAGCGGCAAAACCCTTGCGGTGTCCTATCTGTTCCAAAAAGGTACGCCGTTCGTTTATCAGGGACAGGAGATCGGTATGCTGAATTGGAGGCCTTCAAGCCCTGATATGTATGAAGACGTACATACAAAAAATCATTACGCAAACAGCAACACCAAACATACTCAAGAGGAGCGGCTTAGAAAGCTATGGCGTTCTTCCCGTGATTCTGCACGTACTCCGGTACAATGGGATGACAGTGAAAATGCCGGTTTTACAACGGGGACTCCTTGGTTTTATGTGAATGAGAATTATAAAAAAATCAATGTAGCTGCTGAGGAAAAGGATCCTGACTCTTTGTTGAATTTCTATCGCAAAGCGATCGCTCTGCGGAAAAGCTTAAAAGTTGTTCGTGAAGGTACCTATAAAGAACATTTTCACAGCAGCTCCAAACTCTATGTGTACAGTCGTGAATGTGCGGGACAAAAGCTGCTGGTTGTATGTTCGTTTGCAGATAAGGATATTAAGATGAAATGTCCACGTGGATTTGATCTGTCCAACGGAAAACTGATTTTGCAGAGCCATAATGGCAGCTGCGATGATATGTTAAAGCCATATGAATCCCGTGTTTATCTTTGGGAATAAAAAATAGAGGTAACAGATAATGCAAGTAAAAGATTATATAGATAAGTATCCCAGTGAGATTATTAATATGTACAATCAATTAAGACGGCTGATTTTTGATAGTGTTTCATGTGAACCAGAGGAAACATTGTGGGCAAAATTGCCGAGTTATTATGTTGGTGAATCTTTTGTGAGACTTATTCCATTTAAAGACCATATTAATATTGAGGCCAAGGCGGTAATTCAGCATAAGGAAGAATTAGCAGGTTATAAAATAACACCTAAGGGAATGGTGCAAATCTATTTAAAACAGGATATACCATATGAAGTTTTAAAACAGATTTTTGTGGAGACTTTAGAGTGACATATTCCTGCTTTAGTGAATGACGTGAAAAGGAACGAAGGAGAATAGGGCTTGAAGCAAAGAACGCTTTTAAAGATAATGATACTGACCACCATGTGGGCATGCCTGCTTTGTGGGCAGGCATTTGGTTACTGGATCCAGGATGATCATGGCTGGCAGTTCATGAGGCCGGACGGGAGTTACATTACCGATGCCTGGGAGTGGATCGACGGAGATTTTGATGGATATGCCGAGCTGTACTATTTTGGCGCGGACGGATACTGTATACAGGATGGAATGAAACATGGCCTGAATCTCAATGAGGACGGCGCATGGACGTATCATGGTGTGGTGCAGGCGTGGAATCTTAAGAATCTCACAGGTTGGTACCGGCTGAATGGGGATACCATGTATCTGGAGGAAGAGGGAAATATCTGGCGGGAGAGGATTACGCCGGATAATATCTACGTGGACAATCTTGGCTGGAAAGTGACGGAGAGTGGAATTGACGAAGAGGAAATGGCTGAGCGAAGTAAGGATGGGCGGCTGATCGTGATTTCGAAATCGTCTCATTTTCTGGAGCGCTGGGAAAATGGAGAGAAGACGCACAGTTTTGTGATTTCTTCCGGCTATGCAGAGGGAGACAAGGTGAGGTCCGGTGACATGAAAACGCCGGAGGGTGAGTTTTACATCTGCAAGAAGGTGCCGAACAGTGCCTATTATCTGGCGCTTGCTCTGAATTATCCGACGATCGAGGATGCGAAACGGGGCCTGGAAGCTGGCTTGATCACAAAGTCCCAGTATAACAGCATCGTAAAGGCCAACAAAAATGGCCAGACACCGAACTGGTACACGACGCTTGGCGGTGCCATTGAGATCCATGGAAACCGCCAGATCACCGACGCGACCCGCGGCTGCGTGGGAATGCGGAACGAGGATATGAAGCTTCTTTATTCTATCATGGAGGTCGGAGATCCGGTGCTGATTCTGCCGTAGGAGGAAAAAGAAATAGAGCTTTCGAATTAAAAACTTTATTTAATTAGGAGAAAATGGCGAAAAGTACACTTTTGAAGTTTGTTGAACTTAATAAACGAATGCAATTGACTTTTTGACCCACGAGATGTAGAATGACGTTCAAAATAAATGAAAAACTTATTTACACGAAGTGGAGGAAAGTAATATAGTATGAGTAATATTATCAAAGATAATATGAAAAAAATTGTATGGATGACAATTGCATCCGTGCTTATGGCATTTGGTAACTACTTTTTTAAATTTGCAAACAATTTTACATTTGGTGGTATCACTGGTCTTGCTGTTGTTGTTGCAAAGACCGGATTAGTGACTGCCGGTGACTTTTCATTTGTTGCAAACAATATCCTTCTGGTGATCGGTATTATCGTACTTGGCCGGAAATTTATCGCAAAAACTGCGTACTGTAGTATTGTCCATTCCGTTGCACTTTCTGCCATGGAGCGAATGGTGCCGATGACACAGCCGTTTACAGACGAACCGATGCTGGAGCTGATGTTCGCAGTTGCGCTGCCGGCTCTTGGTTCCGCGATTCTGTTCAACATGGGCGCCTCCAGCGGAGGATTAGAAATTGTGGCGATGATCGTCAAGAAGTATACCAGTTTTAATATTGGTAATGCCCTTCTTCTGACAAACCTGTTTGTCACGATTTCTGGTTTTTACGTATTTGGCATCGAAACCGGTATGTACTCCCTCTTTGGATTGCTGATCCAGTCTTTCCTTGTGGATAATATCATTGAGAGCATGAATCTGTCGAAGTATTTCAATGTGGTGTGCAGCAATCCGGAAGTGATCTGCCGGTTTATTGTGAATGAACTGAAGCGAGGAGCGACAACCATCGATGCGAAGGGCGCATTTACCGGAGATAAGAAATATATTATTTTCACAGCGCTGAACCGCCACCAGGCATTGCTGCTCAGAAATTTTATAAAAGAAGTAGAACCTGATGCATTTATCCTGATTTCCAATACCAGTGAGATCATCGGTAAAGGATTTCATAGCATGTAAGATTTAGATGTTTTGGTCGGAGGATGTATGGGGAAATTTGAATTTACATCAATGATGAAGCGGTATAGCCTGAAGTTCTGGTTCCGCATTTCTGTATTTATCACCGTGCTCGGTCTCTATCTGTTTTCGGACGTAAGTCTGTGGGATCTGGCGCACCAGCCTCTTGTATACGGCATTACGCCGATGCATGTGCTGTGGGTTACCTTCATGGTAATCATGCTGAGCCATATTTTTCCGGGAACGTTCCGGACTATGGCGCTAAAGAAGGCGGATAAGGAAGTGTATCGTGAGAATGAGGGGTACTCCGAATTGGAGATGCACCGCTTTGTGCAGGATCAGAACCAGAAAGCATGGATCGTTATGCTGGTCTGGCTGATCGGCAATGGTGTGATTGGATTTTTCTATCTGATCCGGCTTCTGGACCGGTCGGATCTTTTGATGATCACGGTATTTTTCTTTTTGTGTGATTACATCTGCATCCTGCTGTTTTGCCCGTTCCAGACTTGTATTATGAAGAATAAATGCTGTGTCAACTGCCGCATTTATGACTGGGGCCATTTCATGATGTTCACGCCGATGTTGTTCATTCCGAACTTCTATAGCTGGAGCCTGTTCTTTACATCCTGCGTGGTGCTGATCCGCTGGGAACTTGTGTATGCAAGCCATCCGGAGCGGTTCTGGAGTGGATCGAACCAGATCCTGCAGTGTGCCAACTGCAAGGATAAGACTTGCCAGGTGAAACGGCGCATTAGAAATACCTGGGTGAAATCCTTTGGTAAATAATAATGGGAAGATGAAAACTCTCTATTTCTGCGAAAGCGGAGATGGGGAGTTTTTTTGATGCCTGAAAGTCATAAACCTGTCCGAGGGTCATATATTGGAGGTAAAGGAAAGCCGGATGGTGCAAGGCATGGGAAGGAGCGTGTGACATGGATGCAGGAAGAGTGATTGATTGGCTGAAGAAAGCGGTGGCAGATGCAGACTCGGTCCGGGAAATCCGGATTCGGGCCGGGCGGCCGGTGATGGTGGTGCAGGATGGCAGGGAACGGTATCTGAGCTTCGGTGGCAGGCTGGAACAGGTCAGCAGACGCGATGCCTCGGAAAGACAGCCGGGGGATGCAGTGATTGCGGATCAGGTGCTGATCAAAGAACTTCTTGGCATGTTTTCCGGACATTCCCTGTATGCCTTTGAGGACGAGATCCGCCAGGGATTTCTTACGATAGAAGGCGGACATCGCGTGGGACTTTCAGGGAAAGTGGTGCTGGAAGGAGATGGGATCCGCACGATGAAGGATATTTCCGGGCTGAATATCCGCATCGCCAGGGAACGGCCCGGCTGTGCGGACGCGGTCCTTCCGTGGATTTATCATGACGGCGAAATCCAGAATACGCTGTTTCTTTCGCCTCCGGGGGCAGGAAAGACGACCATGCTCCGAGATGTGGTGAGGCAAGTGTCGGATGGGAATCGGCATGGGCCGGGACTGTCGGTGTCGGTCGTGGACGAGCGGTCGGAAATTGGGGCCTGTGTTCGCGGCGTTCCGCAGTGTGATCTTGGTATGCGGACTGATGTGATGGATGGATGCCCGAAGGCTGTGGGGATGCTTATGATGATCCGGTCCATGGCGCCGCGGGTGGTGGCTGTGGATGAGGTTGGAACGAAGGCTGATCTTGAGGCTCTTCGCGACGTAATGAAATGTGGGTGTAAGATCCTTGCGACGGTCCATGGAAATGCGGCGGAGGATTTGAAGCGGAAACCGGTGCTTTGTGAGATGGTGGCGGAGGGAATGTTTTCCCGGTATGTGGTACTCTCGGGTGTGCCGGCGCCGGGGACGATTGTGGGGATATATGATGAGAAGTTCGGACAGTTGCATGGAGCGGAATGGGGGAAACAGGCATGCGCTACATAGGGATCGCGCTCATGGCGGTTTCGGCTGTGGGAGGAGGATTCCTGGCGGCGAAGAGGTGGAGAGACCGGCTGGACATTCTTTGTATGTTCCGGCAGATGATCTACCATTTGAAGAGTCGGATCCTGTATTCCAATGAGCCGCTGCCGGAGGCACTGTTCGAGGTGGGGAGTCGGTTTTCGGAGGGAAAGACCGGAAGCTTTGCGGAACCTGGGAAGTTGTTTCTTGCTGTTGCGGAACGGGCGAGAGAAAATCGCAATCTCTCGTTTTCTGTGATCTGGAAGGAAGCGGTTGAAAGTATTCCGAAGGACTGTCCACTGGCGGCGGCGGACCGGCAAAATCTTTCGGCGCTTGGGGAAAATCTTGGCTATGCGGACCGCGGCATGCAGGAGCGGACGCTGCTTTTTTATCTGGAGCAGACGGATGATGCGATTGCGTTTTTAAAAAAAGAGGCGGATGGCAGGATGAAACTGTACCGGAGCCTGGGGGTGGCAGCAGGGCTGTTTTTGTTTGTGCTCCTTGTCTGAGGTGGAATGTTCGGGCTGCTATTGGAAAAGAAAGTGGAGGGAGAAATGGGTGTAAATCTGATATTTAAAATTGCGGCGGTGGGAATTCTGGTATCCGTGATCTGTCAGGTGTTAAAGCACAGCGGCAGGGAAGACCAGGCATTTCTCACCAGCCTGGCAGGACTGGTCTTAGTCTTGTTCTGGATCGTTCCTTACATTTATGAGCTGTTCGAGACCATCAAAAATTTGTTTGCTTTGTAATGGAAGGAGGCCGTACATGACGATCATACAAGCTGCCATTCTCGGCATTGCGGCGGTAGCACTGGCTGTCCAGGTCAAGGCACTGCGGCCTGAGTATTCTGTATACATTATTCTGGCCGCCGGAGTCGTGATTGCCTTTCTCGGAGTATCTAGGCTAGAGCTGATTCTGGACACGGCAAAGACCATCGGTGAGTACATCGGCGTCAAACACATGTATCTGGGCACACTGTTAAAAATGGTAGGTATCACTTACATCGCGGAATTCGCGTCCGGCATCTGCAAAGACGCCGGTTATTCGGCTCTGGGGACCCAGATTGAAATGTTCGGAAAACTGTCCATTCTGGCGGTGAGTGCGCCGGTGCTCCTGGCACTTCTTGAGACGATTCAGAGGTTTATGGAATGAAGAAAATCTGGACGATAGTGATAGCGATATGTTTGATCATGGCACCGGTGGGGCAGGCAGACGGGGCCATTCGGGATTTAAAAGATAGGAACACAGTATACAACATGCAGATGATACAGGAAGCAACAGATGGGGATCTGACCGGATTCCAGGTGGAGGATTTGGAAGATTTCGACGCGGCTGAAATTCAGGACTTTCTTGACTCTTTGAATACGGAGGCTGTTTCGGGCATTTCTTTTCAGGAAATGATGAAGGAAATCATGGCAGGTAACTTAATGGAGGTATTCCAGACCTGCGCGGAGACCATAAAATCCACACTGTTTTCGGAACTTCGGACAAACTATACGCTGCTGGGGCAGATCCTTCTTCTTGCCCTCATCGGCGCGATTTTTTCTGGATTTGCCGGGATTTTCGGCTCCGGCCATGTCTCAGAAACAGGGTTTTATGTGGTCTATCTTCTAGCCATGGCTTTTCTTGCGGCGAGCTTTTTTTCCAGTGTGGTCATCGCTTCGGAAGTGACGACGGACCTTCTGGAATTTATGCAGGTCCTGCTTCCTGCGTATTTTCTTGCAGTCACCATGGCGGGTGGTGCGATCACTTCCGCTGCGATCTGCGGCTTCACCATCGGAGCCATCGGTCTTGTGCAGGCGGTATTTGGTCAGATTTTGATCCCGCTGATGCGAGTCTATATGATGATGGTTCTGGCGGGAAATTTATATAAGGAAGAAATGCTTTCCAAACTGACGGAACTTTTGGGGAATGTGGTCTTTTGGACCTGCAAGACCATGTTTGGGATTATTGTTGGTTTTCACGTGATCCAGGGACTGGTCCTGCCACAGGCGGATGCGTTAAAAAATGCCTCAGCTATGCGTCTGGCGCAGATGATTCCGGGGATCGGAGGTGGAGCAGGTGCCGTGTCGCAGATGGTTCTGGGGTCAGGAATTCTCATTAAAAATACAGCCGGAGCAGTTTCTGTTGTGATTTTACTTTTGCTGGCGGCGGTACCTATGATGAAGCTGTTTATTTTGATGGTGCTTTATTATCTGGCGGCCGCGGCCATGCAGCCGGTCTGCGACAAGCGGTTGGTGGCCTGTATGACAGGTGCGGCGGCCGGACATGGACTGCTTCTTAAAATGGTGGGCTATTCGTTAGCGCTTTTCGGGGCGACCATTGCGGTGATCTGCGTGTCCACCAATGCGGCATGGTATGCGGGGTGAGACAATGAGCGGAATTTATGAGTGGGTCAGGAGTCTGGTCTTTTATCTGATTTTAATGACCATGGTGATCAATCTCCTGCCGGACAAAAAGTATGAGAAATATCTGCGGCTGTTTACAGGAATGATTTTTCTGATGCTGGTGTTTGCTCCGTTTGCAGATCTGACGGGTATTGAGGCGGAAATGGCGGAACGTTTCGAAAAGCTGACCTTTCAGAATGATGCAAAGCTTTTGAAACGGGAAATTGAGGATGCGGACGGGAGACGGATGGCGCAGCTGATCGCAAGCTATGAAGAGGCTGTGGAGACGGACATGAGGATGATGGCCGAGGGGATGGATGTCCGGTGCCTGGAAGTAGAGGTGGTGCTGGATGAAAGTCTGGAAGGCGGGACGTTCGGTGACGTGCTGGCGGTGAATATTCGGATGTCCGATGACATGGCGGCGGTGGAGGCGGCATCCGGCAGAGCGTCAGCCGAGTTGAAAAAGAAAATAGGAGAGTATTATGGACTTAAAGAAAGTGACATTACAATCCATCTGGAAGATGAATAAAGAGAAGCTGATATTTATTTTCTGCTCCGGACTTTTGCTGTTTATTTTATCACTCCCCGGAGACAGTGACAGCGTGGTGGCAGAAGCTGGAAACAGCACGCAGATTCAGGCGGAGGCGACGGGAAACAGCGGACAAAATCTGACAGATCCGGTGTATGCCGCACCGGCGGCAAATGTGAAAGCATCCGGCCAGGAAACAACTTACGAAGCGGCGCTAGAATCAAGGATCCGTGCCATTCTGGAACATGTTGAAGGCGTAGGAGAGGTAGATGTGATGGTGGTCCTAAAATCGACGGAGGAAAAAGTGATCCGCGTGGACAGAAACACCTCAACGTCCACCACCGAGGAACACAATGGCGGCACTGTCACAAGGACCCAGACTCAGAACGAATGGACAGAAAATACTGTCATGGACGGTCAGACTTCAGCACCGATCATTGAAAAAGAACTGTCCCCGGAACTGTCCGGCATTATCATCAGTGCCGACGGCGGTGGAAGTGCGGTGATAAAAGCGGAAATTTCTGAGGCCATGGAAGCATTATTCGGTCTTCCTTCACATAAGATAAAAGTATTAAAGCGGGTGAAAAAGGAGTCTGAGGAATGAAACGAATATTCAGGAGAAACCAGATCATTATCACAACTCTGGCCATCATGATCGCGGCGGCCGGTTATCTCAACTACTCGACCAAACAGGAAGTGGCGGCGGCAGAGGTTTACGAGGCCGGTGTCATGGAGATTTCCGACGAGGATATCCTGGCGGAGAATCAGGCACTTCAGGGAATCGATGACGGAACACTTTTAGAAATCGCAAGCCTGGATGGCACCGGCGAAGAACTTCCGGTGGATACCATCACACTGGACGGCCAGGCGACTGACATGGCAGACGCAGCAGGCAGTGGAGAAGCCGGGGCAGCCGGTACAGTGGAGAGTGTGGGAACGGATCAGTTGGCAAACGCAGATGCCAGCCAGCTGACAGGAATCGACAATCCGGGCGAGGCAGTTCTCACCAACGGAACCAGTGTTTCTGAGTACATAGCCGGTGTCCAGCTGAATCGTGAGCAGATTCGTGCGAAAAACAAAGAGACCTTGATGCAGCTCATCAACAGCGACCAGATCGCCGAGACCGAAAAACAGGCGGCGATCCAGAGTATGATCCGCCTGACGGAAATCGCGGAAAAAGAAAATGCAGCAGAAACACTTCTCCAGGCCAAAGGATTCGTGGATCCGGTTGTCAGCATTACTGATAATCAGGTGGATGTGGTCATCAACGCAGTCAGCCTCACAGACCCGGAGCGGGCCCAGATCGAGGACATCGTAAAGAGAAAGACAGAAATCGGTGCCCAGGGAATCGTGATCACATTAATGGACCTGGCAGAGTAGATGATTGGAGAGTCAAAGAAAGTTTACGGAAAAGCCTAGGCAAATCTACAGAATTATGGTATTATATATCTGATATATCATAAATTTTTGGATTGCAGGAGGTAATTATTGTGGCAACAGATACAGAGAGAAGCAGTCATAAAGTATATGAGAAAGATCAGATCGGTGAAGTTCAGATTGCTGACGAAGTAGTAGCAATTATTGCCGGCCTGGCAGCGACTGAAGTAGAAGGCGTGGATTCCCTCGCTGGAAATATGAGCAACGAACTGATTGGAAAGCTGGGAATGAAGAACCTTTCCAAGGGCGTAAAAGTTGAAGTGACAGAGGAACATGTTTCCGTAAATATTTCCATGAACTTAAAATATGGCTACAGCATTCCGGTTGTATGCGAAAAGGTTCAGGATAAGGTGAAGAGCGCAATCGAAAATATGACCGGCCTTACAGTTTTAGATGTTAATATCAAAATTGCCGGTGTAAATGTTGAGGAACAGTAGGCGCAAAGCAATGTGCCCTGCGTTGACATGTACAAAAAATCCACTGAGAGTTCGCTCTCAAGTGGATTTCTTTGTATATGCCGGCATATGGCGAATGCCGTGACCGAGAACAAGCTTGCTTGTGAGCGGGAAGCATGGCGGAATGGAGGAACGAAAGATGAAATTTGATGCTTTAAAGTACAGTTATCCGTCAAGAAGAAGCGTGGTCTATGGACGCCGCGGCATGGTCTGCACAAGCCAGCCGCTTGCTGCGCAGGCCGGTCTTGATATGATCAAAGCAGGAGGAAATGCCATTGATGCGGCTATTGCGACGGCCGCGTGTATGACGGTATTGGAGCCTACTTCCAATGGAATCGGAGGAGATGCCTTTGCGCTTGTATGGACGAATGGAAAACTTCATGGCCTCAATGCCAGCGGAAAATCCCCGATGTCCATTACTGCGGAGAAGGTTCGTGAGCTGGGCCATACGAAGATGCCGGACCGCGGCTGGATTCCGGTCATGGTACCTGGTGCACCGTCTGCATGGGCGGAGCTTTCAAAGAAGTTTGGCCGTCTCCCGCTGACAAAAGTGCTGGAGCCGGCGATCAGCTATGCAAGAGAAGGAGTTGCGATCACTCCGGTCACCGCCTATTTATGGGAAAAGGCATATAAACAGTTTAAGGAAATTTTCAAAGACGATTGTTTCCGTGGATGGTTTGAGACCTTCGCGCCGGAAGGTAAGATTCCAGGACCGGGCGGAGTCTGGAAATCAGAGGGACATGCAAGTACGCTGGAGCTGATTGCAAAGACCAATGCCGAGGCATTTTACCGCGGCGAACTGGCGGACAAGATCGACGCATTCTCAAAAGAGACCGGTGGATTTTTAAGAAAAGAGGATCTGGAGGCTTACTGGTGCGAGTGGGTGGATCCGATCCATGTAAATTATAAAGGCTACGATGTTTGGGAGATCCCGCCGAATGGTGACGGAATCATTGCCCTGATGGCGCTGAATATATTAAAAGGATTCGAGTTCAACTGCCGCGACTGCGCAGATACCTTCCACAAACAGCTGGAAGCAATGAAGCTGGCATTTGCCGACGGAAAACGCTATGTGGCTGATGCCCGCTATATGACGGTGAGCCCTGCAGACATGTTAAGTGATGCATATGCAGATGAGCGCCGCGCTCTGATCAACGACATGGCACAGGAGCCGGAGCCGGGCAAGCCAAACAGCGGCGGAACCATTTATTTGTGCACTGCAGATGGGGAAGGAAACATGGTTTCTTACATTCAGAGCAACTACATGGGATTCGGTTCCGGTGTTGTGGTACCGGGAACTGGTATTTCGTTCCAGGATCGTGGAGCGAGCTTCTCTTTGATCGACGGAGAAGAAAACTGTCTGGGCCCTGGTAAAAAAGTATTCCATACAATTATCCCGGCCTTCCTTACAAAGGATGGAGAGGCAGTGGGACCGTTCGGTGTCATGGGAGGCCCGATGCAGCCGCAGGGTCATGTGCAGGTAGTGATGAACACCATCGATTTCATGATGAATCCACAGGAGGCACTGGATGCACCGAGATGGCAGTGGACCGGCGGCAAGAAGATCCATGTGGAGCGCAGTTTCCCGTACGCGATCACCGAGGAACTGGTGCGCCGCGGACACGAAATCAGCGTGATGCCGGAAAACATCTCCTTTGGCCGCGGCCAGATTATCTGGAGAAACGAAGAAGATGTACTTTGCGGCGCGTCGGATCCGAGAGCTGATGGTATTGTGGCGGCATGGTAGGATGTGAACGTCGCTGAGGCATTTTGTGACAGGAGGAAGCCATGTTTTGGAAAAAAGTAAAAAAGCGTTCTTTTGATCGTGAGAACCTGAAACCGGTCATCCGCGCAAGCATCTGCACTGGCGAGGAAGTAGCCGGCTTTAAAGATATCCGCACAGGAAAATTCAGCGAAATCATGCTGATCAATGACGATAAGGACCTGAAAGAGTTCCTGGAAACCTACGATATTACCATGGAAGAGATCGCCAGGGAGTATTAAGGGGGAAGGAATGATACACATTCCGGGAAGAATATAGTGAATAAATGATGCCGCTGGTCAGAAATGGTCAGCGGCATTTCCTTTTGTTTCGTGTTTGCCCAAAGTATTTTTACAGGTATCCGGGGCCCTCAAAATAAGCCTTGTGGAAATATACATTTTCATGTATAATCTGAAGATAGATAAGTATGCTTTTTAGATAAATGGAGGTAACCCAATGACCAGAAGAGAGGCAAGAGAACATTGTTTTAAGATGCTGTTCTGTCAGGATTTTTATCCGGCGGAGGAGAAGGAAGAGCAGCTTGTGCGTTATTTCGAGGCGCCGCTTGAGGATGAGACAAACAAAGACGGAGTCGATGTGGTACTCCATGAAGTGACAGCAGAGGATGCCGACAAGAAATACCTCGAAGAGAGAGTAGAAAAAATCATGTCTTACATCCCGGAAATCGACGAAGCGATCAACGGCGTTGCTGAGGGCTGGAAGACAGGAAGAATGGGCAAAGTGGAGCTTACGATTCTCCGCCTTGCAGTATTTGAACTGAAACATGATGCGGAGATTCCGGACAAGGTTGCGATCAACGAGGCAGTTGAGCTTGCAAAGAAGTTCGGTGGTGATGATGCCCCGGCATTTGTAAACGGAATTCTGGCAAAATTAGTGTAGTATGGCAGGAGTATATTCCGTAACGCAGGTCAATTCCTACATCAAAAATATGTTTACACAGGACTTCCTTCTTCGCCGCCTTTCGGTGAAGGGGGAAGTTTCAAACTGCAAATACCATACATCGGGTCATATTTATTTCACTTTAAAAGACGGCGGCGGTACTCTGTCTGCGGTCATGTTCGCAGGCCAGAGACGGGGACTAAAATTCCGTCTGGAAGAGGGCCAGCAGGTGGTCGTGAAAGGAACCGTGGATGTTTATGAGCGGGACGGAAAGTACCAGCTCTATGCCCAGGAAATCGAACTTTCCGGCCGCGGTGATTTGTATGTACGGTTTGAAAAGCTCTTAAGAGAGCTGGAAGAAATGGGCATGTTCGATGCCCAGTATAAACGGCCGATCCCGCGATATGCAAAGACCGTCGGAATCGTGACAGCTCCGACCGGCGCGGCGGTGCGTGATATTATCAACATCAGCAAACGGAGAAATCCTTATGTTCAGCTGGTGCTGTACCCGGCACTGGTCCAGGGCGAGGGCGCCAAGGCCAGTATTGTTCACGGAATCCGCACACTGGATACCATGGGACTGGACGTACTGATCGTGGGCCGTGGCGGCGGTTCCATCGAAGACCTTTGGGCCTTCAATGAGGAGGAAGTCGCGAGGGCAATTTTTGCCTGCAATACGCCTGTGATCTCGGCAGTTGGCCATGAGACCGATGTGACAATTTCCGACTACGTGGCGGATCTTCGCGCCCCGACTCCTTCGGCAGCGGCAGAACTGGCGGTGTTTGATTACGGCCAATTCCTTGCGGACCTTGAGGCGAGAAAGCGGAAGCTGGACCGGGAGATGGGATTTTTCCTGGATTCCGTAAAAGGGCGGCTGAAACATGATGAATTAAAGATCAGGATCCACCACCCACAGCATATCATTAACGAGAAGAGACAGCGCCTGGCTGATATCGAGGACACCCTGAATCGCCAGATGACAACAAAAATAGAGACAAAAAAACGCGAGACGGTGCTTCGTGAGGATGCGCTGGCGCGCCAGATGGAGCGGCGGTTGGATCACGATAAAAAGCGTCTTGCAGTATTAAGCGGTACCATGTGGGGCTTATCCCCACTTAAGAAGCTGAGCCAGGGCTACGGTTTCGTCACAGACGAGAGTGGAGAGCGGCTGGCATCCGTCAAGCAGGCACCTGTGGGAAGTAAGATCCATGTGCAGGTTGCGGACGGTAAACTGACAGCGAACGTTGAAGAGAGCAGGGAGGCAGAAGGTTGGAAGAAGTAAAGAAGGCCAGTGACGTGGCCATGAACGAAATGAATGACATGACCATCGAAGAGACCTTTGCGGCTCTGGACGATTTGATCGACCAGCTGGAAAGTGGAAAAGGCTCTTTGGAGGATGCGTTTAAGAATTACGAAATTGGCATGAAGCTCGTGAAGAGCTGCAATGAAAAGATAGAGAAGATAGAAAAGCAGATTCTGGTTCTCAGTGGCGAACCGGCGGAGGATACGAACGATGGGCAGTATTTTTAAAGATAACTTAAAACAGGCTGTGGCAGAGACTGAGGCGATCGTATACTCTTACCTGCCGGCGGAGGAAGGCCACCAGAAGACCATTTTCGAGGCCATGAATTACAGCATGAAGGCCGGCGGAAAACGTCTCCGTCCGCTTCTGATGCATGAAGTATACAAAATGTTCGGCGGAAACGGAAAAGACATCGAGCCGTTCATGGCTGCCATTGAAATGATCCATACCTCATCTTTGATCCACGATGATCTGCCGTGTATGGACAATGATGAGCTGCGCCGCGGCAAACCGACCACATGGAAGGTCTATGGCTATGATATGGCCGTTCTTGCAGGCGATGCTCTGATGATTTTTGCATTTGAGACTGCGGCGAAGGCGCTGGAACTTGGTGCCGACGCTGCGAGAGTCGTAAAAGCCATGGGAATTCTGGCTGCAAAGACCGGAATCTATGGGATGATCGGCGGTCAGACCGTCGATGTGGAGCTGACTGGAAAGCCGGTTCCGAGAGAAAAACTAGATTTTATCTACCGATTAAAGACCGGTGCGCTTCTTGAGGCATCGATGATGATCGGCGCGGTTCTGGCCGGTGCAGATGAAACTCAGGTGAAGACTGTGGAATCCATCGCCACAGATGTTGGCCTTGCATTCCAGATCCAGGATGATATTCTGGATGTCACCAGCACTGCGGAGGTCCTTGGGAAACCAGTGCTCAGCGATGAGAAGAACAGCAAGACCACATATGTGACCTTAGAGGGTCTCGCGAAAGCAAAGGCGGACGTGAAAGAGATTTCCGACCGCGCGTGTGAGACACTTGCAGATCTTCCGGGCGAGAAAGAATTTCTTGCCCAACTGATTGAAATGCTGGTAAACCGTGAAAACTAGAGTACCGGACCTGCGTGAGAGCGGTCGGGAAAGCCGGGCCGAATCGCAGGATGTGGTTTAACAGCGAAAACATGCAAGAGAGACAAAGGAGTACAATTCCATGCTTCTTGAGAAAATAGAGAAGTCTTCTGATATTAAGAAATTAAAAGAAGAAGAATATCCGGTTCTGGCGAAAGAGATCCGTCAGTTCCTTCTTGAAAAGATCAGTAAGACCGGCGGCCATCTGGCGTCCAACCTGGGTGTGGTAGAGCTCACCATGGCGCTCCACCTGGCGTTTGATCTGCCGAAGGATAAGATTGTCTGGGACGTGGGACATCAGGCCTACACCCACAAATTACTCAGTGGCCGAAGAGAAGGTTTTAATGACTTAAGACAGTTCGGCGGCATGAGCGGCTTCCCGAAACGAAAGGAAAGTCCTTATGACGCATTCGATACGGGCCATAGCTCCACTTCCATTTCCGCTGGCCTCGGAATTGCCCAGGCGCGGGACATTTTGGGAGAGGATTATTCCGTGATCTCAGTGATCGGCGACGGTGCGCTGACCGGCGGTATGGCTTATGAGGCGCTGAATAATGCGGCGCAGATGAAGAAAAACTTCATTATTATATTAAACGATAACGAAATGTCCATTTCCCCCAACGTTGGCGGCATGTCCACGTATCTGGACAGCGTGCGCACAAAGGAGAGCTATGCGAACTTGAAGCTTGGCGTAGAAAAGGCGCTGAATGCGATTCCTGTTGTGGGAAAAGGGATATCCAATGGCATTTCTGTGCTAAAGAACAGCATCAAGCAGGTCTTCGTGCCGGGCATGCTGTTTGAGGATATGGGAATCACATATCTGGGACCGGTGGACGGCCATGATGTCAATGCCATGGTGAAGGTCTTAAAAGAGGCCAAGAGAGTCCGCCATGCCGTCTTAGTCCATGTGATCACCAAAAAAGGAAAAGGATATGGACCTGCAGAGAAGAATCCTGCAAGATTCCACGGTGTGGATGCCTTTGATGTCCTGACCGGCAAATCGGTGAAGGAAAAGATTTATCCGAGCTACACCGATGTATTTTCCGGAAAAATCTGCGAGATCGCGGCGAAGAATCCCAACGTTGTGGCGCTGACAGCAGCAATGCCGGACGGAACGGGACTTTCCAGATTTGCGAAGGAATACCCGGAGCGATTCTTCGATGTGGGAATCGCGGAGGCCCATGAGGTGACTTCTGCGGCAGGTATGGCATCGGCCGGATTAAAGCCGGTGGTGGCTGTGTACTCTTCCTTTTTACAGAGAGGCTACGACCAGGTGCTCCACGATGTCTGTATCCAGGAGCTTCCGGTGTTATTTGCCATCGATCGCGCCGGCCTTGTTGGAAGTGACGGCGAGACCCACCAGGGAATTTTTGATATTTCCTTCTTAAGTCTCGTGCCGGGCATGAGTATCATGGCACCGAAGAATCTCTGGGAGCTGGAGTCCATGCTGGAATTTGGCGTGAAGTTCGACGGACCGATGGCGATCCGCTATCCGAGAGGACAGGCGTACCGCGGCCTGGAAGAATTTAACGCACCGGTGGAATACGGAAAAGCAGAAATGCTTTATGAAGAAAAAGACATCGCGCTGTTTGCCCTTGGCAGCATGGTCAGCACGGGCGAGCATGTGCGTGAGAAATTAAAGAACAAAGGATATTCCTGTACGCTGGCAAACGCCAGATTTGTGAAGCCGTTTGACACTGCGATGATCGACCATCTCTGTCAGACTCACAAACTGATCGTGACCATGGAGGAAAACGTCCTTCGAGGCGGTATGGGAATGTGCATTACCAAATATATTCACGACAATTATCCGGGAATGCGGGTGATTCAGGTGGCACTTCCGGACGCGTATGTGGAGCATGGAAATGTAACGGCGCTCAGGGAAATGCTTGGAATTGACAGCGATTCTGTCATCCGCCAGATTCTCCCGGTCCTTGAGTCCTGTGGAATTCAGGGCACGAGACCAGTCCGTGTTGCGGAGAGTGAAGAGGAAAGATAAGGAGCAGCAGAAAGCATGAAAGAACGTTTGGATGTGCTGTTGGTAAAAAGAAATCTGGCTGAATCCAGAGAGAAAGCGAAAGCGATCATCATGTCCGGTATCGTATATGTGGACGGACAGAAGGAAGATAAGGCCGGTTCTACATTTGAAGAGACTGCGCAGGTGGAAGTGCGCGGAAGTACATTAAAATATGTGAGCCGCGGCGGCCTGAAATTAGAAAAGGCCATGACTCATTTCGGCGCGACTCTGGAAGGAAAGGTCTGCATGGACGTTGGCGCGTCCACCGGCGGCTTTACAGACTGCATGCTGCAGAATGGTGCGGTGAAGGTGTACTCTGTAGACGTTGGACATGGTCAGCTGGCATGGAAGCTGCGCAACGATGAGCGCGTGGTCTGCATGGAGAAGACAAATATCCGCTATGTGACACCGGAGGATATTGCCGACAAGATCCAGTTTGTTTCCATCGACGTTTCCTTTATTTCCCTCACCAAGGTCCTGGGCCCGGTGAAGGCGCTGATGGAGCCGGACGGCGAAGTAGTGTGCCTCATTAAACCGCAGTTTGAGGCCGGAAGAGAGAAAGTCGGAAAGAAAGGCGTTGTCCGTGAAAAGTCTGTTCATCTTGAGGTGATCGAGATGGTAGCATCCTTCGCAGGAAGCATCGGATTCGAGGCACTCCATCTGGAGTTCTCCCCGATCAAAGGACCGGAAGGCAACATCGAGTACCTTCTCCACTTAAGAAACTGTACAGACGGCACCACATTTACCAACGATGCCATCGGTGCAAAGGAAGTCGTGGAAAAGGCACATGAGACTCTTGATAAGTAATTCGGACAGAGGAAGCCTATGAAGCATTTTTACATCATCGTTAATGAAGGAAAAGAAGAAGCAGTTGCTGTGAGGAATAAAGTCGTGGAATATCTGGAGTCACGCGGAGCTACATGCAAGGCGTCACACGGGGAGTTCCACAAAGGATATCGGTTCACAGATCTTAACAATGTGCCGAAGGAGACGGAGTGTGTCATCACCCTCGGAGGTGACGGTACCCTGATCCGTGCGGCCAGAGATCTGGCAGGAAGCGGATTCCCCATCATCGGTATCAATCTCGGCGGTCTCGGTTACCTGACCCAGATCGGCAGAGAAGGCGATCCAAACGAGCTTCTGGATGCGCTGTTGGAGGATCGTTATACGATCCAGGAGCGCATGATGTTAAAGGGACGCGTGTACCATGAGGGTGAGCTGATCGCGGAGGACATTGCGCTCAATGATATCGTTCTCACAAGAGAAGGGGAGATGCGTGTCCTGAAGTTTGAGCTCTATGTCGATGACCAGTACCTGACGGAATACAGTGCCGACGGTATGATCGTGGCGACTCCGACTGGTTCCACAGCCTACAGCCTGTCTGCCGGCGGTCCGATCGCACAGCCGGACGGTGAGCTTCTGATCCTCACACCGGTCTGTCCGCATACGATGACTTCCAGGACCATTGTCCTGGGGCCGGAGAGTAAGGTGCGGATCAGGATCCCGCTAAAGAGTTTTGGAATGCGGATGGTTTCCTTCGATGGTGATACCAAAGTGAGCCTGGATCCGGGCGACTATTATGAAATTGAAAAATCGGACATGGTGACCAGAGTGATAAAGCTGGATCACCGGTCATTCCTTGATATTTTAAAACACAAGATGTCTGAGGCGTAATGGCCCATGGCAGAACACAAGAAAGGGGTAATTTGACATGAAAGTAGACAGACACAGCAAGATCGTGGAGTTGATCGGGAAATATCAGATTGAAACCCAGGAAGAACTGGCTGCATATTTAAAACAGGCGGGATATCATGTGACACAGGCAACCGTGTCCAGAGATATTCGTGAATTAAAACTGACGAAGGTTCAGAGAGAAAACGGCCGTCAGTGCTATTCTGTTATGCAGGCAAAGAAGGATTTTGGAGAAAAGTATTTACGAATCCTGAGAGATTGTTATGTTTCCATGGACATGGCTCAGAATATCCTTGTGATCAAGACCGTATCCGGCATGGCGATGGCAGTTGCCGAAGCGCTGGATGTGATCGGTTTCCATGAGATGGTCGGCTGCATCGCCGGTGACAACACCATCATGTGCGCAGTCCGCACGGTGGATGACACCATCGTTCTTATGGAGAAGTTAAAGAAAATCGTTGCTGAGTAAGGATTCAGTATGGAATTGAGGTGAGTATATGCTGCTTGGCTTACACGTGAAAAACCTGGCTTTGATCGAGAAAGCTGAGGTGGAATTTGCCGGGGGCTTAAACATACTGACAGGAGAAACCGGCGCCGGAAAATCCATTATCATTGGTTCTGTGGGACTGGCGCTTGGAGGAAAAGCATCAAAAGATATGATCCGCCAGGGAGAAGAGAGCGCCTTTGTGGAGCTCATCTTCTCCGTGGAGGAGGAAGAAAAGAGGGCGGCATTGGCGGCTCTTGATATCGTGCCCGATGAAGAGGGACTTCTGATTATTTCTAAGAAAATCACGCAGGCCAGAAGCACGAGCCGCATCAATGATGAGACAGTGACAACGGGAAGACTTCGCGCCGTGACAGGCCTGCTTCTAGATATGCATGGACAGCATGACCATCAGTCACTTCTGCACAAGCAGAAACATCTGGAAATTCTGGACGAGTATTCCCGGAATGAGACGGAACAACTGAAAAAGCAGGTGGCAGACGGATATAAGAAGTATCTGTCTCTTAAGTCTGCGCTAGAGGGATTTTCTCTGGATGAGGAAGGAAGAAGGCGTGAGGCAGATTTCACGAGATTCGAGATCGATGAGATCGAAAACGCAGGAATCCGGCCGGGCGAAGAGGAAGAGCTGGCGGCCAGATACAGAAAATTCGTCCATGGTCAGAAAATTGCTGACAGTATGCAGATCGCATACCGTGCCATAGACACCGATGAAATCGGACGGGCACTTCGCGAAGTCGAAAGTGTCGTTGCGTACGACGATGTGCTTCAGGACATTGTGTCAGGACTGGCAGATGTGGAAAGTATTTTAAGCGATTTAAATCGTTCCATTTCTGATTATATGAATGAAATGGAGTTCGATGCGGAAGACTTTAGAAAGACAGAGGAACGTCTGGATTTTGTCCGCAGTCTGATGGCAAAGTACGGAAATACAGAGGAAGCCGTTCTGAAACGCCTGGAAGAGAAGAAGGCGCGTCTGGAAGAGCTGGAGCATTACGATGAACTGGCAGCAGAGGCAAAAATCGCCTTTGAGGCTCAGGAGAAGGAAATGCTCGCGTTGTGCGCAGAACTTTCTGAGGCGAGAAAGAAGGCAGCGGCCATTCTGGAGGCGCGGATCAAAGAAGAACTTCTAGATCTGAATTTCCTCCATGTGGATTTTAAAATCGATGTGAGAAAACTGGAGCATTTTTCCGCGACTGGTTTTGACGAGGTGGAATTCCTGATCTCGACCAACCCAGGAAGCATTCCGCCAAGACCACTGGGAGATGTGGCATCCGGCGGTGAGCTTTCCAGAATCATGCTCGCGATCAAGACCGTTCTTGCGGACACCGACGATATCCCAACGTTGATCTTCGATGAGATCGACACAGGAATCAGCGGCCGGACCGCGCAGATGGTTTCCGAACGTCTTTCTTATATTGCAAGAAAGCATCAGGTTTTATGCATCACCCACCTGCCGCAGATCGCTGCCATGGCGGACACGCATTTTGAGATCAAAAAAACGGTGGAACATGGAAAGACCATCACGAAGATACATCAATTAAATGAAGAAGAACAGGTCGAAGAGCTTGCAAGACTTCTCGGCGGCGCAGAGATTACCGATGCGGTGCGGGAGAATGCAAGAGAAATGAAGAGACTGGCGATGGAACGCAAAGCAGAATTCGCCATCTAAAAACTGACAGGCTGAAAATTTCACAGGATCACATACTAGGAGAGGAGCATTTAACTGCCCTCTCCTTTGACGTTCCGGGGATTGTGATTCAATCATGAAAAACGCCGGCCGGTGTGTTGGAACCGAAATATCAGGGCAGAATCATTAAAATAAGGAGGTTTTGCCGTGACGAGAAAAGGACGACTGCACCGGATGCTATGCTGGTTATTTCTGGGACTCGTACTTTTGCCAGCCGGATTCTCATGGCTGTATATCAATTACGCGATACCGGACCATCTGAATCTGGTGGTCAGTGAAGAGGAAATTTTTAACTTCGCACTGCCGCCCGGAGTGACCTTCGAGAGTGAGTACGAAGAGGTGGTCCTTGGAAATCAGTCCAATATTCCGGCGGGACAGGTTAAGATCCAGGCCGCTGAACCGATTTCCATGTACGGAACCACAGAGGGAAGTTACCGGATCGGCATGAAGCTGTTTGGTATCATCGACATGAAGGATATCCAGGTGGATGTGGTCACAGATACCTACGCGATTCCCTGCGGAACGCCCATCGGAATCTATCTGAAATCCAACGGTGTCATGGTCATCGGGACCGGCGAGATCGTAAACGAGGCCGGAAATGTGGTGGAGCCGGCCTTTGGAATCTTAAAATCCGGCGACTATATTGAAACCGTCAATGGACAGACGCTGGAGGACAAAGATGATCTGATCGCTGCCGTCAATGCCTGCGGAGGAAATGCGGTGCATATGGAAGTGCGCAGGGATGGTGAACTGATCGACGTGGACTTAAATCCGGTCCAGGCAGAAGATGGAAGTTACAAGCTTGGAGCATGGGTCCGTGATGATACTCAGGGAATCGGAACGGTCACCTATGTGGACATGAACGGCTCTTTCGGCGCCCTCGGCCATGGAATCAGCGACAGCGATACCGGCCGTCTCGTGGACACCAAGGAGGGCGAGCTCTATGCCACTGAGATCCTGGGAATCGAAAAAGGGGAACCGGGAAATCCCGGTGTCATGTCCGGCGTGATTTATTATGGCCCGGGAACGAAAATGGGCGAGGTGACTGCCAATACAGACGAAGGAATTTTCGGAACGGTGAATGCCAGATTTAAGGAAGACATTGCTTCCGAAGCAATTCCCGTCGGATTCCGCCAGGATGTCAAAAAAGGCAATGCCGTGATCAGGAGCAGTGTGTCAGGGGAGGTGAAAGACTATGATATCGAGATTCAAAAAGTGGATCATGCAGCTCTTCAAAAAAACAAAGGGATGACCATCAAAGTTGTGGATGAGGAACTGCTGGAATTGACCGGTGGGATCGTCCAGGGCATGAGTGGCAGTCCCATCATTCAGGATGGGAAGCTCATCGGTGCTGTGACCCATGTACTGGTGAATGAACCGGCGAGGGGATACGGAATATTTATAGAAAATATGATAGAAGTAGCAGAATAAAACTTTGGCAGGGGTAATTTTACTCCTGCCATTTTGTGATTGTGTGTGTTATAATGAAATAACAAGGAATGTTTGCAGGGGGTATAGCAATGAGTAAGGTATTATGGACGGTTACAACAAATTGGGAAATTGCGACAGCAAAAACCGATAATAATCCTACAGTATATTTGATAGAAAAAGAATACACCGCAGAAGAATATGCGGTAATTCGCACAGAAACAGACGAGTGGAATGTGGAAGTAAAACATGAGGATGGTTATGATTATGGCTACGGGAGGTCGGAATACAATTGTTCGATTTCGTACAAAGAAATTTCAGATGATATACTGATTGTAGAGGCCGGACATTTTGCTGGAATTATGATGAAATCGTCCGGAAGTTCGTACAATAAGCGTGTTACTGTTTATAACGATCTTTATATTGCGTTTACCCATAGATACACCAAAGAAAAAGCAGTAATGTGTGCAAGAGAAGGCGAATCTTTCAGTAGTGATGATCATGAAACATGGGATATCACCTGTTACTATTTAAGAAAGAAAGTGGATAACAAACAGGAATGAGAAAAAAGTGTATAAATCAATCAACCCCTCGATATTTTATGACGGTAAAGAATACGTCATCTGGGTGCCGGTAAAAGATTATGATTCTGGAATTATTAGTTATTCCAAATTACTTGATCTTTGGGGTTTAGACGATGCTGCGAAAAATGTACACCCTAACAATGAAGTCTTGAAAATACACGATGAGAATGTACGAAAACAGGTCTTCTCGCGTTATAAGGAGGCTTTTGTAGACTCTTTCACATTTACAGAATAAGAGTTTCAATCAGCCATGCATTCCAGTGCATGGCTGTTTGAAACAAAAACTGTTGTCCATAATGACAATAACTC
>JAFUMF010000101.1 GCA_017482945.1 Lachnospiraceae bacterium
CCGGTGGATGTGATCATGATCGTGGCGCCGGGCTACTCCGACGAGATCGCCGGTGTGATCCGGACCCGCTTTGGTTCTGATGTGAGAGTGCTCACGCTGAGAACCGAGCATATTGAGCAGTTATAAAAGAACATTCATCACAAGTTCGCATAAGAAGGAGTGATGGGGCGGCTGTGGAGGAATGAAACAGCCGCAGATGACAGATATTTGGAGAGAATACACATGACAGAGATCAGAGGAAAACGAATTGTCATAACAGGAGCGACCGGCTTTATCGGGCGGAACGTGGCGGGCATGTTCTTAGAGCAGGGTGCTGAGGTCTTCGTTCTGGTACGTCCCCAGTCCAAACAGAGAGCGTTGCTCCCGGTCCATGAAAACCTTCATGTGGTGGAGGGCTCGCTGGCGGAAATAAACACCGCTGCGGAAATGATCGGACATGCCGATGCCTTCCTTCATTTTGCATGGGGCGGCGTGAACCGTGAAGAAATCGATTCCCCGATCGTTCAGAAGTCCAACATCGACTGGTCTCTGGAGTGCGTAGAAGCAGCCGGAAAACTGGGCTGTACCGTTTTCATGGATGCCGGTTCCCGCGTGGAATACGGAATCAAGGAAGACGGGATCATGTCCGAGCACATGGAATGTGCCCCGGTCAACGAATACGGAAAAGCGAAGCTTTCCTTCTACCGTCAGGCCATGCCCCAGTGCGAGAAATGGAATATGACCTATTATCATCTTCGCTTTTTCAGCGTATATGGCGCCGGTGACCACCCGTGGTCCATTATTTCCACGCTGGTCCGCGACCTGCCGCAGGGAAAGACCGTGTCTTTAAGTGCCTGCATGCACCGCTGGAACTTCATGGACATCGAAGATGCGTCCCGTGCGATCGTAGAGCTATATCGCTACAGCGATACTGTGGCCCAGGGCAGTTCCAGAATCGTGAACATTGCAAGCGAAGATACCAGAAGACTCAGAGAGTTCGTGGAGGAGATCCACAGACTGACAGAGAAAAAAGGCCAGCTGGAGTACGGAACCTTCGTTCAGGCAAAAGAAGGTGCCTTATCCATCTGCCCGACCGTCGATGTGCTAAAGATGTTGACAGGACATACCTGGAAAGAACAGGTTTCTTTTGAAGAAGGAATCAAGCGTATGCTTCAGATAAATAGTTGTGGAGGAGTAAAATGAAGAAACTCAGTATCCTGATCCCGTGTTACAACGAAGAGGAAAATGTAGTACCGATCAGTCAGGCCGTGATTGAGACACTGGAACGTGATCTGCCGGAGTATGATTACGAGGTGTTATTTATCGATAACGATTCGACTGACAATACTCGTCCGCTGCTTCGAGAACTTTGTAAAGGAAATCCGAAGATCAAGGCGATTTTCAACGCGAAGAACTTCGGTCAGTTTAATTCCCCATACCATGGAATGCTGCAGGTTACCGGTGACTGCGTGATCCAGATGGTGGCAGACTTCCAGGACCCGGTGGAACTGATCCCGAAATATGTCCGCGAGTGGGAGAATGGTTATAAGATCGTCATCGGTGTAAAGACAAGCAGCAAAGAGAACCCGATCATGTACTGGCTCAGAAGCTGCTACTATAAAATTATTAAAAAATTCTCCGATGTGGAGCAGATCGAGCATTTCACAGGCTCCGGTCTCTATGACCGTGCGTTCATTGAGGTCTTAAGAGACCTGGATGATCCGACTCCGTTCCTCCGAGGAATCGTGGCGGAGCTTGGCTTTAAGAGAAAAGAAATTCCGTATGAGCAGCCGCAGCGCCGCGCCGGAGTGACAAAAAATAACTTCTATCGCCTGTATGATGCGGCGATGTTGAGCTTCACTTCCTATACAAAGGTGGGCCTTAGAATGGCGACATTCTTTGGACTCTTCTGCGCCGGTGCCAGCTTCCTGGTGGCGCTTGTGTATCTGGTGATGAAGCTCATGTATTGGGACCGTTTTGCAGCCGGTATGGCACCGCTCTTAATCGGAATGTGCTTCTTAGGTTCCATCCAGCTCTTTTTCATCGGTTTCCTGGGCGAGTATATTATGAGCATTAACACCCGCGTGATGCATCGCCCGCTGGTTATCGAAGAAGAGCGAATCAATTTTGACGAGGAATAACTATGAAATATAGAGTAGACGTGGTCCGTATCAGAGAAAATTCCATCCAGTTAAACGGCTGGGCCATCGGCAAAACGCCGGAGTCCAAGATCAGTTTCAGCGTGGAAGATGCAAACCACAAAGCTATTGATTATAAATATGTGTCCACAAGACGAGACGATGTGAGCCAGATTTACTTTAAAAAGACGGTAGACAAGGACTTTGGCTTCGATATCCAGTTCCCGTATGAGCGCGGAAAGGATTACTATCTGGTGATTTCCGGCGATGGAAGAAAGCTCCGCGTGAAATACAATGAGGAACTGATCTCCAAGCGCTCCAGCGTGGCACACAAGAGAAAACAGAAGATCAAGGACTTAATGAACATGGAGACTGTCCATGTGGCATGGGATTTCTTTAAGGAAAACGGCCTGAAAGCCCTGATCTTAAAGTCCAAACACAAACTTCAGGGTCTGGACAATGATTACGATTACGCCGAGTGGTGGAATCTGACCAAACCGACCGACGAAGAACTGGCGGCTCAGAGAGAAGAGGTCTTCAAACTCCAGCCGAAGTTCTCCATCGTGATCCCGGTATGGAAGACCCCGGAAAAATATTTAAGAGAGATGATCGACTCCATCATCGACCAGACATACGCAAACTGGGAGCTCTGCATCGCAGACGGAAGTCCGGCTGGCCAGAGTGTGGAGAAGATTTTAAAGAAATATGCAGAAAAAGATTCACGTATCCGTTATAAGGTGCTGGGAGAAAATTTAGGTATCGCAGGAAACACAAACGCGGCCATGGAAATGGCGACCGGTGATTTCATCGTTCTTGCGGACCATGACGACAGAATGACTCCCAACGCCCTCTTTGAATGTGCAAAAGCGATCAATGAGAACCCGGATACCGATGTGATCTATTCCGATGAGGATAAGCTGGACATGGACGGCGGTGCGTTATTCGATCCGCACTTTAAACCGGATTTTAATCCGGACCTTCTGACCAGTGTAAACTATATCTGTCACCTGTTCGTAGTCAAGAAGCTTCTTGTCTCATGGGTCGGCGGTTTCCGCGAGGAATTTGACGGTGCCCAGGACTATGACTTCATTTTCCGCTGCACCGAGCGCGCCAAGAAGATCCACCACATTCCGAAGGTGTTATATCACTGGCGCTGCCACCAGGATTCCACTGCCAGCAATCCAGAGAGCAAGCTCTATGCCTTCGAGGCAGGATCCCGCGCCATCATGGCCCACTACGACCGTATGGGGATCGCTGCAGAGAAAGTGGAAAAGGGCGTGGATTACGGAATCTACCACACTACATTCAAGATTCCGGGCGAGCCGCTGGTGTCTGTGATCATCCCGAATAAGGACCATACCACAGATCTTGACAACTGCATCCGACCGATGCTCACAAGAGGAACCTACAAGAACCTCGAATTTGTGGTGGTGGAAAATAACAGCACCGATCCAAAGACATTTGAATACTATGAAAAGATCCAGAAGGAATTCCCGGAGGTACATGTGGTAAGATGGGAGCGTGAGTTCAACTATTCCGCCATCAACAACTTCGGCGTGACCTTTGCAAAAGGCGAATATCTTCTGTTCATGAACAACGATATTGAAATTATCGCGGAGAATTTTGTGGAAGAGATGCTTGGTTTCTGTCAGAGAGCGGACGTGGGTGCCGTTGGCGCACGACTTCTCTATGAAGATGATACGATCCAGCATGCAGGCGTTGTTGTGGGCTTCGGCGGAATTGCCGGCCACACCTTCATCGGCCTCCACAAAGCAGAGAACAGCTATTTCCACCGCGCCATGTGCGCCCAGGATTACAGCGCTGTCACTGCCGCATGTATGATGAGTAAGAAATCTGTCTTTGAAAAAGCCGGTGGTTTCTCTGAGGAACTGGCCGTTGCCTTCAACGACATTGACTATTGTATGAAGGTGCGCGCCCAGGATAAGCTTGTGGTCTATGCTCCGTATGCGGTGCTCCACCACTATGAGTCCAAATCCAGAGGTCTCGAGGACACTCCGGAGAAAATTGCGCGTTTCAACAAGGAAATTGCGACCTTCGCAAAGAAATGGCCGGAAATTCTTGAAAACGGTGACCCGTATTACAACCCAAACCTGACACTGAGAAAATCCAATTTCGCGTTGAGAGACCTGAAAAAGGAGAAAATCGGGGAACCATACAAATTAGAAGTATCGCTCGACTAGCGATCATGGAAAGGAAACCATGCAAGTACGCACAACAATTATTATTCCTAACTATAACGGACTGAATTTCATGGAGCCGTGTTTCGAATCCCTGGAAAAACAGACGATGAAAAACTTCAAAATCCTGGTGGTGGACAATGGTTCCACTGACGGAAGTGTGGAGTGGCTGAAGGAGCATGAGGTTCCAACGATTTTCCTTCCGGAAAACACAGGATTTACCGGAGCTGTGAATGTGGGGATCAAGGCAGCTGACACGCCATATGTGATCTTGCTGAATAATGACACGAAAGTGGATCCGCGTTATGTGGAAGCCATGGAACGTGCCATCAGCAGTTCGGAAAAAATCTTTTCTGTCAGCAGTAAGATCCACCAGATGTACCGACCGGAGCTGATGGACGATGCCGGCGATATGTACAGTGTTCTCGGCTGGGCATATCAGCGTGGTGTTGGCCGTCCGGAAGAAAAATACAACAAGCCGCGCCGGATTTTTGCAGCCTGTGCAGCAGCAGCCATTTACCGCCGCGAAGTGTTCGAGGAAATCGGCTATTTCGACCAGATGCATTTCGCATACCTGGAGGATATTGATGTGGGATACCGTGCGAAACTCTACGGCTACGACAACATTTACTGTCCGGATGCGATCGTGTACCATGTAGGAAGCGGAACCAGCGGTTCCAAGTACAATGCCTTCAAGGTCCGTCACGCAGCAAGAAACAACGTATATTTAAATTACAAGAACATGGGAACCTGGCAGCTGGTTCTCAATTTCCCATGCCTTGCTGCCGGAACATTTGTAAAGTACCTGTTCTTTAAGCGCCTCGGCTTCGGCAAAGACTATCTTTCTGCCCTGATGGAGGGAATTAAGACCAGAAAGAACTGCAAAAAAGTACCGGATATGCCGGGAAAATTCCAGGCTGAACTTAAGATCCAGGCCGAGCTGATCTGGGGAACGATTCTCTATGTTTACGAGTTTTCCAGACGCCAGATGGCAAAACTGAGTCAAAAATAGAAGAAAATGAGCAAAAAATGAAGAATTTCCGAAAATTCTCAGAGATTCTTAAGAAAACGTTTATTTGCAAAACGGTCCGTATCATGTATACTATCTAATATAATTCAGTAGGTCTGCACATTTTTGTGTGCAAACCCCATACGAGATCATTGTCCGACAGACAAACATACGGATTGAAACAATAATTGGTGATACAATATGATTAAAGATAACCAGACTCGCCTGAACCGGTTCCATGTGGTGCTGGATGCGATGGTGACGGCACTGTCTTACCTGATCGCATGGTACATCGTCATCGGAAGCGGCTGGGCACATCAGCTTGGAAAACAGACTTTGGATGCGGAATTCTATTTCGCAGCCCTGATTTTCATTATTCCAGGCTACTTACTCCTGTATACATTCTTTAATCTCTACACGCCCAAGCGCGTTCTGGGACGAAGGAATGAATTCGGAAAAATATTAAAAGCAAATACGATCGGTCTTCTGATTTTCGGTCTGGTGCTGTATCTTGGACGTAAGAACCCGCACCTGTTTAACTTCTCACAGAGACTGGTTGTTTATTTCTATGTCGTAAACGTTATCCTCATTACCGCAGAGCGCAACGCGATCCGCATTGTCCTCCGCTCCATGCGTTCCAAGGGATATAACCAGAAGCATGTGCTGCTGGTCGGTTATTCCGACGCGGCGGAAGGATTTATTGACCGTGTGCGCGCGAACCCGGAGTGGGGCTATCAGATCCGCGGAATCTTAGACGATAACAAAGAGCGCGGAACGGAGTATAACGGCATCAGAGTCATCGGATGTCTCGATGACCTCAATTACATCTTAGAACAAAATTCTCTGGATGAGATCGCAATTACCCTGAGCCTTGGCGAGTACGAGAGACTGCGCCAGATCGTAAATCTTTGCGAGAAATCCGGAGTTCACACAAAATTTATTCCGGATTACGGCAATATTATCCCGACGGTTCCTTATACAGAGGATCTTCTCGGAATGCCGGTTGTCCACATCCGCCATGTGCCGCTTAACAACATGCTGAACTCGACGATGAAGCGCATCGTGGATATTTTTGGAGCGTTGGTGGCGATCGTACTGTTCTCCCCGATCATGATCGTGGTGGCCATTACGATCAAACTCACATCCCCTGGTCCGATCATTTTCTGCCAGGAGCGTGTGGGACTGCACAACCGCCCGTTTAAAATGTATAAGTTCCGTTCCATGACGGTTCAGGATCCAAATAAGGAGAAGACGAGATGGACCACACCGGGCGACTCCCGCGTGACTCCGATCGGAAAGATCATCCGCAGTACCAGCATCGATGAGACTCCCCAGTTCTTCAATGTCCTGTTTGGCGATATGAGCCTTGTGGGTCCAAGACCGGAACGACCATTTTTCGTTGAAAAGTTTAAAGAAGAAATCCCGAGATATATGATCAAGCATCAGGTCCGCCCGGGAATCACCGGCTGGGCTCAGGTCAATGGTTATCGTGGAGATACCTCGATCATCAAGCGAATCGAGCATGATCTTTACTATATTGAGAACTGGTCCCTGGGATTTGATTTTAAGATTCTGTTTTTAACAGTATTCAAAGGGTTTATTAATAAAAACGCATATTAAAACGAGGGCAAACGTATGAATTATGATGACGAGTTAGAGCGCGCGCGGGCAAGAAGAAGCCGCAGGCGTGAAAATGGTACCACAAGTACCAGAACGACCCGGACCACAAGTCATGGAACCGATGACAGCCTGAATCTCAAGGCAGAAGCAGGAAGCCGTGCGGCAAAAAACAGGGCGACTAGTTCTTCTTACAGAAGAAAAAAGAAGAAATCCAATAAGACTGGAAAAATCATTCTGGGTGTTCTGGTTGTGATCATTGCGCTGGTGATCGCAGTGGCAGCCGGAGTGTTCGGCTACTTCAACGAAAAGCTGGAAGATTCTCAGACAAAGCTTGAATTTAAGCAGGCAGAGGTAGTAAACGAAAATATCCCGGTGGAAGTCAGAGAGAAAATGGAAAAGGGTTTCTGGACTGTAGCCGTATTCGGCGTAGACTCCCGAGATAATTCTCTCGGCAAAGGCAATCAGTCTGACGTAATTATGATTGCGAACCTGAACCGAAATACAGGAGAAATTAAACTGGTTTCTGTATTCCGAGATACGTACTTAAATATCAACGACAAGAACACCTACAACAAGATCAATGCGGCTTACGCGTCTGGCGGTCCGGAGGCGGCTGTTAAGGCGATCAATAAGAACCTGGATCTGAATATCACTCACTATGCGACCTTCAACTGGAAAGCGGTAGCGACCGTGATCAATATTTTAGGCGGCGTAGAGATCGATATCAGCCCGTCTGAGTTCTATTATATCAACGCATTTATTACTGAGACTGTAAAAGGTACCGGAATCGGTTCCACCCAGTTGAAGTCTGCGGGTGTCCACAACCTGGACGGTGTTCAGGCCGTAGCATACGGACGTCTCCGTCTCATGGACAGTGACTATGCCCGTACAGAGCGCCAGAGAATCGTAATCCAGAAGGCGTTCGAGAAAGTAAAAACTGCAAATCTGTCCACACTCAATGATGTGGTAGGACATGTATTTGAGATGAGTGCCACAAACATCGGGTTTGAGGATCTTGCAGGTCTGGTGAAAGATGTCAGCAAGTACCACCTCGGCGAGACCACTGGTTTCCCGGCGGCCCGTGGCGAAGCAAGAATTAAGATCGGAAACGACAAGCTGTCCTGCGTAATCCCGCAGACATTAGAGAGCAACGTAATCAGTCTCCATAACTTCCTGTTCGGCGAAGAGAATTACTCACCGTCCAGTACTGTTCTGGAAATCAGTGCGAAGATTGCTGAAGTCAGCGGTCTTGCAACTGAGGCAGAGGAGATTGGCCATGTGGCAGTAGACCAGGGATATATTCCGAAGAAGACAACAGCAGCTGCAACAGAAGCAAAGACAACTGAGGCAGAGGATGATGAGACTGTTGATGAGACAGCGGATTCCACATCTGAATCTGATGATGAGACTTCTGAGAGCGAGGATGAGTCCGGAACAGCAGACGAATCCAGTTCCTCGGATGAGACAGAAGAGTCTACTGAATCGCTGTTCCCGGGAAGTGTCACAGGACCGGCATCTATGGGACCGGGCGGTATGCTCCCGACAGAAGAAAATACAGATGGTCCGATGGGACCGGGAAGCAGACCGACTGCGCCGACACAGAGCTATGGTCCTGGCAGCCAGATCATCCAGGAAGCGACCACTGAGGCAGCAGGTCCGGGCGTGAGACCGGGCAGCACGCCGATCACGACAAATCCGGGCGGCGGAACAGCTACGACGATACCTGGCGGATCATCTACAACAACCAGACCTGGCGGATCATCTACAACAACTACTCCGGGCGGAAGTACGACTGAAACAGAGGGCAGCGGTACGATTCAGACAAACCCGAGCAGCACAACTGCAGCGACTACTGGATCCGGTTCCACTTCCAATGACGGCCCGGCATCTTCCGCACCGTCTTCACCGGCTGACGTAACCATTTCATCCGGCACATCCACCGGTCCGGCAGCACAGGCGACTACCGGTGCAGCACCTGGTGTATAAACGAAAATTGAATTAGAAAATCATAGAAAATGGAGTTCGCAATCTGTGGACTCCATTTTACTTTGCTTAAAATCAGGGAAATTTGCTTGATTTTCATTTTACATAATCGTTACAAACAAATTACTGGACCATGATTTCAAGAAAATACAAGAAGTGCTAAAACAATATTGTGAGAAAAAGAAAGTAATCATGAAAATTGACACACAAGGAGGAATTACGTATTATGAAAATTAGAAAAATTATGACAGCGGCAACAGCAGCAGTTTTAGCATTCGGCGTTCTGACAGGATGCGGAAACAGTGAGACACAGACAACGGTAGCGGCAACAGAGACAGTAAAAGAGACAATCGAAGCCGCAGGTGAGGAACTCTCCGGAAGTATTTCCATGTCCGGATCCACATCCATGGAGAAGCTTGCAAATGCACTTTGCGAAAGTTTCATGGAAAAATATCCGGATGTAAATGTGACTGTCGAGTTCACTGGTTCTTCTGCAGGTATCGAATCCGTACTTTCCGGAAAATGTGACATCGGAAACTCTTCCAGAAACTTAAAGGACGAAGAGAAATCTGCTGGTGCTGTCGAGAACATTGTGGCAATCGATGGTATCGCAGTTGCCTTGGACACAAACAACACCGTGACAGATCTGACAAAGGATCAGCTGACAGCCATCTACACAGGCGAGATCAAGAACTGGAAAGATCTCGGCGGCCAGAACATGCCGATCGTAGTAGTAGGCCGTGAGGCGGGTTCCGGTACAAGAAGCGCATTTGAGGAAATCTTAAAGATCGAAGAACAGTGTGCATATGCAAACGAATTGGATAGCACAGGCGCAGTCATGGCGAAGGTTGCTTCCACACCGGGCGCCATCGGATACGTTTCTCTCGATGCAGTGGATGACAGTGTCATTGCAGCAAATTTGGAGGGCGTTGAGGCGAACGCCGAGAATATCAAGGCCGGCGACTATTTCTTAAGCCGTCCGTTCGTAATGGCCACCAACGGTGAAATTGATACACAGAGCGATCTGGTAAAGACATTCTTTGAGTATGTATACTCCGCTGAAGGTCAGAAAATCGCAGCAAGTGTGGGCCTGATCACTGTAGAATAAGAGAAACAGACGAAAAGCCGGGGCTGCCAGACGCGGTCCCCGGCTCTCTTTGGACAATCAGAAAGAACTTGTCATGCATGTGCCAAGACATGTTCTTATTTTTAAGGAGAACCTTATGCATGAGAAACAAACATTTTCAATCATGGGAGACAGCAAAAACAAGGCTTTGATCGAGCGGATTGCCGAACTCATTTTCACAGTATGCGCGTTTTTTGCAGTCCTGGCAGTCATTTCCATCACCGTATACATGTTCATCAACGGAACTCCGGCCCTGTTTGAAGTGGGAATTGCAGAAATCCTCTTTGGAACCAACTGGCAGCCGGCGGCAGAGGAAGCGTCCTTCGGTATTCTGTATGTCATTTTAACATCCATCGTCGGCACGTTCCTAGCGGTCCTGATCGGAGCCCCGATCGGAGTCCTGACTGCAGTGTTCATGGAAGAGATGGCATCCCCGAAACTGTCGGCTATCGTAAAACCGGCTGTTGAGCTGCTCGCAGGAATTCCGTCTGTTATTTATGGTCTTCTGGGAATCTACCTTTTGAATCCTCTGATGTACAAGATGGAAATTATGATCTTTGCCAACTCAGAAACGCACCAGTTCACCGGAGGCGCCAACCTGATTTCAGCCGTGATCGTTCTGGCAATCATGATCCTGCCAACTGTGATCAATGTCAGCGCTTCTGCCATCCACGCTGTACCGGCACCGCAGAAAGCAGCATCTTTCGCCATGGGCGCATCTCAGATTCAAACGATTTTTAAAGTCATCCTCCCTTCGGCCAGATCCGGTATTGTTGCAGCCATTGTACTTGGGACCGGCCGTGCCATTGGTGAGGCAATGGCGATCACCCTGGTATCCGGAAGTTCCGTAAATATGCCGCTCCCATTCAACTCTGTCCGATTCCTGACAACCGCCATCGTTGCGGAAATGGGATACGCCAGCGGACTTCACAGAAAAGTCCTTTTCACCATTGGCCTGGTCCTGTTCGTATTCATTATGTTCATTAACATCAGCCTGACAAAAATCCTAAAAGGAAAGGAGGAATCATAGTGTCGACCCTAAGTATTATGAATAAGCGGAGAAGAATCTCAGATGATATTCTGAAAGTGTTGATTTATCTGTCCGCGTCCGTTTCTGTGTTCCTTCTCCTTGGAATCATCGGCTATGTATTTTACCGTGGTTTTGGAGAACTGAGCTTTAGTTTCCTCGTGACGGTCCAGAGCCCGACAAAGGGAATCATGGGCATCGCCGGAAACATCGTCAATACACTCTATATTGTAATCCTGACCCTGCTCATCGTAACTCCCATTGGCATCGGCGGTGCCATCTACCTGAACGAATATGCGAGACCGGGCAAATTCGTGACAATGATTGAATTCACCATTGAGACATTGACTGGTATCCCATCCATCATTTTCGGTCTGTTTGGCAGTGTGTTTTTCGGAGAAGTACTGGGTCTTAACTATTCCATGCTGACCGGCGCCCTCACACTGACCATCATGGTTCTTCCTCTCATCGCGAGAAACACCCAGGAGGCCCTTCGGACCGTACCAATGAGTTACCGCAGCGGAGCACTTGGAATCGGTGCTACCAAGTGGTACATGATCCGGACAATTCTTCTTCCGAGCGCCATGCCTGGAATTCTGACCGGTATCATCCTTGCCATCGGTCGTATTGTCGGCGAATCTGCGGCACTGTTATTCACAGCCGGAAGCGGGTTCTATCTGCCGAAGCCAGGATTGGGCCTGCTTAGGAAGCTGTTTGAACCAGGTGGAACCATGACCATCGAGCTTTATTTGCAGATGGCGAAAGGCAAATACAACGTGGCCTTTGCGATCGCCTGCGTCCTTTTGATTCTGGTGCTGATTTTGAATTTGACAGCCAAATATCTTGCGAAACGATTCAACGTGGAAAATCAGAAGTAAAAGAGGGGAAAGAGAACGAGAGCATCTGCCGGATGGGCAGATAAGCAGACGAAGACGAAAAAAGGAGAATTATGCAGAACAGTAAAATCAGTGTAAGCGGGCTGAATCTCCACTATGGAGAAAACCATGCTTTGAAAAATATTAATATAGAGATCCAGCGAAATACAATTATGGCCCTGATCGGACCGTCCGGCTGTGGCAAATCTACATTTTTAAAATGCCTGAATCGAATGAATGATCTGGTGGATCATGTGACGATCGAAGGTAACATTTTGTTAGATGGTGAAGACATTTATGATCCGGGCGTGGACACTACACTGCTCAGAAAGAAAGTTGGAATGGTATTCCAGCAGCCGAATCCGTTCCCAATGAGCATTTACGACAACATTGCCTATGGACCGAGGATTCATGGCATTAAAAATAAGACCGAATTGGACGAGATCGTAGAAAATGCTCTGAAAGGCGCTGCGATTTTCGATGAGGTCAAAGACCGCCTAAAGAAGCCGGCCCTCGGACTCTCCGGCGGCCAGCAGCAAAGACTTTGCATCGCCAGAGCTCTGGCAGTCCAGCCGGAGGTCCTTTTGATGGATGAACCGACCTCCGCCCTGGATCCGATTTCAACGCTGAAAATTGAAGAATTGATGGAGGAATTGAAAAAACGCTACACCGTAGTCGTTGTAACCCACAACATGCAGCAGGCGGCCCGAGTATCTGACGAAACAGCATTTTTCCTGCTGGGCGAGCTGGTGGAGGCAGACAAGACTATGAATATCTTCGGCAACCCGCAGGATAAACGCACCGAGGACTACATTACTGGTCGATTCGGTTAATCACCGGAATTACAAAAGTAGAGGTATAGAAAGGGAGAAACCAAAATGGCACCTAGAAAATTATTTCAACAAGAATTGGAGGAGCTGCGGCAGGACATCCTCCAGATGGCAGAGTGGATCGAGGACGGCTATGTATGTCTCTTTGATACGCTGGCCAAAAAAGATCAGGAAACCATGAACCGTTTTGTCCGTCATGACAGGGTGATCGGAGACATGCAGAGAAACATCGAGTCCAAATGCTTAAGCCTTCTGACCAGACAGACACCGGTGGCAAGAGACCTTCGTACTGTATCGGCTGCCTTAAAAATAGTGACCGATTTAGAACGCTGCGGAAATCATCTCTCCGACATGGCAGAATTTTTCACCCGGATGGGAATGCCGGACTTAAACGACTATTCGGAGACTTTTGAAAAAATGATCGAAAAGACGCAGGCACTAATGAAAAAAGCCGTGGATGCGTTCGTGAATAGGGATATGAAGCTTGGCGAGGAAGTAGTGAACGGAGACGATGTCATCGACGACTGCTTCAATCAGATTAAGGATGACTTGGTACTGGCACTGAAAAACGGAACCATCGATGCCGACGGATGTGTGGATGCATTGATGGTCGCAAAATATCTGGAAAAAATCGGCGACCATGCAGTCAATATCGGCGAGTGGGAGATGTTCCAGGAGACCGGTATGATTGATGAGATCCGTTTGCTGTAGGGCAGGAGAAAGTATAAATACAGAAAAAATATGTCCTGAGATACCCCCAAAAAAAGTGGGTATCTCAGGACACGATGTTTCTACATATCATCCCTGCGAGTCTTCATGATCGGCAGCTGCTCGCGAATCGAAGCCACCTCATCAAGATCGATAGTAGTGATCTTCATTCCTTCCTTCTCATCCATATGGCTCACAACTGTGCCCCACGGATTTACGATTATGGAATTTCCCCATGCGTGGTAGGACGCGGACATATCGCGCGCCGGGGAAGTACCGATCATAAACACCTGATTATCAACAGCGCGGCCACGGAACATTACTTCCCAGTGAGCCGGACCAGTGGTCATATTGAACGCCGCCGGAACAAGGATCACGTTGGCGCCGCGGATCGCCATCTGGCGGGCAATTTCCACGAAACGGCAGTCAAAACAGATGCAAAGCCCCATCTTGCCAAATTCTGTATCGAAAACAGTCACGGAATTTCCGGCAGTCAGAGTATCGGACTCCTTAAAGCACTGGCCGCCCTTTACATCGATGTCAAACAGATGGACCTTGCGGTGTTTCGCGATCTGGTTTCCTTCACGGTCAAACACGTAAGCAGTATTATAAACATTTCCATCCTCGTCCACCTCAGAAACAGAACCGGCAGAAAGGTAAACATGGAACTTTTTTGCCAGCGCAGAAAGCTTCTGCCAGGACGGGCCGCCATCTTTCTCAGCGTAGACCGGGAAATTCGGTGTCTCGTACGGACAGTTGAACATTTCCGGAAGACAGATAAGATCCGCACCGGCCTCCACTGCTTTCTCAAAAAGCGGAGTCAGAACCTCGATATTTTTCTCTTTATCAGCATAGACCTGAGTCTGAAGCTGCGCAACAGTCATTTTGCTCATGGCAGATTCCTCCAATTCAGTATTTCATTGATTCCAGTTTAATGGGAAATGAAAGGAATGTCAATGGACTTGCAAAGACTCCAGCAGTATGTTAATATCGCAAAAAGACCAACCATAGACAGGAGCGAAAAAAGCCCATGACACAAGAACTGATCTGGCTTGCCATTACAGGAAAACTTCCATGCATCTTCCATGAAATGACGGGATTATACTGCCCGGGCTGCGGTGGAACAAGAGCCATCAAAGCGCTTTTTAAAGGGCATCCGGTTATCAGCTTTTTCTATCATCCACTGGTCCTTTACTGCGCGGTCCTAGCGGTGGTGTTTGCGGTGTCCTATCTGCTATATGTGAAAACAAAAAATCCCAGATTTCGTCTGTATCTGGGAAATGGATACGTGTACACAGGTCTGGGAATCGTAATTTTTAATTTTATCGTGAAAAACTATTTTCTGCTGGTGAAAGGCATGGACATCCTTTCCATGCTGCCTGCAGTATAAAAGAACCGATAGCAGCCGGTAATGGGAAATGCCCAAAACCAGGTTGACTATCGGTTTTTTGTTGGATTAGTAAGTGATGGTCTCGCCTAAGAGTGCCTGCTCCTCCAAAAGCTTTTCTGCCTGCTCATATAACTGGTTGAACAGGGCGATATTAGCCGGCTCTTTCATGTACTCGATCAAATTTAAGGCATAGAAATATTCAGCCACACCGAAAACAATGGCTCCGGAACCGAGAAAAATTGCGATGCGGGCCGGAGTGGTAAGTCTCTGGTCCTTTTTAGATATTACAGCAAAAGAAATGGCACCGACACCAAAGACGATTGCGGACGGGAACGCGAAACAACAAAGATTGAGCAGGCCAAGCATGCCGCAGATCAACGATGCTGTTGCGAAGCCGTTTTTTTGCTTCGGTGATTTCGGCGGGGTATATGGATTTTCGTAAACTGCCACTAAAACTCCTCCTAACATCATGCAGTCAATCTTCATTCTAGCATGAATAAAAATGGTTGTCCACATTTAAGTTGCACAACTGAACGCTTTGAATTATAATGTTATTCGTAGTCTTTTGCGGATTTAACAGGTTCGCAGCCTGGACAAGGAGTAAGATATGGACATTATAGCAATACTGACCAGTGAATTAGGTGTCGGCCGCAGCCAGATCGAGGCGGCTGTCAAACTGATTGACGAAGGAAACACGATTCCGTTCATCGCCAGATACCGAAAAGAGGCGACTGGATCCTTAAATGATGAAGTATTAAGAAATCTGGATGAGCGGTTAAAATATCTGAGAGGTCTGGAAGAGCGTAAAGCGCAGGTCATTTCCTCCATCGAGGAGCAGGGCAAGCTGACTGCAGAACTCAAGAAAAAAATCGAAGAAGCCCAGACCATGGTGGCTGTGGAGGACCTCTATCTTCCGTACCGCCCGAAACGAAAGACAAGAGCCAGCATGGCGAAGGAAAAAGGACTTGAGCCGCTTGCTGATCTCATGATGCTCCAGATGACGAAAAAGCCGTTGGAAGCAGAGGCAGAAGCATTTGTTTCTGAGGAGAAGAACGTGAAGACTCCGAAGGAAGCCATTGACGGAGCCAAAGACATTCTCGCAGAGCGGATCTCCGAGGATGCCAAATACCGTACTTATATAAGAAAGATTACCTTCGCAGAGGGAATGATTTCTTCCGAAGCGAAGGATGAAAAGACAGAATCTGTCTATGAGATGTACTACCACTACGAGGAGCCGGTGAAAAAATGTGCCGGGCACCGTGTGCTGGCATTGAACCGTGGAGAAAAAGAAAAAATCCTCACGGTGAAAGTAACCGCACCGGTGGATAAAATCCAGATGTATCTGGAAAAACAAGTGATCCTTCGTGACAACCCGGTGACAACTCCGGTTTTAAAAGAAGTGATCGCAGACAGTTATGCCAGACTGATTGCCCCGGCCATCGAGCGTGAAGTTCGAAACGAGCTGACCGAAAAAGCAGAGGATGGTGCGATCAAAGTTTTCGGAAAGAATCTGGAGCAGCTTCTCATGCAGCCTCCTGTTTCCGGCCATGTGGTCCTCGGATGGGACCCGGCGTTCCGTACCGGCTGTAAGCTGGCGGTGGTGGATGCCACAGGAAAAGTTCTGGATACCGTCGTGATCTACCCGACTGCACCCCAGAATAAAGTGGCAGAGTCGAAAAAAGTATTAAAGAAGCTGATCGATAAGCACCAGATTTCTCTGATCTCCGTAGGAAATGGTACAGCATCCAGAGAATCGGAGCAGATCATCGCGGAATTCTTAAAGGAAATCCCGAACCGTGTCCAGTACATCATTGTAAATGAAGCCGGAGCTTCTGTTTATTCCGCAAGTAAACTGGCGACCGAGGAATTCCCGAACTTCGATGTGGGCCAGAGAAGCGCCGTTTCCATTGCGAGACGACTTCAGGATCCGCTGGCAGAACTGGTAAAAATCGATCCGAAGTCCATCGGTGTCGGCCAGTACCAGCATGATATGAACCAGAAGCATCTGAGTGAGGCGCTGGGAAATGTGGTGGAGGATTGTGTAAATAAAGTAGGTGTAGACTTAAACACAGCGTCTGCATCACTCCTGGAATACATTTCCGGCATTTCCAAGACCATCGCCAAAAATATCGTGACGTATCGTGAGGAAAACGGTGCGTTCCAGAATAGAAAGCAGCTTTTAAAAGTTGCAAAGCTTGGCCCGAAGGCATTTGAGCAGTGCGCAGGCTTCATGAGGATCTCCGGTGGAACCAACCCGCTGGATGCCACCAGCGTCCACCCGGAAAGTTATGAAGCGGCAACAGAATTATTAAAACGTCTTGGCTATGCCCCGGAATCCATCGGAACCGAAGGGGTAAAGGGAATCGCAAAGAAAGTGGGAGACGGAAAGAAACTTGCCAAAGAGCTTGGAATCGGTGAGATCACTCTCCAGGATATCGTAAAAGAGCTGGAAAAACCGGCCCGCGATCCGCGTGAAGAGATGCCAAAGCCGATTTTAAGGACTGACGTCCTTGATATGAAAGACTTAAAACCGGGAATGATCTTAAAAGGAACTGTCCGCAACGTCATCGACTTCGGCGCATTCGTAGATATCGGTGTCCACCAGGATGGACTGGTACACATTTCTGAGATGTCCCGGAAATTTATCAAACACCCGCTGGAAGCAGTCAGCGTGGGAGATATCGTCGAGGTGAAGGTCCTTGGCGTGGAGCCTGCCAAGAAAAGGATTTCCCTGACGATGAAACTGTAGAAACAAAATTGGAAATGAAACATCCAATGGAAACGACGAAAGGACTGAAAGCATTCGCATGATGAAAGAAAGTTTTTGCCCTGAGGAGACTTATGCCCTTGGAAAAAGTCTCGGTGAGGCCGCAAAACCGGGCGATGTGATCTGCCTGAACGGAGATCTTGGCGTGGGAAAGACCGTATTCACCCAGGGATTTGCCGCAGGGCTTGGAATCACAGAACCGGTCAATAGCCCGACGTTTACCATCGTCCAGCAGTACGACGACGGAAGACTGCCGCTGTATCATTTTGATGTGTACCGCATCGGCGATGTCAGCGAGATGGACGAGATCGGTTACGAGGACTGCTTTTACGGTGACGGCGTATGCCTGATCGAGTGGTCCAACCTGATTGAAGAAATTTTGCCGGAGCATGTGACTTCGGTGACCATTGAAAAGGATCTCGAAAAGGGATTCGACTATAGAAAAATTACGGTGGAGGAAACGTAATATGCGTATTTTAGGGATTGAAAGCTCCTCTCTGGTGGCATCCGTTGCTATCGTGGAAGATGGAGTGACCATGGCCGAGTACTCAGCCAATTTCAAAAAGACCCATTCCCAGACCCTGCTTCCCATGATCGATTCCATGGTAAGCTTACTCGGAATTGAATTATCCACCATCGATGCGATCGCCATTTCCGGCGGTCCGGGATCTTTTACCGGCCTTCGCATCGGCTCTGCTACTGCAAAAGGACTGGGCCTTGCGCTCAATAAGCCGCTGATCCATGTACCGACCTTGGACGGCACGGCCTACAATCTGTTCGGTGCTTCCGGCCTGATCTGTCCGATCATGGACGCAAGAAGAAACCAGGTCTACACCGGAATTTACCGGTTTGAAAAGGACTTCGAAGTGGTGATGGAGCAGGATGCCATGGATATGGGCGAACTGATTGAGAAATTAAATGAGATGGGCGAGCGCGTGATCTTTTTAAGTGACGGCGTTCCGGTCCATGAAAAATTGATCGCAGAGCGCATGACAGTACCATACGATCTTGCGCCGGCTCATGTAAACCGCCAGCGTGCCGCGGCTGTGGCAGCACTGGGCGCTGTTTATTTTGCAGAAGGAAAGATCCAGGATGCAGCAGACCACGGCCCGGACTATTTAAGAAAGTCCCAGGCGGAACGCGAGCGCGAGGAAAAAGAGGCAAAACTTGCAGAAAAAGGCGGAGAATAGAATGGAACATATGGTGGAAGTACGTTTGCGCGCCATGACGGAAGCTGACGTGGCGCAGGTGACCGCGTTGGAGCAGGAGTGTTTTTCTGATGCATGGTCTGAAAAACTGGTTTCAGATCTGATGGGCAGTTCTTATGATGAAGTCTGGGTCCTTGAAGAACCGGATAAGGGAATCGTCGGCTATATCAATATCCGTTTTCTCGCAGGTGAAGGAGAACTGATGCGGATCGCGGTGAAAAAAGACTGCCGAGGCCGGGGGTATTCAAAGAAACTGATGGACCGGATGATGGAATCTGCCAGAGAAAGCGATGCGCCGGAACTTACGTTGGAAGTCCGCGCCGGAAACGAACCTGCCATCGGTCTCTATCAGTCTTACGGATTTGTGTCTGAAGCCGTGCGCAAGGGGTACTACCACAACCCGACTGAGGATGCCCTCATCATGTGGCTCCACGGTCTGCCATCCATTCCCACTTAAAAATGTTCATTTTTCAGCTATAATGTATGGGCAGTGGTAACTTTTCAGAGCCAGTATCCCGCGAGGTGTTTTGCGAAGCGGTAACTGTGAAGGACTGAACAGTTACAGTGGATACCCCTCGAGTTTTCTGGGGCAAATACATGAAGCGAAAGGTGAGGATAGATGAGAAGATACGGAAAGAATGGCCGTCTGGAGTCAGTTGTCTGCAACCAGTGCGGCAAAAAAATCGTAGTAAAAGAAGGAATCGTCCGCGAGGGAGCAGTCATGGTAGACCATGCCTGGGACTATTTTTCCGAAAAGGACGGCGATGTTCACCACTTTGACCTCTGCGAGGCATGCTATGATGAACTGATCAGCCGGTTTCTGATTCCTGTTGATGTGGAAGAGCAGACAGAACTTCTTTAAAACCAAAGATACAAAAGAAAAAAAGAGGGAGCAGCGAAATTTCATGATTTTGCGGCTCCCTCTCTTGCATATTGCGGAGGCTTTGTGCTATGATTTAATTTGGTATATTATCGAATGAAAAAGAAATGAGGAAAATTCATGTTAGATATCTGTTTACTGGGTACCGGAGGAATGCAGCCGCTTCCATACCGCTGGCTGACGTCCATGATGGCCCGCTGTGACGGAAGCAATCTTCTGATCGACTGCGGTGAAGGAACCCAGGTTGCATTAAAAGAAAAGGGATGGAGTCCGAAGCCGGTGGATGTGATCTGTTTCACCCACTATCATGCGGACCATATCAGTGGCCTCCCTGGATTTCTCCTGACCATGGGAAACGCTGAGCGCACGGAACCGGTGCTTTTGGTGGGCCCGAAAGGCTTGGAACGCGTGGTCGGTGCTCTGCGGATGATCGCACCGGAGCTTCCGTTTGAGCTTCGTTTCCTCGAACTGACCGAGCCGAGAGAGCAGTTTACTGCAGGCCCGTACGTGATCGATGCGTTCCGTGTGAACCACAATGTGACCTGCTACGGATACCGCATTTCCATTCCAAGAAAAGGCAAGTTTGATGTGGAGCGCGCCCGTGCGCAGGAAATTCCGCAGAAATTCTGGAGTCGTCTCCAGAAGGGCGAAGTGATCGAGCATGAAGGCCGCATCCTGACCCCGAACATGGTCCTCGGTGAAGCGCGCCGCGGTCTGTCCGTGACATACTCCACCGACACAAGACCGGTACCGGTGATCGCCGAGTATGCAAAAGACAACGATCTTTTCATCTGCGAGGGCATGTACGGTGAAAAAGAGAAAGCCGTGAAGGCAAGAGAATACAAACACATGACGTTCCAGGAGGCAGCGAAGCTGGGCCGCGAGGCATCACCGAGAGAAATGTGGCTGACTCACTATAGCCCATCCCTGATGCGTCCGGAAGAATATTTGAATGAAGTCCGCGAGATTTTCCCAAAGATCAAGACTGCAAGAGACGGCTGGTCTATGGAATTGGGATTTGATGAGGATTAAAGCAGAGAAAGAGAAGAGACAACGAGGTCTATAAATTATGAAAATACACAAAATCGAAGAAGATGTATACATTCTTGCAATAGAAAGTTCCTGTGACGAGACCGCCGCGTCTGTTGTAAAGAACGGTCGTGAGGTCCTGTCCAATGTGATTTCCTCCCAGATCGACCTCCACACACTTTACGGAGGCGTTGTTCCGGAAATCGCATCAAGAAAACACATCGAAAAAATCAACCAGGTCATCCAGGCTGCTTTGGACGAGGCGCACATGACTCTCGATGAGATCACCGCCATCGCTGTGACTTACGGACCTGGCCTGGTGGGCGCACTTTTGGTCGGCGTTGCTGAGGCAAAGGCCATTGCTTACGCCACAAAGAAACCACTGGTCGGTGTCCATCATATCGAAGGTCATGTATCCGCGAACTTTATCGAGCATCCGGATCTGGAGCCGCCGTTCGTATGCCTTATCGTATCCGGCGGACATACACACCTGGTAATCGTAAAAGATTATGGTGAATTCGAGATCATCGGCCGTACCATGGATGATGCGGCAGGTGAGGCGTTTGATAAAGTGGCCCGCGCAGTGGGACTGGGATATCCGGGTGGTCCGAAAGTGGACAAGGCCGCAAAAGAGGGAAATCCGCATGCCATGGAGTTTCCACGTGCAAAAGTAGGCGGTTCTGCTTATGATTTCAGCTTCAGCGGCATGAAATCTGCAGTATTAAACTATATCAATCAGGCAGAAATGAAGGGCGAGACCATCAACGTTCCGGATCTTGCGGCTTCCTTCCAGAATGCAGTGGTGGATGTTCTGGTATCCCGTGCTGTTGCGGCAGTGAAAGAATATGGCTATGGAAAGCTTGCAATCGCAGGCGGTGTTGCCTCCAACTCCGCTCTCCGCGCCGGAATGAAGGAAGCATGCGAAAAAGAGGGAATCCAGTTCTACTATCCGTCCCCGATTTTCTGTACCGACAATGCAGCGATGATCGGTGCGGCTGCATATTATGAGTATATCAACGGCGAGAGAGCCGGATGGGATCTGAATGCGGTACCGAACCTGAAGCTTGGAGAGCGCTGATATGGAACACGAAAAAAAGAAAACAGCAGCAGTGGTCCTGGCAGCAGGTCAGGGAAAGCGTATGCAGTCAACAGTAGCGAAACAATTTCTTTTACTGGATGGTGAGCCGGTGATCTGCCATTCCCTTCGTGCCTTTGAAGAAAGCGAAGTGGATGTTGTGGTGCTGGTGACCGGAGAAGACGAGATTGACTATTGCCGCAAGGAAATCGTAGAAAAATATGGTTTTAAAAAGGTGATAGATGTGGTGGCAGGAGGAAAAGAACGTTACCATTCTGTATATGAAGGACTCCATGCTTTGGAGAAGGTGATTTCCGAGGATGGAATTGTCCTGATCCATGATGGTGCGCGCCCGATGGTTACCGGCGAGATCATTGTAAGGACCATAGAGGCGGCGAAGAAACATGGAGCATGCGTGGCCGCCATGCCGGTCAAGGATACGATCAAAGTGGCTGATCCTGAGCAGTTTGCTGCAAGGACCCTGGACCGCAGCACCTTATGGCAGATACAGACACCGCAGACATTCCACTACGGTCTGGTGTACGGTGCTTATCGGAAATTATTATCCGACGAGGTGTACCAGAAAGGAATCACCGACGATGCTATGGTGGTGGAGACCATGTGTTCCGGAAAGGTAAGGCTGGTGGAAGGAAGCTATGAGAACATCAAAGTAACCACGCCGGACGATATGATCATTGCTGAAAGTTTTTTAAAGCACCGAAAGAGAATTTTTTAAACAATTCAAACAATTATGCTTCGACAGGCTGAAAAAACGAGAAAAAGTGAGAAAATCGGCTTGCTGGAGCATAATTGTGCAAGGGGGAAAAACCTTGAATTTGCAAGGAAAATCAAAGCTTGTTCGACGGTTTCGGCACCTATTTTCAATAAAGTATAAAAAAATGAAAAAAGTTTGAAAAAAGCGCTTGACAAAATAGAAATACTGGGATAAAATGCAGAAGTACGTTTGAGAGAACGCTTGGAGAGATATCGAAGTGGTCATAACGAGGCGGTCTTGAAAACCGTTTGTCCGAAAGGGCGCGTGGGTTCGAATCCCACTCTCTCCGTTATCTGTATTAGTTACGGAGCTGAGTATGATTGGTTCCTGGTACAGAAATTGAATACAGGATTCCGAAAGGAATGTGATTCAACCAGATTGCAGAAGTACCCAAGTGGTTGAAGGGGCTCCCCTGGAAAGGGAGTAGGTCGTTAGTAGCGGCGCGAGGGTTCAAATCCCTCCTTCTGCGATTCCAATGAATACTTGAATCTGCGAATGACTGATAAAACAGTCAAAGAAAACGTACCTTGAAAACTGCAGATGGAATAAAAATTGAATATTAAATATTTAAGATACAAGCAATCCTAGGCGTCTCGAAAGATACGGAAACAAAACGACA
>JAFUMF010000102.1 GCA_017482945.1 Lachnospiraceae bacterium
TCTTTGTGCAGGTAAGATTTTCAACGAGAATAAGGATGACCTGTATGGTACAGTGAAGCTGATCTTCCAGACAGACGAAGAGATCTCCGGCTGAGCAAAACGCTCCATCGCAGAAGGCGCTTTAGAAGGCGTTGATGCTGTGTTCGGTACACACATCGGTTCTATCATCTCTCCGAAGATCCCGGCAGGCAAAGTGATCTGTACACCAGGCTATGTAATGGCTTCCAACGATAAGTATGTGATCAAAGTAAAAGGCTACGGCTGTCATGGTTCCACACCGGAAAAAGGTGTTGATCCGATCAACATTGCAGCACATATCGTGATCAATCTTGAGGAAATCATCGCAAGAGAGATTTCTGCAGTAAAACCGGCAGTTCAGACGATCGGTAAGATCCAGGCCGGCGATACATACAACATCATTCCGTCTGAAGTGATCATCGAGGGTACTATGCGTACATTAGACGATGAAGTTCGCCAGTATATGGTGAAGAGAATCATCGAGATCGCTGAGTCCACTGCGAAGACATTCCGCGGCGAAGCAGAAGTTGAGATCTTCTGGGGCACACCGCCGGTGAAGAATGATGCAGAAATGGCAGCTCTTGTTTGCGAGTGCGCAAAAGAAGTAGTTGGTGCTGAAAATGTCATCGACCATGTCGATGCTCCGAACATGGGTTCCGAAGACTTCGCTTACTTTGTAAAAGAAGTTCCGGGCGCATTCATGTTCTTAAGCTCCGCAAATCCGGAGAAGGGCACAGACGTGCCGCACCACAATCCGAAGTTCAACATCGACGAGGATGTTCTTTGGACAGGTTCCGCAATGTTCGTAAAAGTTGCTGAGAAATTCCTTGGCTAATAAAAAGAAGAATCAGGCCGCGCACAGAGACATTTTGTGGGCGGCCGTTTGATTTCCTGGAGGGTTTCTTGACTTGTGATGTCGGAGCGAGTATAATTGGCAGAAACGATCCATTCCGAGTTTCGATGAGGGAAACGGATAGAAATGCAGGAGATAGCAGGAATGAACAAAGAAATGAGCAAAGGACAGCGCCGTATGGCTGCGATTTTCCTGGCACTGATGGGAATTCTCGGAACCATCGTGGCGATGAAAGAACGAGTGTATATGGAACAGCAGAATGTGTCCGAGACTGCGATCGAAGCACAGACGGATGTTGTGGTGGAGACAGAAGCGAAATAATAGAAGACATTTGGTGGTGAAGGAGTCGCGATAGGGAGCGGATTTCCCTCACGATGCTTGACAGAAATGGCCAATTGTGATAAATTATGAGACAGTTCAAATACTTTGATAAGGAATAGTAGAGAGCGGAACGGATACAGAGAGCTGCCGGATGGTGCGAGGCAGATTCGGGAAACTTTTGAACTCACCTTTGAGTAGCATGCTGAAGAGTCGGACGTGAAACATGACGGAACACTTGTGTAGGCAGTGCCGGTCCGACCGTTAACAGGAAATGAGCGCATACGAAATGTATGAAATAGAGTGGTACCGCGTGAGATTAAGCCCCCACGTCTCTATATTTACGATAGAGATGGGGGCTTTTTATATTGTATGGTAAAGGAGAGAGTAGTCATGGCACATTATAATCACACTGCCATTGAGAAGAAATGGCGTGAAAACTGGGCGCAGAACCCGGTCAATGTCGATGATGGCAAAAAAGAAAAATATTACTGCCTGGATATGTTCCCGTATCCGTCCGGCAGCGGCCTTCATGTAGGTCACTGGAGAGGTTATGTAATCTCTGATGTATGGAGCCGTTATCAGTTATTAAAGGGCAAATATGTGATCCACCCGATGGGATGGGATGCATTCGGTCTTCCGGCTGAGAACTATGCGATCAAGATGGGCGTTCATCCGGCAAAATCCACTGCTGAGAACGTTGCAAACATCAAGCGTCAGATCAATGAGATCGCAGCATTATATGACTGGGATATGGAAGTAAACACAACAGATCCGGGATTCTACAAATGGACTCAGTGGATCTTCGTTCAGATGTTCAAGAAGGGCCTTGCTTATGAGAAGGAAGTCCCGATCAACTGGTGCCCGTCCTGTAAGACAGGTCTTGCAAACGAAGAAGTTGTAAACGGTTGCTGCGAGCGCTGCGGCGAGACAGTTACAAAGAAGAACCTTCGTCAGTGGATGTTAAAGATCACAGCGTATGCTGACAGACTCTTAAACGACCTTGACAAGCTTGACTGGCCGGAGAAGGTTAAAAAGATGCAGACTGACTGGATCGGCAAATCCTACGGTGCTGAGATCCAGTTCCCGGTAGATGGACGCGACGAGAAGATCACCGTTTACACAACAAGACCGGATACATTACACGGCGCAACATTCATGGTTCTTGCTCCGGAGCATGAGATGGCAAAATCTCTTGCAACAGATGAGACAAGAGAAGCAGTAGAACAGTACATCTTCGATGCTTCCATGAGATCCAACGTAGACCGTCTCCAGGGCAAGGAAAAGACAGGCGTATTCACAGGTTCCTATGCGATCAACCCGTTAAACGGCGCAAAGACACCGATCTGGCTGTCTGACTATGTACTTGCTGATTACGGTACAGGCGCGATCATGTGCGTACCGGCTCATGACGACCGTGACTTTGAATTCGCTAAGAAATTTGATATTCCGATCATTCAGGTCATCGCAAAAGATGGCGTTGAGATCGAAAACATGACAGAGGCTTACACAGAGGCAAGCGGCACCATGATCAACTCCGGTGAGTGGAATGGCATGGAGTCCGCATACCTGAAGAAAGAAGCTCCGATCATGATCGAAGAGATGGGCATCGGTAAGAAGACTGAGAACTTCAAGCTTCGTGACTGGGTATTCTCCCGTCAGCGTTACTGGGGCGAGCCGATCCCGATCATCCACTGCCCGAACTGTGGTAACGTACCGGTTCCGGAAGATCAGCTTCCGCTTACACTGCCGGAGGTAGAGAGCTACCAGCCGACAGGTACCGGTGAATCCCCGCTTGCAGCGATCGATGAGTGGGTAAATACAACATGTCCGTGCTGTGGCGCTCCGGCAAAACGTGAGACAAACACCATGCCGCAGTGGGCAGGTTCTTCCTGGTACTTCTTACGTTATGTAGACAGCAAGAACGACAATGAACTGGTTTCCAAAGAGAAAGCAAACAAGTACTTACCGGTTGATATGTACATTGGCGGCGTTGAGCATGCAGTACTTCACCTTCTCTACTCCAGATTCTATACAAAATTCTTATACGATATCGGCGTTGTTGATTTTGATGAGCCGTTTAAGAAGCTGTTCAACCAGGGTATGATCACTGGTAAGAATGGTATCAAGATGAGTAAGTCCAAAGGAAACGTAGTTTCCCCGGATGATCTTGTAAGAGATTACGGCTGTGACGCTCTGAGAATGTACGAGCTCTTCGTTGGTCCGCCGGAGTTAGACGCTGAGTGGGACGACAGAGGTATCGAAGGTGTTGCAAGATTCCTGAACCGTTTCTATAACCTGGTTATGGACAGCAAGGATAAGGACATCGAGGCGACAAAAGAGATGATCAAGCTTCGCCACAAACTGGTTTACGATATCGAGACAAGATTCGAGGCATTTGGTCTGAATACGGTTGTTGCTGGCTTCATGGAGTACAACAACAAGCTCATCGACCTTGCAAAGAAGACAGGCGGTATCGATAAAGAGACATTAAAGACATTTGTTACACTTCTTGCTCCGTTCGCACCGCACATCGGTGAGGAGTTGTGGCGTGAACTTGGCGGTACAGACAGCGTATTCCACGGATCCTGGCCAGCATATGACGCTGAGGCAATGAAGGATGACGAGATCGAGATCGCTGTACAGATCAACGGCAAGACAAAAGCCGTTATCATGGTACCGGCAGATATTTCCAAGGAAGATGCGATCGAGGCTGGTAAAGCAGCAGTTGCAGGCAAACTTTCCGGCAATATCATCAAGGAAATTTATGTACCGAAGAAAATCGTAAATATCGTTGCAAAATAATCATTTGTGAATCCGATCCCCGAAAGGCATCATGCTTTTCGGGGATCTTTGTATGATCGATGAGGGTAAAAAGAATCTTTTTTTGCATGGAAAATAAGGTGGACTTTTTGGACTGTGTATGATACGTTTAAAGGGAATATCTCGTAAAAGGAGGATTACATATCATGAGCAAAACAAGCATGACAAAGGCTGCAGCAATTGTAACAGCTGTGGCGATGAGTTTCATGCTTACAGCATGTAATGGTGGTTCTTCCATGAGTACAGAAGCCGGGAGCGGATCGGTTGATGCCGCAGTTCCGGACACGGATATTGTTGTGGCAATGGAATCTGATATCGTGACGATGGACCCGGCAAACCAGAATGATACGACTTCTTCTGTATTCATGAACCACGTTTATAATACACTTATGGAAGTAAATGATGACGGCGAACTCGTTGGTGACCTGGCAGAAAGCTTCGAAGTTTCGGAAGATGGTACGATCTACACATTTAAGCTTTATGAAAATGCCTGCTTTTCTGACGGAACACCGCTGACTGCTGAGGATGTGAAGTTCACATATGAGCGTGCGATGGAATCGGAAGAGACCAAATCGGATGTGGCAGCCGTTGACACCGTAGAAGTGATTGATGAGCATACCGTTCAGATGAATTTAAAGAGCGCGTATGCGCCGTTCCTTGCAAAGACAACTGATACAGGTCTCTGCATTCTTTCCAAGGAATATGTGGAGGCTGCCGGCGATCAATATGGAACCGCCGATTCCTGTCTGGGTTCCGGTGCATTCTTGGTGAAGGAGTGGATTCCTGATGATCACTATACACTGGTCCGGAATGAGAACTACTGGAAAGAGGCCCCGATCGCCACTTCCATCGAAGTGCGCGTGATCCCGGAAGGCACTGCCCGTACGATCGCTCTTGAGAATGGCGAAGTTGATATTGTCTGGAACGTGGATGCGATCGACTGTATAGACGTAGAATCGAACCCGGATGTGGAGCTTTTATCCCAGCCATCTGCGTTCATCGAGTATGTTGGCATGAACACTTCGAAAGAGAAATTCTCAGACGTACGTGTTCGTAAGGCGATCAACATGACTCTGAATAAACAGGTGTTTATTGACACGATCATCGAGGGTCGCGGAACCGTTGCCAATTCCTATATCAATTCTATGATACCGGGCTGGACAGATGAGGTTTCCTCCTATGAAGTAAACATTGCTGAGGCCAAGAGACTTATGGCGGAAGCCGGTTACCCGGAGGGATTTGACTGTACCATTTTTGTAAGTGGTGATACAAGAATCCGTTCTGCTACGATCGTGCAGGCGCAGCTTGCTGAGATCGGTATCAATGTTGAGATCAGCACGTATGAGTGGGGGACATTGCTTGAAATTCTTACAACCGGTGATCATGAGATGTTCTTACTTGGCTGGTCCAACTCCTCCTTTGATGCGGATAGCTCTACATTCCCTCTGTTCCACTCTGATAACTGGGGAGCGACAGGCAACCGTTCGTGGTTAAAGGATGAGGAAGTGGACAGTCTGATCGAACTGGCTCAGGTAGAAGGCGACAACGAAAAACGTATGGAGCTCTATAAGCAGCTTCAGTTCAGACTTCACGACCTTTGTCCATGGGTACCGCTCTATTATAAAGACGATAACGTAGGTGTTCGTGCGGATCTTAAGGGATTCAGACTTCACAAGGGTGCATCCCACTGGCTCGGTGACGCTCACTACGAAGAGTAATACAATTTTCTCTAAGGTTAGTTTACTTAAGGGATACTTTTGTGTTAGAATGGACACAAGATGACCCGACGTCATAAAAAACGTGTAACTTTAATGAATGAAATGCATGGGGGTATTTATTATGAAGAACATTGGAATCAATGACTTTACGTTCTACCATTATCCGACCAATATCGTTACATCTCCGGATGGAAAGCACGGTATTATTCCGGTTGTCAATGTGAATGAGAAAGACAACTGCTATGATTCCTGCCTTTGGGTAATGGACACAGCTACCGGTGAGTACAAACAGCTCACAAGCGGTAAGAAGGAGAGAAACTTCATCTGGCTCGACAATGAGACTGTGATGTTTACATCCAGCCGTGACAAGGCATATGCTGAGAAAGTAAAGAGCGGCGAAGACTGGACTTGCTTCTACACGATCAACATCAGTGGTGGTGAAGCTCAGTTCGCATTTGCTGTACCGCGTTCCGTTTCCAAAATGAAAAAAGCAGGCGATAAGCTTGTTATGACTGTAAAATACGACTACAACAAGCCGGATTTTGCAAACATGAACGACGAAGAGAAGAAAGCTGCCAAGAAAGCCTGGGAAGAAGAGAAAGATTACGAAGTATTCGATGAGCTTCCGTTCTGGGCAAATGGTCAGGGTATCGTAAATAAGAAGAGAGCACGTCTTTCTATTTATGATATGAAGACAGGCGAAGAGAAGATCGTAAGTGAAGATTACGAGAATATCGAAGGTTACTGGGTAGAAGGTGACAAGGTTCTTTACGTTGGCAATCTCTACACAGAAAAGAAAGGCTTATACCAGGGCCTTAAATCCTATTCCTTAACTGACGGCACAACAGAAGTGCTGGTAGAGCAGAAGGATATGAAGATTGAATACGCTTGCATCTTAAACGGCAAAGTGATCTTCTTCGGTTCTGATATGAAGCTTTACGGCTGCAACGAAAACTGCAAGCTTTATACGATCGAGAACGGTGAGGTGAAATTCCTTGCTGATTATGACGACAGCATTCATAATACTGTGGGCAGTGATGTGAAATTCTCTGACGGCGCTGATAAGGCTCATGATGACAAATATATGTATTCCCTTTCTACAACAAGAAAGAATACCGTATTAAGACGTTTTGATGAGAATGGTAACTGTGAGACTCTGATCGACAGACAGGGTTCCATCAACAACTTCTGCCTGGCAGGCGATATGATCTACTTTGCAGCAATGCGTGATCTTGGTCTTTCTGAGATCTACAGCTTCGACGGAAAAGAAGAGAAGAAATTAACTTCCTTCAACGACGCGCTTCTTGCTGAGAGAAACATCTGCCCGATCGAGGAATTCACATTTACATACAAGGGATGCGAGCTGGATGGTTATGTAATGAAGCCGGCAAACTATGATCCGACCAAGACATATCCGGGTCTTTTAACGATCCACGGTGGTCCGAGAGTAATCTTCGGTTCTGTATTCTTCCATGAGATGCAGTTCTTCGCAAACGAAGGCTACTTTGTATTCTATACAAACCCGTTAGGAAGTGACGGCCGCGGCAATGCATTCGCAGATCTCTCCGGCAGACACGGAAGCGTAGACTTCGACCATGTAATGGCAGTGACTGATGAAGTATTAAAGATGTACCCGCAGATCGATGAGAAACGCCTCGGTGTTATGGGCGGTTCCTACGGCGGCTACATTACAAACTGGATCATCGGCAACACAACTCGTTTCGCAGCTGCTGCTTCCCAGAGATCCATCTCCAACTGGGTATCCAAGTGCATGACCACAGATATCGGTTACTACTTCAACATGGATCAGATCAAGGCAGATCCGTGGAGTTCCCCGGATAAGATGTGGACACATTCTCCGTTAAAATATGCGAACATGGCAAAGACTCCGACTCTCTTCATCCAGTCTGACGAAGACTACCGCTGCTGGATGGGCGATGCGATCCAGATGTTCTCCGCACTGAAATTCTTCGGCGTTGAGACAAGAATGTGCCTGTTCCATGGCGAGAACCATGAACTGTCCCGTTCCGGTAAACCAACACACAGAATCCGCAGAATGAAAGAAATGTATGATTGGTTCGAGAAATATCTGAAAGCATAAAATACTTAAAACTAATCGGTCCTGTAGGCTTTGCCTGCAGGACCATTTTTTCGTGACAAACCGGACAAAATATGCTAGAATGTTAAAAAGCAAAAAAAGATTCTGATAAACTGAAGGGGAATTCATAGATGCGAAAGCATTTCAATAGATTTTTTACGACAATGATGCTTGCGGTCTCGATGATCGTATGTACGATGCAGACATTTGCAGCAGAGACTGTTCCGGTTGTGGAAACGATCACGCTGGATGACGATTTTGAGTGGGATTCTGATATCCCATCGGATATTAGTTGGAGAACAAAGCAGGATAAAGGTCAGTGGATCGAGGATTTGGGAATTGCAAGAGAGGCCAAGAGCCTGATCCTTGTGATCAACAATCTGGATAAAGTAGATACAGAGGCAATCCCGGGTCTGGAAAGTGAGAAAATGACGGAATCGGAAAGAAGAAAGCTGATCGCGGCGCAGAACCGCTTGAACGGGAAATCAAGACTGTCTTATTTTTCAAAAGATATGGACGGAGAGTGGCAGGAGATTTTCTCTGTGGATTGCTTTATCTCCGGTGGAGGGATATTCGAGAAGGAGGAAGTGTACGGAGTGTATACGCCTGTAAGTACGTTCGGAACGAAAGCGAACCCGGGAAGTCTGCTTCCGTATCGGAATCTGTCTCCGGCCGATTACTGGTCCGTCGATCCGGAAAGTGAGCAGTATGGTACGATTTTTTCTGTGGAGAAATCCTATGAGAGACCGGAACGTGCCGTAAATCTGGAAGGACTGAAAGCCTATTCCCATTATGGAATGATCTTGAATCCGGAAGATGATTATAGCTCCTGTCCGTCACTTGTGGTGAACTGCCAGCAGCACGAATCAAATGATGATGTACTCAGCGGAATTCATATGCCGGAGGATAATCTTCGGATGATGATCCAGTCCATTGATCAGAATACGAGAATTATGATTGCAGGCGATCTGGAATCACTGGAAAATATGTAGATGTATGCTTTGATTACAAAAGATAAGAGCGCAGATGGTGTATATGACGATCTGCGCTCTTTTTGACGTCTTCTGGCTATGTTCGAGGACCGGAGAGTTTGGAAGCGAGGTTTCTTATGAGTTCTACCCGCTTTTTTTCTTCCTCCGACATATTTTCGGTGAGGACAGAGATCAGCAGGTCCCTTTCCTCAGGGGTAAAGGAAATCTTGCCCTCCGATGCCCGTTTGTTGATCGCAAGGAAGGTGGTCATTTTCTGTTCCTTGGGCGCATCAGATAATTCCTTCGCAAAGGCCATGAGAGCAGAAAGACGCTCCGGGTCCAATTGAGAGAGCCGGTCGTCATTCTTGAAGCGTTGTTCTGTATGATGCTGATTCATAATAGTACCTCCTAGATTTGTCCCAGTGTCTGCATGACAAGCTGGATGGTTTCGAAACGGGACTGCTGTTCCGGCGGCAGGATGGAGAGAAGCTGATCCATGGAGAATGGTGAACGGCCGGATCGGTTCTGGCGGTTGGCGATCAGTCTCGACATCATGTCGATCAGCTCTTGTTCCTTTTGATTTGCATAGGGTTTTACTGCTTCCAGCATGTCTGTGGCGGACGTATGTCCTCGGTCCAGGGAGCAGACACTCATCATGCCCATGTCGTTTTCTTCGAAAAAGTCCATGGTCCTTTTTAACTCGTTCCATTTCACGAACAGGGAGAATGTGCGCTGCTGCGGGATTTCCATATATGGAATGGCTGCCTTCAGCATCTGGATGTGGTGGTCTGCAATTGCATAATCTAAATCAGTCAATTTTAAATCGCGTTCGTTCATGTTGGGCCTCCTTTTACTGGTTGAAATATATGCAGAGAAAAATGAGAAAATGACTGATCCGAAAAAGGAACTTGTTTGCATTTGCGGAATATTATGACAGATATAAGGAGGTTGATGGCAATGGCAACTCGCTTAATTATAGAAGGAAACAGTGTCTATGAGATCGATGAGGAATGTGAGAAGGAGAAGAGAAAAACTGGGATGAGAGACGGACGGTACTATCGAGCCGGAAAGCAGGAACGTGGAGTGGTAGAGAGGTTCAGTACCGGAGATAAGGAAATAAATGAGAAGGAACGCTCTGAAAAGAAGGAACAGTAGCTCTGGGGGGAGTATCTTCTTAAAAAAATGGGCGGGATATTCCCGCCCCAAAGGTGAAGTAATTAGCAGAAGAAGCCGTTGTTATTGCCCCAGCCGCCGCAGCAGAAAAGGATTAAGATGATCCAAATGCAGTTGTCATTTCCAAAACCGCATCCGGAATTGTTATGTCCCCAGCCACCACAGCAGCTAAGAAGCAGGATGATCCAAATGATGTTTCCACATCCGCAGTTATTGTTGTTGTTCTCGCATCCACATCCACAGTTTGTTGCAGCTAAATCACTCATTGTTAAATCCTCCAAAGAATTTTGTTTACACTCCATCATATGTGGGGATGCTTGGCAAAATTTCCTGATTTTGCAAAAAAATTATTGCTGGCGAGCAGAGGAAGGATTCCCAGGTTCTAATTGTGAATTGGAGAGAAAAATGGTATACTGGATTTCAGAATAATTAAAGGAGCAGCAATATGAAAAAGTTATATTATGATTCACCATATATCAGAGAATTTGAGGCGACCGTTCTGTCCTGCGAAAAGGGAAAAAAGGGATATGAGGTAGTTCTCGACCAGACAGCATTTTATCCGGAGGGCGGCGGACAGCCGACTGACACCGGTGTGCTGGGAGGCGTGAAGGTTCTTGAAGTCCATGAAAAAGGCGGAATTGTGACCCACTATCTGGAGGCGCCTCTTACCGTTGGGGAAAAGGTGTGCGGAACCATCGACTGGGACAACCGCTTTATCCACATGCAGGAGCATTCCGGCGAACATCTGGTATCCGGACTGATCCATGAGCGCTTCGGTTATGATAACGTGGGATTCCACATGGGCGCGGAGGAAGTTACCATTGATTTCAACGGTCTCATCGAGTGGGATGAACTGATGGAAATTGAGAAAAAGGCCAATGATATTATCTGGGATAACCGGGAGATCTACGCTGATTTTCCGCCAAAGGAGGAATTGGATGCACTGGATTACAGAAGTAAAAAAGAACTGACCGGAGATGTCCGTATTGTGAAAATCCCGGGCGGAGATGTCTGCGCATGCTGCGGAACCCATGTGAAACGTACCGGTGAGATCGGTCTTGTAAAATTCCTCTCCATGATCCACTACAAAGGTGGTGTAAGAATTTCTCTTCTCTGTGGAAAGCGAGCCATGGCCGATTATGAGAAGAAGAGAGAAGAGGTACAGAAGATTTCTGTGATGCTCTCCGCAAAGCCGACAGAGATCTCTGCGGCGGTGGACAAGATGAAGGGAGAAATCTCTAAGCTCCAGGAAAAACTTTCCGAGTGTTACCGTGGAATGATCGAACAGAAAGTTGCGGGAATGGAAGAAAGTGACAACAATATTTATGTAATAGAAAAAGAATTCGGTGCACAGCATTTAAGACAACTGGTGAACCGAATCCTTGAAGAAAAAAAGGGAAAAACGATCCTCGCCCTGTCAGGAAATAGGGAGGGGGGATTCCTGTACATTGTGGGAAGTCAGAACGAGGATATGCGCCTCTTCTCCAAGGAGTTAAATGCATTGCTGTCAGGAAGAGGCGGCGGAAGTCCTCAGATGGCACAGGGAACCTTCTTCGCGGACGAAGAAACCGTCTGCACCATCCTGAATGAAAAAGGCTTTTATCGTGCCTAGTCATTGAACGATTTGTATGATAACAGATTGTGAAAGAAAAAACAATCGGCGAATTGGATAAAAGTTTAACAAAGTTTCGCCGCCTTTTTATGAAATATGGAGACACGGAAATCGGAATTTAGCGGAGGAAAACAAAAAAATGAAAAAAAGAATCCGAGAATATGGCATTTTGATAGGGACCCATGAAACAGGAGCGTTGAATAAAATCACAGATGTCCCAGGCGTTACAGTGGGACACTATACGGTGGACACGGACGAGCATAAGACTGGTGTGACAGTGATCATGCCGTGCGAAGACAATATGTTCGCCAATAAATTGACTGCAGCTGCTTTCGTACACAATGGCTATGGAAAGACTGCCGGAATTCCGCAGATCGAGGAGTTGGGGACTCTGGAGACGCCCATCGCACTGACCAACACACTGAATGTGGGCAGAGTGCAGGACGCGCTGGTGGAGTACATGGTCACCAGATGCGAAAGGGAAGGCGTGAAAGTTACCTCGATCAATACCGTTGTCGGTGAGTGCAACGATGCCAGTCTCAATAAAATTACAGAGCGCGTGATCGGAACAAAAGAGGTCTTTGAGGCCATAGAGTCTGCGAAGACAGATTTTGAGGAAGGCGATGTGGGCGCAGGAAAGGGTACCACCTGCTTTGGAATGAAAGGTGGAATCGGATCTGCGTCAAGACTGGTAAAAATCGGTGATGAGACCTATACGATTGGTGTTCTCGTCCAGTCCAATTTTGGTAAAACGAAAAACTTTGTCCTGAATGGAAAGCCAATGGGAACCTTCCTTCTTGAGAGAATGGAGGAGGCAAAGAAAGATGAGGGCTCCATTATGATGGTCATTGGAACAGATCTTCCGGTATCTGACCGTCAGTTAAAGAGGATCATCAAGAGAGCCGGTGTTGGCCTTTCACGCTGCGGTTCCTATATGGGACATGGAAGCGGCGATATTATGCTGGGATTTTCCACAGGAAACCGGTATGGATACCAGGAAGAGGCCGGTGTTGTTGCCGTAAAACAGCTGAACGAAAACATGATCGATGAGGTGTTTGAAGCAGTGGGAGAGGCAACGGAAGAAGCAGTCCTCAATTCGCTTTCCATGGCAGAAACTGTGAGAGGCTATGAAGGCAATGTCAGATATTCCCTGACGGATCTTTATTTGAAGGAGCTGTAACGATGGCATATTTTCCTTTGTTTGTAAATCTGGAGGGAAAGACTGTTCTTGTGATCGGCGGCGGAACTGTGGCTGCAAGGCGAGTGAATTCTTTGTTGGAGTTTGACTGTGAGATCCATGTGGTTTCGCCTGAACTTGGCGAGACAATGGAACAGCTTTGGCGTCAGGAGAAGGTTGGCTGGACACAGGGGATTTATGAGAAAAAATACCTGACCGGCCGGGAACGACCGGTGTTTGTACTGGCGGCCGCCAATGAAGATGTGAATTTTCAGGTGGTAAAGGACTGCAGGGAAGCCGGTATTCCGGTCAATGATTCTGCCAAAAAAGAACACTGTGATTTTTATTTCCCTGGCCTGATCAAGGATGGAGATGTGGTGATCGGAGTGACAACGGGTGGGAGCGACCACAAACTTGCGGCCGCTCTCTCCGCAAAGATTCGGGAACTTATCCGAAAAACATTGCAAGCTTAATTACATCGAGATAATATGCCTGAACTTTTAATCCGCCGCGGCCGGTACCGATCTTGATATCCGGCTTTGCTGCACCGTGAAAATCGGAGCCGCCGGTGATCGCGAGGGCATGCTTATCTGCCAGCATGCGCAGTTTTCCGCTCTCATATTGATTGTTGGAAGAGTGGAAGCATTCCAGACCGCGAAGTCCGACCGACTGAAGATAAAGGATCAATTCCTCCGTTTCTTTCCATCCGAGTTTATATTGGCATGGATGGGCAAGGACCGGAAAACCACCGGCATTTCGGATCGCCTGAATGGATTCTTCCGGTGTAATGACCTCACGTTTCCGATAATAAGGACGGTCCGGATTCAGATATTTTTTAAATGCCTGGTCTGGAGATGTTACATAGCCTTTTTCAACAAGCGCGCGGGCAAAGTGGGCCCTGGTGATCGTGGTCTTTGAATTTCCGTGTAACAGGTCGTCCATCGTAATATCGAATCCATCCGCGCGGAATGCAGCGAGCATTTCCTCGTTTCGTGCGGCACGTTTTCTTGCAGTTTCTGTAAGGAAACTATTCAGTGCCTCGTCTTTGTGATCGATGTAGAGGCCTAGAATGTGAATTTCTTTTTCTTTATAGATGCAGGACAGTTCAACACCAGGTACGACCTGAAGGTCCAGGTCTTCGGCGGCCTCGATGGCCTCGGAAATTCCTGATACGGTATCATGGTCAGTAAGTGCGATGGCGATCATTCCTGCGTCATTGGCCATCTGGACTACCTCAGTCGGCGTAAAGGAGCCGTCGGATGCCGTCGAATGGACATGAAGGTCGATATATTTATAATCTGATTTCATATGATTTCCTCTTTCTGGCAGTTTCTCTGGCTGCCAGTTATGATTTTATCATATTTAACAAGATTGGAAAAGAAATTTAAGAAATATGTTATTCCATTTTCCACTATTTGTGCTATACTAGTGTACGGGTAACCCCCATATCATGTTTTTTGACACAAATTCAAAGGTGAGATTATAATGAGTGAAACAAACAGAAATAAAACAGGACGGAGACCTACGGCAACCTCAAGAAGCAGTGCCGGCCGCACAGGATCGGCAAAAACCAGTACCGCTTCCGGCCGCAGCTCTTCTCAAAAGACAAGTGCTGACCGCGTGGCCGCCGTGAAGAATGCAAGAAATTCCAACAGTGTGAGTACAGCGGGACGAAGCACCGGAACCAACCGGAGACGGAAACGCCGCCGTCAGAGCCCGGATTTTGCAAAACTGATCCTGATCGGTATCGCGCTTGTTATCGTGGTGCTCTGCATTGCAGTTGGATTGAAGGGATGTTCCAAGGATGAGTCTGGTGAATCCGGACCGTCTACGGAGACGACCGCGGAGCCGGAGACAGAGGTTCATGCAGAAATCGTAGTCAACGGGATTTCGGTCAACGGACTGACGAAGTCTGAGGCGCGGGGAAAGATCCTTGCGGCCATGGGCTGGGATATGAACGTGTCTTACAACGGCGATACAAAGGCATTGGATAATCTGATGGCATATAACGTGGATCTTGTATTGGAAGAAGCGTTCGACAAGGCAGAGGCAGGAACCTATGAAGTAACTGCAGATGGTCTTGAGGAGCAGGTGAATGCAAGTGTGGAAAGTCTCGCAGCAGCCTGGGACGTTCAGCCGAAAAACGGTTCCATTGAATCCTATGATAAAGCGACCGGAGAATTCAAATTTGCCGGTGCCAAAGTCGGAACTCTCATTGACCGCGAAACACTGGCAGCTGCAATTTTAGCAGCCGTTGAATCTGGGGACTATGCAAAGACGATCGAAGCGACTGCCACAGAAGTGCAGCCGGAGATCACCGAGGCAGAAGCGAAAGCGAGCTTCAAGCGTCTCGGAACTTATACGACAACAACAACCTCCAATAAGGCAAGAAATGAGAATATCCGCATTGCTTCCGAAGCGCTCAACGGAATGATCATTCAGCCGGGCGAGGAGTTTTCCTTCAACCTGACCACTGGAAACCGTACACCGGAAAAAGGCTATCAGGCAGCCGGTGCGTATGTAAACGGTGTTCTCGTGGAGGAGCCGGGCGGTGGTGTATGCCAGGTTTCTTCCACACTGTATAATGCAGTCGTATTTTCAGGATTGAAAACAACTGAGCGCCATGCCCACAGCTACGAGCCGTCTTATGTGACTCCTGGTGAGGATGCCATGGTAAGCTATGACGGATACAGCGGTCCGGATATGAAATTTATCAATAACTCCAAAACTGCAGTTGGTATTAAGACAAGCTTCTCCAACCAGAAGCTGACCATATCAGTATACGGAAATCCGATCCTGGAAGAAGGCGTGACCTTATCCATGGTTTCCACGAAAGTCAAAGAACTGGATCCGCCGGAGCCGGTCTATGAAGAAGATCCGACACTGGAATTAGACGTCGAAGTGGAAGTAAAGGCAGCGACTCCTGGAAGCAGATGGGTGACCAATTTGGTAACAAAGAAAGATGGAGTTGTGATCGAAGAAATCGTTCTTCACAACAGTACTTATAACGGAAAACCTGCGACTATCAAGAGAAACACTTCCGGTGTTGTCGTGCCTACAGAGGGCGAGAGCAGTTCTGGAGAAGTTAGCTCAGAGACGGGAAGCGTAAATGAGACAACAGAGCCAACAACAGAAGCTGTTTCCGGCCCGGGATCCACACAGCAGACAACAGCTGCGGTTACACCGGGAACCCAGAATCCGGGTGGAACTACACAGCCGTCCAGTTCCGCACAGAATGTGGGCCCTGGCGATATGATCGCACCGTCCACAAGTGCAGCACCGGGATCCGTTACCGGACCTGGTTCTTCTGTTCCGCAGAGTCCGGCCGATATGACATCCCCGGCTCCTGGCCCTGGTGTGCAGTCCACACAGAGCTCTGCAGTAAGTGTTGGTCCTGGCATACAGTCGGCAGAGACAAATGCGTCTCCTGGAGGCGTCGGTCTGATTTCTCCGATCGGTTAATGAACGAAAAACAGAATAAATATAAAAATGTCATCAGTTGAACCACGACTGATGATATTTTTTTTCAATAAAAAAACGGATCTCCATATGTGAATTGGAAAGAGAAAAAGAGATTTCATGATGCGGAATCCTATTCATAATATGGAATGGGAAAAACAAACACCTAAAATTGTTCATAATTTTGTACCAAAATCTTTCGTTTATCATTTGCATTTTTCAGAGAAATTGCTATAATAGTATATAGGTATCCCTGTGTATAAATGGGGGGACTGGTTTTATAAATAATTTTTTATTTATACACTTTATAGGAGGAAAATCAACTATGGCAAGAAAAATGAAAACCATGGATGGTAACCACGCAGCAGCTCATGCTTCATATGCATTTACTGACGTGGCAGCTATCTTCCCGATCACACCTTCTTCTCCGATGGCTGAGGCTACAGATGAGTGGGCTACTGACGGAAGAACAAACATTTTCGGACAGCAGGTTCAGATTACAGAGATGCAGTCTGAGGCTGGTGCAGCTGGTGCAGTACACGGCTCCCTTATGGCTGGTGCATTAACAACAACTTACACAGCTTCCCAGGGTCTTCTTCTTATGATTCCGGACATCTTCAGAATCGCTGGTGAGCAGCTTCCGGGCGTATTCAACGTATCCGCTCGTGCTATCGCAGCAGCAGCTCTGAACATCTTCGGTGATCACTCTGACGTTTATGCCTGTCGTCAGACTGGTGCTGCTATGCTTTGTGAGTCCAGCGTACAGGAAGTTATGGACTTAACACCGGTTGCTCACCTTGCAGCAATCAAAGGTAAAGCTTGCTTCATCAACTTCTTCGACGGTTTCCGTACATCCCACGAGATCCAGAAGATCGAAACATGGGATTATGAAGATCTCAAAGAGATGGCTGATATGGACGCTATCCATGAGTTCCGTATGAAAGCTTTAAACCCGAACAACCCGCACCAGAGAGGCTCCGCTCAGAACCCGGATATCTTCTTCCAGGTTAAAGAGGCAGCTAACTCCAACTATGACGCTCTTCCGGGCATCGTTCAGGAGTACATGGACAAGGTTAATGCTAAGATCGGTACAGATTACAAACTGTTCAACTACTACGGCGCAGCTGATGCTGAGCACGTAATCGTTGCTATGGGTTCTGTAAACGATACAATCGAAGAGACAATCGACTACCTTGTAAAACAGGGCA
>JAFUMF010000103.1 GCA_017482945.1 Lachnospiraceae bacterium
AGCTTGAACGTTTATTCGTTATCTGGCGTCTTGGTTGCATTGATGATGATACATATCGTCGTTACCTCAGATATATCCAGTCTAAAAGTAAATAAGGTCGGCACCCTTCGGGGTGTCAACCTTCCCTATAACATGAAAGAGGTTTAACAATATGAGAAAAATCTTAGATATATTAAATGCGTCATGCGCGCCGCTTATATTCTGGCCGTTGTCCGCGGTCGTGGTGTATCTGCTTACAAGATGCAGTGCTGAGACCGCCGTTGGTCTGGGCTTGTCTGTTGTCGGAGTCATGTCCGTTCTTGACTGCCTGGAGTACCTGATTTCTATGGTTGTCCAGTGGTATAAGTTTAAGCGTAAAGTATATGCAATTGTTGATAAAGCAAAGAAAGAAAGTGAGGAAAATTAAATGAAGTATAAGGTATTAGGTATCAAGAAAATCAGCTATACAAGCAAAAGAACCAATCTTCCGGTAAAGGGTGTGGAACTTCACACTGTGTTTAAGGATTCTGAGGTGTACGGCAACGCTGTCTCCCCGATCTTCATCTCTGACAATTTAGGCGCCGACATTATTGCGTCTATCAATCCGGGCGATATGGTAAATATCGAATACAACAACCGTGGCTATGTTGCCGCGGTCGAGAAGTTACCAGCGGAATCCGCCAGTAAATAAGGCTCCCCTGTAATTCCCCCGTTTCTTTGACCGCCTAGGGCGCCCGCCTGTTTAGGTGCCTACGCTTACTCGTGATAGGTGTGTAGTCAGTTCAACACGTTCGCGTGTATCGCAAAGCGATGCTCCGAATGCGTTGAAGCTGACGAAGCACCGTAGTGGCGCCTACGGGGTCGAATCACGGAAATCTCTGGACGCGCAGCGGTGTCGGCGCTTAGTATTACCGCCGACTTCTGTCGCAAAGCCAAAAAACCCCAACAAACCTTTTAAAATCAAGGGTTTCCGGTGCGACATGAGGGCTTGTCGCAAAAGTCGCTGTCGCATTTTTAAATTCTGAATATATCTGGTGTAGTAGCTTAGCGGAAAAAGCAGTGAGTGCACGTAAAAACTAAGAGACAATGGACATGGGTTCGAATCCCATCTACACCGTTATCACAAAGGGAAGGTGGTAACAATATGGCAACAAAAGATACTCAGTGTAGAAAGTGGTTGCTGACAATTAACAATCCGGCAGACCATAACGTAGATCACGATCAGATCATATCGATTATGTCTGAGTTGAAATCGGTAACCTACTGGTGTATGGCCGATGAAATCGGTCTTGAAGATAGCACATATCATACTCATATTTTTCTGTATGGTAAGTCAGCAATCAGATTTTCCACAATCAAAAAAGCGTTTCCCATGGCTCATATCGACATGGGAAAAGGCACTTGCTTACAGATTAAGGATTATGTCACAAAGTCCGGTAAATGGGCAAATGACAAGAAGTCCGATACTCGCGTAGATGGCACTTTCGAAGAGTTTGGCGAAATGCCAGTTGAGCGTCAAGGTCAGCGTAATGATCTCGAAGATTTATATGACATGATTAAGCAAGGTATGACCGATTACGAGATTCTCGAACAAGGTGCGGGTTATATGCTCAATCTGAGAGATATCGAACGCGTCAGGCAAGCGATTAATGCGGTTAAGTTCTCGAAAGAGATGCGCAATCTTGATGTCACATATATCTGGGGAGACCCGGGTTCCGGAAAGACCTACAGTGTACTGAATGAGCATGGATTTGAAAATGTATATCGTGTTTCAGATTATAATCATCCGTTTGACGGATATGGCGGTCAGGACGTGATTTTGTTTGACGAGTTCTTCTCTTCTCTCCCGGTCACGCTTATGAACAAGTGCTTAGAAGGTTATCCGTTTGAAATGCCTTGCAGATTTAATAATAAATGGGCTTGCTATACGAAAGTATATGTAATTGCCAACATTCCGCTTGGTGGACATTATAAAGACATACATGGCAGCAATGAATTGCTCTGGTTAGCATTTGTCAGACGTTTCAATAAGATTCTTCACTATACGGACGGTAAGATTATTGAAGAAAAGCCAGTTGTGTTTAAAAATGGATGGCGCTCCGTAGTTACCGGAGAACGTCCAAACCCAAAGGATATATTTGCGGAGAATGGAAATGGATTTAAAGGATCTGACGGACATCGAGTTGATGTCATTACATAAAGCAATACACGAGCGAATTAAGAAGCTCGAACATGATTTAAAGTGGTATGAGCGAATGAGCGAGCGTGATGTAGGATATGTCACAAAGCTCGCTGTAGCTCAGACCGAATACAATACTTTAGTCTCGATTAGAAATAAGACATCTGAGGAATTGACATTGAGAGATTACAAGTTGAAATTGACTGTGTGACCGTAACTATTCGGAAAACACTCCAATTTCGCGAATAGTTGGAAATGAAACAATATGCACTCTCTCAAATGTCTTTGACGTTTAAGGGAGTGCTTTTTTGTTTATAAAAATGTTTTTGAGACTTTGTTATCCTTGCTACTGTCGGTTCGTTTACTGTCATTTGACACAAACTTGATAGAGAAATGCATAATTCTTCTTCACACACTTACTAATTTCTCTCTAAATAAGTAAGAGCACAGTTTACCATAACCTGCATTCCAATTTGAAAACAACCCGTATCAACTACCATATGCTCATTGTGTGCAGGCCAAATAGGCTCTCCCTCTTTATGACAGCCTGTGCGATAAAATGCTGCAGGTACTTTTTCAGCAAAGAAGGAGAAATCTTCTCCTCCCATACCTGGCACCATCGGAATAACAAGATTTTCCTCTCCACACACATCGGATGCAACTTCATGCAGAAGGTCTACCATTGCTGCATCATTGATCAGCGGAGAGAATCCGTGAATATACTTCAGCTCTGCGTGTGCACCCATGCCTTCCGCTACGCCGTTTATAATTTCTCTCATTCTCTTTCCACGATCGCACGCACTTCCGGAGAATAGTTACGGCAGGTTCCTTCCATTTCCGCATGTCCTGCAAGTACATTGTAGCGGTCACCACCTACGAATTTACCGATTGTCAGAACAGAGCTCTTTGTCGGGTCTACATTTCTGGAAACAATCGTATTTAGCGTAGAGACAATTTGTGCACCGACCGCGATGGCATCAACACCTGCATGAGGTCTTGCAGCATGGGCACTCTTTCCATCTATTGTAATATAGAAACGGTCAGATGCAGCAGAAATCGGTCCAGGCGCTGAAGAAATTACACCAACATTTTTTGTCGGATCGATATGCTGTCCAAACATGACATCCACATGCGGATTTTCCAGTACACCGGCAGCGATCATTCTCTTTGCACCGCTGTCTGCGGAGTTCTCCTCTGACGGCTGGAAGATCAGCTTAATTGATCCGTCAAAAGAATCACGAAGTTCATTCAGCACCAAAGCAGCACCTAGTAACATGGAAGCATGTGCGTCATGGCCACAGGCATGCATAACTCCCGGATTCTGGGAGGCATACGGCAGATTCGTAGCCTCTGTCATCGGTAGTGCATCGATATCTGCGCGAAGACCAACACATTTTCCTGGTCCTTTTCCCTCGATCATCGCAATCACACCATAACCACCGATATGTTCGATCGGCTTAAGTCCCATTTTTCTAAGCTCCGCCGCAATATAAGCAGAGGTTTCCTTCTCATAATTTGAAAGCTCCGGATGTGCATGTAACCACTGATAGTGCTTTATTACGGTTTCTTCATATTTTTTAACTAAGTTTTTCACATGTTCTCGATTCATCTCTTGTTGTCTCCCTATTCAATTTTATGTGATTTTTTCTGAACGTCGAGAAGAAAGACTTACCTTTTCGATGTATGATTTTGCAAGCTCCTCTCCCACTTTCACAGTCACTACGAAAGAAGGCAGCGCAGCGCATCCTGAATATGCAGATCCCACCACTTCCATGAATGGTTACCTTCGGATTCCTCATAATAATATTCCACGCCAAGTTCCGTTAACAGATCCCTATATTCCCGGTTGACGCGAAGCAAAATATCCTCTGTTCCACACCAGAAATAAAATTTCGGAAATTGGATTCCCTCGTTCTTTTTCACACGTGTTAAATGATACAGATCATGCACGGTTCCTTCTAATTCAGCTCCCGCCTGCAGATTAAAATCAAAAATAGCACGCCACTCTTCCAAATTCAGCGCCCGTCCTTTACGAGTAATGTCCAAAGAGCCGGAAAGAGAGGCACACGCAAAATACTTCTCAGGACAGTGCAGCGCCGCTTTTACCGCACCATATCCTCCCATCGAAAGTCCTGCCACAAAATTGTCCTCGCGCCTTGCACTCATTCCCTTAAAATAGCTGCGGCAAACCTCCGGAAGTTCTTCTGTCACAAACGTGAAATACTTTGCTCCATAACAGGTGTCTGTATACCAGCTTCTTCCCACTTCCGGCATAACAACAGCAATTCCATACTCTGCTGCATAGCGTTCAATACTGGTCCTCCTCATCCAGGCGGTGTGGTCACTGGAGAGTCCATGAAACAGGTAAAGAGTTTTATACGACTCCACCTTTGGAGCGCCCACACCAGGCTCTAATTTCGCTATTTCTGGCAAAATTACACTGACCGGTACACTACAGTTCAGCGCTTTTGAATAATAATTGATTTCCAAATATGCCATATAATCCTTCTTTCTATTTGCACAACTTTTTACATTGCTACTGCCTCTATCATGCCATTATCATGCCATTGCTACCACTTGCAGATCAGTTTTCCATCCTTCCCCAGTTCAATCTGAGTACCATATTCTTTGCACAATTCCCTGAGGTATTCACAAATCTCCGGACCCTCACTGCGCCTTGGAAGACCAATCTGCGAATGATTTCCTGTCATTGCAAGCTCCACCGGAAGTAATTCTAATTTTGTCAGCTTTGTACCTTCTGTTTCCCAATAAGGAATTACCGTCTGGAACATACGCTTATCTGTCATCAGTCCACGCGTAAAATCTTTTGAACGTTTTTTCAGAAGCTCATGCACCGTAGAAGCAGAGGTCAATCCCTGCTTTACAAAGAAATCTTCTGGTGCCAGTTCGATATTGTAAAGTTGCAATATAAAATCACCAAGAGAATAAAAAATAGGAGAATCCTTATATACTTCGATCGGGCGAAGCAGATGCGGGCCATGTCCGACAATCGCATTAGCACCTTCATCAATACACATATGCGCAAACTCTCTTAAGAACTCCGGCGGATTTTCTTTCGAAGTTCCTCCCGTTTGATGACAATGAACAGACATCATAATATAATCTGCCTGAAGTTTGGCCTCATAAATTGATTTTTTTACACGATCAATGTCTCTGGAATGAATCTTCATCACATGTTTGTTTGTCTCGCCCAGATAACATTTCAAGTCACCAAATGTTGCCTGATCTTCCGCAAGATCCGGTAAATAACCTTCCTTTCGAGAAATTTCCTTCGCAGCATTGATATTAGACTCTTTAGCAATTCGTTTGATGCATTCCAGGTCTTCTTTTGTCAACTGCAATGATTTTTCAATCCGCAGTCCATTCAGGCCAGGTCGCCCCGGCACTCTCGGAGACTGATCGCCGGCTATTGCGGATGGATCAAATGTTGTATTAACAGAAATCAGTGCAACACGCCCATTCTTCGTATCCAGATATCGCGGTGCCGATGCCTCAGCCAGATTTCTTCCTGTACCACTATGTACCAGCCCGCGTTCATTTACTGCGGTTCTTGTACATTCAAGACCATGATAAGAAAAATCGAGGATGTGGTTATTATTAAAGCTGGTCATATTAAACCCAAATTTTTTCATATCATCCAGAACTTCCGGATTCGCACGCAGGTAGGTACCCCCGCTAAATGCAGATGCACAGCACTCTCCCTCACGATTAATCGTCGTTTCCAGATTAAAAAATCTGGCATCTCCCTGCATGATAAAAGGTGTAAGTTCTTTGAAACCTTCAAACTCGTTATGAATTCTTCTCTGGATGAGCGCATCGCCTACGGCTGTAAATTTCATCTTTCACCCATTCCTTTCCATTTTAGATTCTCTATTGTCATTCAGTATTTGTAAATATCCTTATTTCCTCATAAAATCAATTCGTTTTACATCCTACATTTTCTCAAAAAATCAAATATGTTCCATAGAAGTTTTATGTTTGGGGGATCCTTCTATGGAACATATTGAATTTAATATACCCGATCTGTAATTGACTTTACAGCATCGACTGATAACGTTCAAACTCTTTGCTGTTGCAATATACAAAATGTTCCGGAAGGATTTCCCGCATCATTCGCGGCTCATCCATTTCAATGTGATCGCGAACTTTGTCATAAGTAATGCGTTGACGTGTTTTCTCCAGCAGCGGATTCGGCTGCGGAACCGCGGACAATAATGCTCTTGTATACGGATGGAGCGGATGGCGGTACAGTTCTTCAGAAGGAGCCATTTCTACGATCTTTCCGTAATACATAACCGCAACTCTTGTGGAGAAATACTTTACAACGCTGAGATCATGGGCAACGAACATGATCGTCAGACCAAGTTCCTCTTTTAAGTCATTTAACAGGTTGATTACCTGGGCCTGAACCGATACATCGAGCGCTGATACCGGCTCATCCGCGATAATGAGCTTCGGTTTTACCACCAGTGCACGCGCAATTCCAATTCGCTGTCGCTGACCACCGGAGAACTCATGAGGATAACGGCTGGCATGCTCATGGGTCAGACCAACTTTGTTGAGCATATCATAGACGATCTCGCGGCGCTCCTCTGGATTTTTCATTCCACGGTATTTTAAACCTTCACCAATGATCTCCTCGACGGTCATTCTCGGATTCAGGGAATCGATCGGATCCTGGAAGATCATTGCGATATTGTCGGTCAGAAAATGACGGAGTTCCTTCGTCATCGGGCCACTGATCTCTTTTCCCTGGAAGCGCATCACGCCCTCCGTCGGGTTGTAAAGGCGAATGATCGTACGTCCCGTTGTTGTCTTTCCGCATCCGGACTCGCCAACAAGACCAAATGTCTCACCCTCATAAATTTTGAAGGAATTGTCATCAATGGCATTGACGGTTACTTTTTTTCCACGTTTTCCGGAGGTAAAGCTCATTTTTAAGTTTTCAACTTCCAAAAGAGGCATTGTTTCATTTCTCATGCTCTTCCCTCCTTCATGCGATTAATACGATTTTTAAGAACTTCCGGCATTTCAATATCCGGGGCATTGGGATGCAGAGTCCAGGTTGCTGCGTAATGGGTATCGCTGAGCTTAAAAAACGGCGGTTCTTGCTCAAAATCAATCTTCAATGCATATTTATTTCTTGCCGCAAAGGCATCGCCCTTCGGCGGATAGATCATATTCGGAGGAACACCCGGAATACTTACGAGTGTCTCTTCTGTCTCCAGATCCGGCATTGCAGCCAGAAGTGCCTGGGTGTACGGATGGGCCGGCTCATAGAAAATTTCCTCGGAAGTTCCTTTTTCGATGATCTTTCCTGCATACATAACATTGATGCGGTCTGCGATATTGGCTACCACACCCATGTCGTGAGTAATGAAAATAACCGAAAGATTTCTTTCTCTCTTAATTTCATTGATCAAATCCAGAATCTTTGCCTGAACCGTAACGTCAAGAGCCGTTGTCGGCTCATCACAGATCAGAACTTCAGGATCACGCGCCAGCGCGATGGCAATGACAATACGCTGTCTCATACCACCAGAGAACTGGAACGGATACTGTTCGAAACGATTTTCCGCATCCGGAATACCAACGGATTCCATCAGTTCAATGGCACGGTCTCTCGCCTCTTTTTTCGTCATGTTCGGATGGCTCAGTTTTAAAGTCTCTGTGATCTGCTTTCCAATTTTCATGATCGGATTCAGTGCAGATAACGGATCCTGGAAAATCAGGCCGATCTTGGAACCCCGGATTTTATGGTACTCTTTTTCGCTGAACTTTAATAAGTCCTTGCCCTCATACAGGATCTGTCCGTCATCAACCACCGCATTTCCGGCGAGAATGCCCATAATGGCTTTGATGCTTACTGACTTACCGGAACCGGACTCACCTACGATCGCAACAGTCTCTCCGCGCTTTAAATCAAAACTGATATTGCGGACCGCCCGAACCATTCCGTTGATCGTGCGAAACGATATGGTCAGATTTTGTACCGAAAGAATTGTGTCTTTATTCATAATATCTCCCTCCTACTCATGACCACGCTGGGTCGGATCCAGAGCATCGCGAAGGCCATTGCCAAACAGGTTGAATGCGATCATCAGGACGGAAATCGTCAGAGCCGGGAACAACGTCAGATGCGGATACTGCATCAGAACCTTCTGACCTGAAGATAATAATGTACCGATGGACGGCTCTGGCGGTGCAAGACCGAGGCCGATAAATGCCAGGAATGACTCTGTGAAAATTGCGTTCGGGATTGCGATCATGGTACGTGTAATGATCGGACCAATGGAGTTTGGCAGAATATGGCGGAAAATCAGCGCATAATCCGGCACGCCCATCGTCTGCGCCGCCATGACATATTCTCTGCCGCGGAAACGCAGGAACTGTGCACGCACCATACGTGCGGTAGGAACCCAGCCTCGGATCATCAATGCCAAGATCATTGCGGGGATTCCCGAACCAAATAAGAGGATACAAAGCGTACAAACAACCACATTCGGAAATGCGTTGATGATCTCACAGATTCGCATCATGATCATATCAAGTTTTCCACCATAGTATCCGGCGACAGAACCATATACAATGCCGATCGCTACGTCAGAAAGAACGGCCGCAAGTGCGATAACAAGAGATACGCGGGCACCGCGCCACAGACGTGTCCAGACATCTCGTCCCATACCGTCGGTTCCGAACCAGAAATATGTATCATCTGCACCGACGTACTTATAATAATTAACCTCTACATCCACCAGTGTGACACCGCGAACTTCGTGAGGATTGGAGTAGCCAAGTACACTGCCCTCAGGGAATTTACTTGTATCCTCAAGACTGTCCAGACGGCGGTTTGTAAGAACCTGTTTTCCATTAAAGATTCCCATATCCTCCAGATACGGAACACGCGGAGGCATGTTGACGTATTCTGGGAACTGCTGGCTAAATGTATAAGGTGTCAGGCTCGGACCAATGATCGCCAGTACGATGATCGCACACAAAATCCAGAATGCTGCAATCGAGGCTTTGTTTTTCTTCAAGCGGACCAGGGCATCTTTAAAGAAACCTCGGGATTCCGTTTCCGGTACTGCATCATAGATTGTGTTATGAATCTGGGCGAACTCGAATTTTTCTGCCGGAATATTCAAAATATCTTCCGGAATATCGATTACTTTCTTTTTTAAATCTGCCATTTAATTTTTCGCCTCCAATCTGATTCGCGGATCGATGATACCGTAGGAAATATCCACAAGGAGGATTGTCGCTACTGAAATAAAGGAATAGAACATTAATGCAGCAATTGTCAGTGTATAGTCACGGGCTGTGATGGAATCGACCATAATACCACCAATTCCCGGAACAGAGAACAAGCCTTCTACTACCATAGAACCGCCCATAATTCTTGTGAACATCGGGATAATCACGTTCGCGAGCGGAACCATTGAGTTACGGAATGCGTGACGGACAATTGCCTGATAGTTTTTGAGGCCTTTTGTACGGGCCAACAGCATATACTCAGAGGACATCGTCTCGATCAGTTCACCTCTCAGATACCGGCAGACCGTAGCGATCGGACTGAAGGATAATGCCAGGATCGGGAGAACCATCGAGGTAAGACGTTCTTGAACATTACCGGTCGAGTTGTAGATCAATGGGAACCAGCCATTGATGCCTGCCAAGAAATACTGCAGCAAGGATGCAAAAACGAAGGAAGGAACAGAAATACAGATAACGACCAGAAGGGAGATCACATAATCCGGCATTTTCGTCTTAAATACAGCCGCCACAGTACCGGCAATGATACCCAATGGAATTGAAATCAACAGTGCTAATACATTCAATGCCAGAGTGGTCGGAATACGCTCTTTAATAATATCGAAGCAGTTCATTCCCGGACGCATGGTAATAGAGACACCCCAGTTATTTTCCAGAAATACACCTTTCATAAAATAGGCGTACTGTACAATCAGTGGCTTGTCCAGGTGCTGTTTTGCTTCCAGTGCTGCGATTGCTTCCGGGGTAAGGTTTACTTCGTCGCTGTATGGACTACCCGGCATCAGACGCAGTACAAAAAAGCCAATTGTAATAATAATAAACAATGTCAGGAACATCATTCCCACACGTTTTATCACATATTTCGTCATACTGATGTCCTTTCTTACAAATCAATGAGTTTTTAAATTGAGTGAATGGAGTTTCCTCCATCCACTCAATCCAATGAACAATATGCGTTTTTGTTTTCCAAGGCTTAACGATTCAGATCGCAATACTGCCAAGCCCAGGAAAGATCACTGTTCCAGGCACCGAGAGCAAGTTCCACATCGTCAGAATAGATACAGTAATCGATGTTATAGAGAGTCGGTACAACAATCGCCTGTTCAATCATAAGTTTTTCCATTTCCATCGCAATTTCATTGCGTTTCTCCTGATTCAGGCGGTTCTCCTCACTGTTCGCCTCTGCGTAAAGTGCTTCGATATCTTCATATCCATATGCGGAGTTACGAGATCCGTAACCAGTTGTATATGGTCTTAATGCGCCGATCGGATCATAATCACCGGCAACAAGATTCCAGGCTGCGATAACGATCTCATACGCATTCGGATTTGTTCCCCAGGATTTACGCAATTCAGAGTTCTGTGCACTTGGCTGTGCGTCGATATTGATTTTGAAGCGGTCTGCTCCAAACAGATTTGCGTAGGATTCCTGCATATACTCTGAAATATATGTGTGTGAGCTGTTTCCTGAAATAACCAGAAGCGTGATATCTACAGAAGACATATTCTCTTCTTCTAATGCCTTTTCAAAGTATTCTACAGCCAGCTCCGGATCATATCCATAGTTTTCCGGCAGATAACCAGCTTCATCTGCAATTGTACGGAAGGTTGTGCCGTCTGTTTTTGCAATGGACTGCTGTCCAACTACACCTGTTGCAGGCTCTTCAGCAGAAATCTTAGCCAGTTCTTCACGATTCAGACCCCAGTAAAGAGCACGACGGAAGTTCTCATTTGAGAGGATCGGTTCATCTGTATTCGTTGTACAGAACTCAAGACAGAAGGTGTAACGAGACGGAAGTGTTTCAATTCGCGGGTCATCGCCATATTTCTCAAGTGCGTCGCTGCTTAATGTCACATAATCCAGTTCGCCTGATTCAAACATCTGAAGCTGCGTATTTGCATCCTCGACAATGTACTCTGTAATGCCGTCAAGCTTTACTAAATCTTCACGGATATAATTTTCATTCTTCTCATACTCACGCACAGAACCAACGACCCAGTTTGTCAACTTGAACGGACCGGAAGAAACGATAGTATCTGCAGATGTACCCCATGTGGTTGTAGTACCGTCTTCGCTGAGACATTCTTCAAATAACGGCTCGTAAAGCGGTGAAGTACCTTTTGATGTGAAATGACGCATAACAAGAGTTTCATTTACTGCAACGTCTGTTGTGATCTGGATTGTCATATCATCAATTTTCTTTACACCAACATCTTCCCATGCAACAGCTGTGCCGGTGGAACCCTGTGTATAGTATTCGGAAGCATTTGTAATATCAATATAGTTTTCAGCAACTCCTCCTGCCTTGGCTAAAACGAGTTTCGGATCAAGAGCCATCTTCATTGTATAGATGAATGTATCCGCTGTGATCTTTTCTCCGTTTTCAAACATTGCATCTTCACTGATCTTGATATTCCAGGTTTTTCCATCACCGTTTACATCAATCGGTTTTCCGTCAGCAAGTAACGGCATCAGTTCGGCTTTTCCCTCATTCGGTAAGGTTGCATATAAGGTACCTGCAACGTTTCTGATAATACTGATAGAAGAGGTTGTCTGATCAATAAGTGCAGAAGCACTTGCTGCCGCAGTTTTTTCCGCAAGTCTAAGAATTTTCGGCTCTGTAGATGCAGCCTCTGTTGATTCTGCCTGCGCTGCTGTTGTCGCTTCCGCCTGTGCTGCTGTTGTTGCTGCCTCTGTTGCAGATGTACTTCCGCCACAAGCGGTGAGTCCCATTACCATTGCTGCTGCGAGAGCCGCTGCCAACACTTTTTGATTTCTTTTTTTCATAATGATCTCCTTTCGTTTACACGTTCATCTTTATCACTGAAATAAAATGCTGAAAATAGATAACAATGTCTGATCAATTTCGGGATGAAACTGAACACCCAGTATCTGTTCTCCGTATTCAATGACTTCAATAGTACCATCCGGCGCTTTGCCGGTTACTGCATTTTTCGAAGAAGGCTCACCAATCTTGAACCGATGAAAACTTCCGGCACGAAGCGTATCGGTTCCAACTAATCGTTGGATCAGACTTCCCGGAACAAGTTCGACCTCATGTTTCGTGTCTTCCTCCAGACCTCTGATATGCTCCATCTGGTGTCCTTCTACAGAATCCATTTTACCTACCTTTGCACGGAGTGACTGGAATGCCTCCCACAAGCTGCCCTTAAACTCAGTCTCCTCTATGTAGTCCTTTACCCGGAAATACCAATAGATAGACTGCATTCCCAGACAAATTCCGAGAAGTGGTTTTCCGGTACGAACCGCATAATCCACAATCTGCAGATGGTATGGCCAGAATTTGTGTCCTCCGCAAATCAGGAAGCCATCAAACTGATCTAAAACCGTATCCTCAACCCAGCCATCGGACGGTAAAATGCCGAGCGGAATGCCCCCGCAGTCATAAATTCGTTTCCCATAATTATTCCCGAAATTATATACATCTTTTCTCGGATTTTCCTCTTCATACATAGTGGCTGGTGCCGCGATTCCAATCAATTTTTTGGATTTCACCATATTAATTTTATCACTCCTCTCACAAACTTCCCTGTCAATTCGTTTGATAACACTATAATTTACCTTTTGCAAATTGTCAATTGTGCCAATTGTTTGTAATTTGTGCATTCAAAATGTTTATTTTTATTCCTAATTCGTTTATTGTTTGTTCATTTTTTTAAATTTTTGTTGCTTCAGAAAAAACAGCCAACAAGTTGTAGGTTATCCCCTACATCTTATCGGCTGTTTTTCAACATTTTTCGGGCCATATTATGCTTCCATCTGCTGTTTACATGGTGTTATAATTCAGACAAATCTAATTGGTCAATCAGATACGGACGTTCTTCCAGATACTCTTTACAGCACTGCAAAAATGCCTGCATGATCTCTGAGTGAGGATAATAGCGTCGAAGAATCAAACGACATCTTCGGTTGACAGGTTCAGGAGTGATGTTACGGAATGTAAAATCCTGTCCGTGCTGAGAGATAATATTATGCGCGATACTGGCTGGGACAATCGCCCAGGATTCCGGTGACCTCAGATAGTTTTTTAATGCACTGGAGGTATCTACACTTACCATCGAAGATACGTTTTCAGAAAAATACTCCTGATGCCATTTGTAAAAATTACCAGTTTTTTTTGTCAATAAATACTGAACTTCGTTTTTTACATCCAGTTCCTCCACTGAGATCACCCGGTCTGGAAGTACTGTACTGCTCGGGCACAAAATATATCGCTTTTCTTCAAAAAAAACAATTTCCTCAAACATTGGATGTTTCAGTTCTCTGCCAAAATAAATCGCAGCATCAAAGGAGTTCTTATCCATTTCACTTGAAACTTCGTTGATACTTTTAGAAATCAGACTGATCTCCAGGCCTGGAACTTTTTGCATCAATCGCTGCACAATGTGATACACCAGATACTCATGCGCAGAAGAGCTGGCTGCCAGACAGAATTTTTTTCGTTTTTGAGCGCTTATGAACTGTTCTAACTGCTCATCTAGTTCCATATGTCTCTGTGCCAGAGTCATAAAAGCTTCTCCTGCCGGAGTGATCACCACCTGTCTGACCCCTCGTTTTCGAATAAAAAGACGGGCACCAACCTGCTCTTCCAATTGGTTCAATGCTTCTGACACGGTCGGGTGGGTATAATTTAGCGCGCTTGCTGCTTTCGATATGCTTTTATATTTTGCTATTGCAAGAAAAATCCGAACACTTTGTTGATTCATACGGACACCTCATCTTAATGTAATAAAATTAATGTTTTACCCTCATTGTATTTGCGATTTGGGATTCTGTCAATTTGGTTTTTGCTTTTGAAACGATATAAATGTTATTGGAAAATTTGAAAGGAGTCAGGCAATGAGCAAAGAAAAAACTAGTGTCGTATTCACAGGAGATATCGGTTTCGATCGATATATGGAACAAAAATGGGAAGATGAAACACTTCTTTCTGAGGAAATCATAGAATTCTTCAAAAACGCAGATCATGTGCTGGCAAACGTAGAAGGTGCACTGATCGCTCAGGAAGAAGCCGAGGATGTAAACAATAAGGGAATTTTCTTCCACACAATGAATCCCGACGCAACAAAACTTCTGGACAGGATTGAAGCCGATATCTGGGATTTTGCCAACAACCACGCGATGGATGCAGGTGCCGGAGGAATAAAAAATGCTGTCAAACTTGCCGACAAACACGGTGCCCAGACCATCGGTGCTGGCCAAACGATCGAAGAAGCATCGAAACCAGCCTACTTAGAAGAAGCCGGTGGTATTGGCTTTATCGGACTTGGCTATATGCCAACATGCGTTCGTGCAACTGAAGAAAAAGCTGGTGTATTCGGTTGGGATGAGCTGGACCTCATTGAGAAAAAAATCAAAGAGGTGAAAGAGAAATGTCGCTGGTGTGTAGTTGTCTGCCACGGTGGTGAGGAATTTACAACTCTTCCGGCTCCATACACCCGCAATCTGTATTTCAAATACTTAGAATTTGGAGCAGACATTGTCGTCTCCCACCATCCGCATGTTCCAATGAACTACGAGCGTGTTGGTGATAAGATTATCTTCTATTCTCTCGGCAACTTTATTTTTGACACAGATTATCATCGCGCTCAGCCAAACACAGACATGAGCGTTCTGATCAAAATCAATTTTACAGAGGATTCCTACTCCTTCGATGCTCTTGGCACAAAAATCATCCGCGGAGAAGAAAAGATTGTCGCTGGACCGTTACCGGATATTTTTACTGATATTCAGGAAGACGAATACAATAAGCTGATTCCAATGGGAGCAAAAGCATTGCTCGCAAACGAACGCAGAAAAATGTGCTTTATGGATGCAAACAAATATGGCAATTTCACTGACGATGACTGGCATGATTTTTTCCAAGACTACAAGAATGGTGCTCGCATTAAGAATCAGCTTCGTGATCTTGCTCTTTACGAGGAACTGGCTAAACAGGCAGATAATGGGCTTTTTGAGACTTCTGAGTTGGAAAAAGTGAAGGAATATATTGTAAAACAGATCATTGATTAGCCAAACGGTAACTCACCTTTTTATTTTAGTCGGGTCAACTTCCACAAATTGTTGACCCGGCTGTCACTTAATTTTACAAGGAGTCGATTCATATGCAATATGATCTCGTAATAAAGAACGGTAATATTTTAGACGGAACCGGAAATCCGCACTATCTGGCAGATGTCGCAATCCAAAACGGTAAAATTGCAAAGATTGCTAAGGATATTAAAGGCGGCAAACAGATCATCGATGCCACAGGACTTACAGTAACTCCTGGCTTTATTGATTCCCACAGCCATGCCGATAATGCCGTTCTGGATTATCCGGATTTAATTGAAAAGGTCGAGCAGGGAATTACCACCTCCATCGGCGGTCAGTGTGGTACTTCCGTTGCTCCTTTTATAGAAAAAAATGTCGTTTCATGCAGAGCAACCATGGGTGCCTTTCTCGATACCATGAAGTATGTTCCCATTGGCTCCAATCTGGCAATGCTGATCGGTCACGGAAGTCTAAGAAAAGCCGTGATTGGAACTGAGAACCGGGCTCCGACCTTCCCGGAACTTCATAAAATGAAGAAGCTCCTGGAGGATGGACTTAATCATGGTGCTTTCGGAATGTCTTTGGGACTTTTTTATGCCCCAGGCTGTTATGCAGAATTGCCTGAACTGATCGAACTTGCAAAGGTTGTAGCGAAGCATCATGGAATCGTTGCGGCACACATCCGAAATGAAAATTCCAAATTGATCCCTGCTGTTAAAGAGTTTATTACTATTATCCGGGAGTCAGGAGCAAGAGGTGTCCTGTCTCACCACAAGGTGACAAAAGAGGAAAACTGGGGCAAAGTATCACATTCTCTTCATTTAATCGATGAAGCCAATAGAAATGGCTGCGAGATTTATTGTGACGTGTATCCTTATAACGCCTCCAGCACGCGACTCTCCTCCGCTTTTATACATAAAAATTATTTGTCCCTCGGAAAAGAAGGAATCATACGTGCACTTTCCGACCCGAATGAACGCAGGACAATTACCAAACATGCCATTGAAAGACATGGAGAAGATCTGAATTGGGTCATGGTCACAAACTGCAAGTCCCATCCAGAATTCGAAGGCAAACGAATCCCTGAAATCGCAGAACTCTGGAATAAAAGCCAATACGATGCATTGTTTGATCTAGTTATCGACACAAATTTAATGTGTGATGGATGCTTTTTTACGATTCGCGAAGACGATATCGAAGCAGTTCTGGCGCATCCGCGTACCATGATCTGCACCGATGCTTCTGTTGCCAAAAATCTCAACGTTTACCATCCGCGTCTGCGCGGCTCCTTCCCACGCGTTTTGGGACGTTACGTCAGAGAGCGGCAGATTACTTCTCTACCGAAGATGATCCGAAAGATGACTTCTCTACCGGCTACCGTTTATGGTTTAAAGAAAAAAGGTCTGTTACTTGAAGGATTCGATGCGGACATTTGTATTTTTGATGCAGATAAGATCATCGATCAGGCAACTTTCACTGACTGCAAAGCAAAAGCGAAAGATTTGAATTATGTACTTATCAATGGCCACATTGTGGCAAAAGATGCAGAGTATACCGGTGTCAAAGCAGGACAGTTTTTGCGCACCACCGAATAAATAGAGAGGTGATTAAAATGAATTTTACAAAACAACTTAAAAATTTGGATTCTTCATCCTTCCTTCCGATTCTGTGTGCCTCTATCGGTCACATTCTCTGGGGATTCAGCTATCTATTTACGAAAACAGCTCTGCAGACCGCAAGCTCCAACGTTTTATTATCATACCGCTTCCTTTTTGCGACACTTGTAATGACGCTCCTAATCTTATCAGGAAACGTTCGCGTATCATACAAAGGAAAAAACTGGAAGATCGCATTATTATTAGCTGCCCTGCAGTTGCTGTATTATAGCTTTGAAACCTACAGTATCCAATATACAAACGCAACTATTTCCGGAGCCGTGCTGGCTGTTTCCCCAATCATCGCCATCGTATTTGCGTTGATCTTTTTAAAGGAATATCCAACCAGACGTCAGGCAATTTTTTCTATTCTCCCGGTACTTGGAGTTGTAATCATGACGGTCGCAGGCAGTTCCCTTGGAATTATACAGTCAAAAGGAGTTTTCTTTCTTGCCATGACCTGTATTATTTCCGGTGCATATAAGACCGTCAACCGCAAAACCTCAGAAGATTTCTCTTCCTTTGAAAGAACCTACCTGGTACTTACCGCATCTGCCATTGGATTTACCATTTCTGCATTCAAAGAAGTCGGCGGCGATCTGGGTATGTACCTGGCACCATTATCTGTACCGTCATTTATCATTGCCGTTGTGATACTCGGTGTATTCTGCTCCATCGGAGCGAATCTGCTTGTAAACTACGCGGTTGGTAAAATGGCCGTTGTAAAACTGTCTTCCTTCGGAGCCATTACTACTCTTTGCTCTATGTTCGCAGGTGTTATCTTCCTTGGAGAACCGATGACACCAAGCTTACTTATTGGTGCATTCATGATCCTTGTTGGTATTTATCAAGTGACAAAGCCATAGTGTTTAATCCCCCTTTTCCAAAAATAATGAGTGCTGCATATCACATCTTTGCAGCACTCATTATTTATATCATTATACCCTCATTGCTATTTTTTACTCTAAATAATTCGACGTAATAAAATCAACTCCCCAGGAAACCAATTGTTCTGCCTCTTCTTTGCTATCACAAGTCCAACAGTTGACAATCCGACCTGCCTCATGAACCGCTGCAATTATTTCTGCGGTCAATGCTGTATGGCGGATATCGAGGTCAAACCGATATTTCACCATTGTCTCGAGTACTTCTTTGTCAAATTCATTTACAAGATACTGTAATGTCTGTTCCGGCAGAAGTTTGCGAAGTTCGATCAGATTCGGTAGTTGGAAAGAAATAAACGTAACCTGTTCCAGATATCCTAATTCCTTAATCTCTTCTACAAGACGACTGATATCCTTTGGGGTAAACTGGTTTTTCAGTTCCAAAATGCATACTTTCTCGTATTTTTTACAGATATTAATATAGTCTTTCAAGTCTGGGATCACAAGCTCTCTTCGCTCTTTCAAATCCACTTTCTCCACCCCGGCCAGAATCTCCAGTCTGCTCAGGTCATTCAGGCGGATTTTCTTTAAATTCTCATAAAGTGTTTCTTCTATAACAGTATATTCCCCGGCAACACGCTCTGTGTCGTCATCGTGAATGACTACGAATTTACCGTCTTTTGTTACATAGACATCAGTTTCTACGCCGTAATAACTGCGGTTTCCCGCTGCAATAAACGCAGGGATTGAATTTTCCGGCTCCAGACCACTAAGCCCTCTGTGAGCGATCATCTCGGTCTGCTTTTTCTCAATTTTTATTGTATTCACCCTTTGCCTCCTCTACTATTCCTGCGCTGCCCATCCATAGGACCGTTTTACCGCTTTTTCCCATCCTGTGATCATTTCCTCACGCTTTTTCGGGCTGATTTCCGGCTTAAACACGCATTCAACAGATCGATTCTTTTTCACTTCATCCCTATCTTTCCAGTATCCCACTGCAAGACCGGCCAAATATGCGGCTCCCAGCGCCGTGGTCTCGACACATCCCGGGCGCTCCACCGGTACACCGGCCAGATCTGCCTGGGTCTGCATCAGATACCCGTTGGCACTGGCGCCTCCATCAACCTTCAGTATCGCTAATGAAATTCCCGAGTCTGCCTCCATTGCATTCAATACGTCTCTGGTCTGATAGCACAGTGAATCCAGCGTTGCACGAATGATATGATTCCGATTGATGCCGCGGGTCAGACCCACGATCGTACCTCGCGCATA
>JAFUMF010000104.1 GCA_017482945.1 Lachnospiraceae bacterium
GCCCTTCCACTTCCACGACACAAATCCGGCACACTGCCTTAATACTTAAATCCTCATGGTGACAAAGAGTTGGAATATGGATACAGACTTTTTTTGCCGCCTCAAGGATCGTCGTTCCTTCTTCTACTTCAACGTTCTGACCGTCAATCATTAAATGGATCATCTGTAAATTCCTCCTCCCTCACTGCAGACCGGACAATAGTCCCTGTCAATGTGTTTCAAATACGCTCCTCTGAAGTTCTGGATGCTGGTCTGCACCGGAACTGCGGTGGAGTGCCCGAGACCACAGAGTGCGGTGAGACGCATGGTCTCTGCCAGCTCATCGATCTTTTCCAGATCCTGGATCGCGCCGTGGCCTGTGGCGATACGGTTCACCAGGTTGTAGAGCTGCTGGCCGCCCTCACGGCACGGGGTGCATTTTCCGCAGGACTCGCCGCGGAAGAAATCTAAATTATTTAGCACAATGTCTACGATACAATTTCTGTCATCGATCACGAGGATCGTTCCGCAGCCAAGCCGGCCGCCGGAAGCAGATACGGAGTCGATGTCCAGTGTCATGTCGATCTGGTCCGCGTTGATGATCGCACCGGATGTACCACCGGTCTGAACGCCTAACAGCTTGTGACCGTCCTGAATTCCGCCGCAGACCTCATAAATAATATCCTTTAAGTTCACGCCCATCGGGAATTCGAAAACGCCTCTTCTTACTACGTTTCCGCAGACCGTAAATAATTTCGTTCCCGGGCTTCCCTCGGTGCCGAGGGTTCTGTACCATTCTGCACCATTCTTAATGATCGGTGCCAGATTTGCCAGCGTTTCTACATTATTAAGCATTGTCGGCTTGCCAAACAATCCGTGAATACTCGGACACGGCGGGCGGAACCTCGGTTCGCCGCGCTTTCCTTCGATGGATTCAAAGAGCGCTGTCTCTTCTCCACAGACATAGGCACCTGCACCGGACCGGAATTTAATCTCAAAATCATAACCGCTTCCCATCATGTTCTTGCCAAGGTAGCCGAGAGATTCTGCATGGAGCAGGGCTGCCTGCATGACCGGAAAGATGTACGTGTACTCGGCTCTCAGGTAGATGTAGCCCACATGAGCTCCCACCGCCAGTCCGGCGATTGCCATTCCCTCAAAGATCGCGCATGGGTCAGTCGAAAGAAGGATGCGATCCTTGTTGGTTCCAGGTTCTCCTTCGTCTGCGTTGCATACAATATACCGTACCGGATCTGCTGCGCCGGCGGTAAATTCCATCTTTCGATAGGTCGGGAACCCCGCTCCGCCGCGTCCTCTGAGTCCGGATTTTTTTACTTCCTCAATAATTTCCGCACCGGACATGGACAGTGCTTTTCTTAATGCCTCGAAACCGCCGTTCTCTGCGTATTCCTGAGCATTCTTCGGATCAATTTTTCCACGATTCTTCAGTAATACATGTACTTCTCGCACTTATTCCACATCCTCTCTGATATATTGCTTGATGATATCCTTCACCGACTCCGGTGTCAGGTTACCGTACGCTTTGTCGTTGATCATGATCGCCGGGGAGATTTCACAGAGACCAAGACATGGACAATACTCTAAAGTAAATCTTCCATCCTCGGTCGTCTCTCCGATCCGGATTCCAAGCTGTTCTTCGATCGCTTCCACGATCTCCTTCGCTCCGTGAACATGGCACGGGGCGCTCTTGCACATGCGGACGATGTACTTGCCCTGCGGTTTAACGGAGAGCATCGCATAGAAGGTAACGAAGCTGTACACCTGATTCATCGGGATGTTCATTTCTCTTGCAATCACGGAGGCGACAGCTTTGGAAAACGCCGGGACCACCTTCTGTGCCCGGATCAGGACGGTCATCAGCATATCGGGGCGGTCCCGATATTCGGCTGCAATGGCCGCCACCTGTACAAGTTTCGATGCGGGGGTTTTATATACGTAACTTTCTCTTTCCATTTCTGTCCCTCCTTTAAATCTTCAGGCCTATTTTCTAACAAAAAGTTTGTTTGTTATTCTTTTTGTTTGTTTATCGGTTGTCGCTATTTTACAGCACCGCATTACTCTTGTCAAGTGTTAATTCAAACTTTTTGTTTGTTTTTATTTTTTTGCTATACTTTTTGTTTGTTTTATTTAAAAAATGAATAATAAAACAGCCCTGGCTATCAAAGGAGGGTAAGGAGACTGCCAGAGCTGTTTCAATTATTTTACCATGGGTATACGCCTGTGAGCACACCTGCAACTGCAAATGCTAAGAACATACCCGGGCCCCATTTGAGGTTAAATTTCTGAATATCTGTAATTCCCTGATCAGTAAGCTTACTGATTACATAGAAGGAACCTACTAACGGGCTGATCAGGTGGAAACACTGACCCATTGCTGCTGCATAGGCCATCGTCTCATTATTAAATCCACATGCGTATCCAGCCTCTGCAAGAATCGGAAGAACGCCGTAGTAATAACCGTCATTGGACAGGAAGAATGTACCAAAGCAGGAAATAATGGAAGAAATAATGGAGAAGAAGCTGCTTAAACTTTCCGGAACAAGGTTGGAAAGGTGTAAAGCCATAGCATCAGACATACCACAGCCATCCAATACACCCATGAGAATACCTGCTGCCAGGATCAGGGAGATAACCGGAATCGTCTCTGCGCCACACTTCTGCACCAGTTCGTTCTGTGTTTTTAAATTCGGATAGTTCACAATCAGTGCGATTGTAGTTGCGATCGCGAATGTCAGCATGGATGGAACCCAGCCTGCAATCAGCGCAACCATGGAAAGGATTGTCAGTGCAAAGTTAAACACTACAAGTTTCGGTCTCTTTAAACCGCTCTCGTCTTCTGCCGCTGCTACTTCCATAGCAGAAATATCCGCAATACCGAGACGTTTACGCTCTTTCAGACCTAAGTAATAAGCAACACCAATGTTGTAGAGAATTGCAAGGATCATACCCGGCATCAACATCTGAGCCATTCTGCCCGGTTCAATTCCGCATACTACGAGAATTCTTGCTGTCGGACCGCCCCACGGAAGCAGGTTCATAACAGATACCTGGCTGAGGGAGATACCTGCAAGGTATAACTTGTTCATTTTCAGGCGTTCAAATACCGGAATCATCGCAGTACAGATGATCAGGTATGTTGTAGTACCATCGCCGTCAAGTGCTACGATCGCAGCCATAACTGCTACGCCGACAAGAACCTTCAGCGGATCGCCTTTTACAAAACGTACAATAAAGCTTACCAGAGGATCAAACATACCTGTCTCAACCATAAGTGCGAAGTAAACGATCGCAAAGAACATGAGACAGAAGTTACTTGCCATGCCTTTCATACTGTCTGTACAGTATGTTGTGAGTTCCATAATGCTAACGCCATTGATCACGCATGCAATCGCACCAAAAACCAGCGGCACGCTCATCAATGCTGCAAACGGACTCATTTTTTTCGTTACGATGAGGACCATGAGTACGGCGATCATCGCGTATCCAAGATATGCTAATGTCATAATCTTACCCCTTTTTTCATTTGTTACTACTTCTTTAATGTTTCATTTTTGGCCTGTCCGGTCGGAAGTTCGCGGATCAGGTCTTTGGATTTTCCTGCACGGAGCAGATAACTGTCAGTCGCATGTCCTGCCATCTCCGTTACTCTGCGGCCAACGCCCATGACCATGTCCAGATCAATTCCGGTCTCAACA
>JAFUMF010000105.1 GCA_017482945.1 Lachnospiraceae bacterium
CAAGTAGTGTATCTGATCCTGATTTTGTAATTAAGGATGAGAAAAATAAAGGAACTGTGTTTATGGTTAAGAAATTACCAGATACGAATCTTAATGTTGTGGTTCGAGTGGTATTGGAGTCAGATGATATGAAGTTGAAAAATTCAGTCATGACCTTCTATCATTGAAGTAGAGAATGTGCTGCTACGCACCCTCTGGGTCAAAAGAAATGTGGGAAGGGGCACACCCACCAATGATTCTTTGGTCTAGCATAAATGGAAAACATGTACCACCAACCATACGGGTTGGTGGTATTTTTGTAATATATAGAGAAGTCAAAATATTAGAAAAATCTCAATTTTACTTAAATATACGAGGTGATGGAGAAACTTTTAAGGGAGGGGAAGCAGATGGACGATTTAAAAAGCAGGCAACTGGGAATGATCTTTGCCGACGGCTTTGAGAACGCCGGACATGAAAACCATAATAAAAGGAATTGTTCAGGGGGCAAATCACTTTTGTGTATTACCAAACAAAACTGATTGACACTCCACAATGAGATTGCTAAAATGGAAACAGATTGTAGGCAACATGGAGGTAGTAAGTTATGACAATCAGAATTGGAATTATGGGCTACGGCAATCTGGGCCGTGGTATCGAGTGTGCAGTGAAAAACAACCCGGATATGGAGCTTGCGGCTGTGTTCACAAGACGTGATCCGGCCAGCGTGAAGATCCAGACCGAGGGCGTTTCCGTATATCATGCCGACGAGGCGAAAAACATGGCTGACAAGGTGGATGTCCTAATCCTTTGCGGCGGCAGTGCGACTGATCTTCCGGTACAGACACCGGAGTACGCAAAATACTTCACAGTGGTAGACAGCTTTGATAACCACTCCAAGATTCCGGAGCATTTCGCCAATGTAGATGCGGTTGCGAAAGAATCCGGCAATATCGCAGTGATTTCTGCAGGCTGGGATCCGGGCATGTTCTCTCTGAACCGTGTATATGCCAATGCAGTTCTTCCGAACGGCAAAGACTATACATTCTGGGGCAAGGGCGTAAGCCAGGGCCACTCTGATGCGGTTCGCCGTATTGCAGGCGTAAAAGACTGCAGACAGTATACAATTCCGGTAGAACGTGCGCTTGAGACAATTCGCGGCGGCGAGACACCGGACCTTACAACAAGAGAGAAACATACACGTGAGTGCTTCGTGGTTGCAGAAGAAGGTGCAGATTTAGCTAAGATCGAGCAGGAAATCGTGACTATGCCGGCATATTTTGCAGATTACGACACAACGGTACATTTTATCACAGAAGAAGAGATGAAACGTGACCATGCGGCACTTCCGCACGGCGGTTTCGTGATCCGCAGCGGAAAGACTGGCTGGAACCTTGAGCACAACCACGTGATCGAGTACAGCTTGAAGTTAGACTCCAATCCGGAATTCACATCTTCCGTAATCGCGGCCTGCGCAAGAGCAGCGTACCGTATGAAACAGGAAGGCATGAGCGGATGCAAGACTGTCCTTGATATTCCGCCGGCATACCTTTCCTCCATGAGCGGCGAATACCTTCGTGCGCACATGCTGTAAAAACTTACAAAGACATAATTATTTTCGACAGAAAGAAAATCAACAGGGGATGTTACAGACCGGACAGTCTTAATGTCCCCTGCTTTTACGGAACCAGTGTCTTGTAGTTTCGCTGCGCGGGTATGCCCCGATGATGGCGGCTGTGAGAACCAATCGTAATATAAACAAAGGATATTCAGGTGGGGATTATGAGTAAGAATCGTGAAATGACAGTCCAGAAAAACGGCATCACAGAAGGTGTCATCTGGCAGCAGATTTTAATTTTCTTCTTTCCTATTTTATTCGGTACATTTTTCCAGCAGCATTACAACACCGCAGATGCGATGATCGTAGGCCGCTTCGTTGGCAAAGAGGCACTTTCTGCCGTTGGCGGAACGACCGGTACGCTGATCAATCTCTTGGTTGGATTTTTTGTAGGCATGTCCTCCGGTGCGTCTGTTGTGGTTTCCCAGTACTATGGTGCCAACCAGCAGGAACAGGTGAAAAAAGCTGTGCATACAGCATTTTGTCTGGCAATCGGCGGTGGTTTCTGCCTGATGATCATTGGACAGATTTTTGCGCCGGCGGCGATCCGTGCAATGGGAGCGCCGGAAGAGATTATTGATTATTCCGTTACTTATATGCGGATTTATTTTATGGGCGTGATCGCAAACCTACTTTATAATATGGGTGCGGCGATCCTTCGTGCAGTCGGTGACTCAAAACGTCCGCTGTTTTTCCTGATCTGTGCATGTCTGACCAATATTGTACTGGATCTTTTGTTTGTTGTGGGATTTAAGATGGAAGTAGCTGGTGCGGCGCTGGCAACCATTATCTCCCAGGCATTGGCGGCGGTATTGGTTTTGATCACGCTGATGCGCTCCAAAGAATCCTATCGATTTGAGTTTAAGTCATTAAAGATAGATAAATTGATTCTGAAGAAGATCATTCAGATCGGACTTCCGACCGGTCTTCAGTCGGTGATGTACTCCGTATCGAATATCGTAATCCAGGCCAACATCAATGCATTCGGAACGGATACCATTGCAGCATGGGCCGTATTCGGAAAGATTGACGGTATTTTCTGGATGACAATGGATGCCTTAAGTATTTCCATTACTACGTTTGCCGGTCAGAACTATGGTGCCGGCAAGATCGACAGACTGAAAAAGGGAACGTATGTGGGCCTTGGAATGACCGTGCTTATCACGGCAATTCTGGCAGGCGCTGTATATAATTTTGGTACGGTAATCAGCGGTCTGTTCACCGATGATCCGATGGTATTGGCAGACAGTATGGCGATTATCAAGTTCCAGGCACCGTTCTGGTTCTGCTACGCATGTGTCAATGTATTCCCGAGCACACTGCGCGGTATCGGTGATGCATTCGTACCGATGCTGATCATCTGTTTTGGTACATGTATCCTCCGTGTGATCTGGATTTTCACAGCAGGAGTGATCCGTCCGGAGCTTTACACAACGCTGTTCAGCTATCCGCTGAGCTGGAGCGTAACGTCCATTGCATTTATCATCTACTACTACCGATTCAGTGCAATGAAAAAACTTAGTAAATTGACTTCAAACGTATAATCAGTTACAATGAATAGCAGGGACCGGTGTGTTCAGAACTCGGTTCCTGCTGTTTTGATTTGTTAGACTGAAAACTCAGGACCAGGTGAATGATTATGATAGAGAATGGATTTGAATTTATCGAAAAAAATGGCGGAGCATGCGTTGTAAAGGCAGTGGAGCCAGGCGCGGTCTGTGTTGTGCCGGATACACTGGGCGGACTTCCGGTAACGGAGCTTGGTGACCGGGCTCTTGCGAGAACGGAAATCAAGGAAGTGTATCTGCCAAAGACCTTAAGAAGAATCGGCCGCTACGGATTCTATAACTGTGAAAAGCTCCACACGCTCCATTTCTATGCAGAAACGCGGGAGATCGGCGGCGGAATCTTTAATGGATGCAGAAAAATCAGAGAAATCTACATTCACCTTGGTGTGGACGAGAAATCGGCAATCCGTGATTTTGTGACCGAGATCATGGACCGTGTGATCGTGCACTGTCTCGTACCGGATGGACAGGGCGGCGAGAAGGAAATTTCCCGCGTGGTATTCCCGGAGTTCTATGACGAGTCCATTGAGAACTCCCCGGCGAGAAACTTAAGCTTCAGCATCCATGGTACCGGCCAGAAATACCGCTACTGTATCATCGAAAAGAAGATCCAGTACGATAAATATGATAAAGTATTCTTTTATGAGACCATTGAGGAGAGCGTCGGTGCGGCGGCAGAGATCGCGATCAACCGCCTGATGTTCCCGTATGGACTGACTGCGGGTGCGAAAGAGAAATATGAGCAGTATCTTCTGGAGAATCTCTGCGAGGTACTGATCTGCAATATGCATAATGGTGAAAATTTCAGATGGGTGGTAGGAAATTACGGCGAGTGCCGGAAGGATTCTGTGCCGTATCTGTCTGAAAGCGAGATGGATCGTCTTCTGGACGAATCCTCGAAACATAAGCTGGCGGAGGCGTCCGGAGTCCTTCTGGATCTGAAACGCCGCCTGTATCCGGCGAAGAAAAAGAAATTTGAGTTCTAATGACCGATAAAGAAGGAGGAATGGAGCCATGCAGGAGAATGAGAGATATATTTCGCCCATTTACAATGAGCGTGTTGACCAGGAAGAATTTGTTTCGGTCTGTCTGGATATCCTGAGAAATGCCAGAAATGAGATTTATTTGTCCATGCGGTTTCTGGATGTGGCATTAAGTTCCCTTTATTTTGCTCCGGATCTTTCTGTGCGCGGCATTGCGACCGATGGAAGCGGCCTGTTTTTTGAGCCGGCGGCATTAGCGAAGATGTACCGGAAGAGCCGAGTTTATGTAAATCGCATATACTTACATGCGGTTCTCCATTGTCTGTTCTGTCATATGTGGAACCGGAAAAAGCGGGCCGAGGATTACTGGAATCTGGCCTGTGACGTTGCGGTCGAGTCGATCATCGACAGCCTGTACCGCTTGTGCGTTCACCTTCCGATTTCTTCCACGAGAAGAGATCTCTATGGACGCCTGGAAAAGAAGATCACAGTGTTCAATGCGGAGAGTGTTTATAAGGCACTGCAGGAGCTGCAGCTGACAGAGGAGGAGTACCTTCGCTTTGCGGCGGAGTTCCACCGGGATGACCACTGCAAGTGGGGCAAGGATGAAAAGCCTCCGCAGCCGAACCAGGTGCGCAACAAAAAAGAAGACTGGGACGATAAACGTGAGAAGATGCAGGTCGAGATGGAGGCCTTTGCCAACGAGGCATCGGATGATGATAAAGACCTGATGAGCCAGCTGGCGGTCGAGAACCGTGAGCGATACAATTACAAAGAATTTTTGCGGAAGTTTTCTGTTTTAAAAGAGACGGTCCAGGTAGACCCGGACGCGTTCGACTATGTTTTCTATAACTACGGAATGGAACTCTACGGAAACATGCCGTTGATTGAGCCGTTGGAGACAAAGGAAATCCGGAGAATTGAAGATTTCGTCATTGTCATCGATACGTCCATGTCCTGCTCCGGTGAACTCGTGAAAAAGTTCCTGGAGGAGACCTATTCGGTACTTTCCCAGTCGGAGAGTTTCTTTAAGAAAGTCAACATTCACATCATCCAGTGTGATGACCAGGTGCGGGAGGACGTGCTGATCCAGAAGCATGAAGACCTGCTCCAATATATGGACAATCTGGAGCTTCATGGAATGGGCGGAACGGATTTCAGACCGGCGTTCATCCATGTGGACAAGATGGTCAAGGCACAGAAGTTCCGGAAATTAAAAGGTCTGATTTATTTTACGGACGGATATGGAATCTTCCCGGTGAAGATGCCGGTCTACGATGTGGCGTTCGTGTTCATGCAGGAAAACTACAACGATTTGGACGTTCCGCCGTGGGCGATCAAGATTATTTTATCGCCGGATGAGATCGGTGAAGAGGTTAAGGAAACAAAGTGGTAATATGCTGCCCGCGGAAATGTGTTGTGACGCGGAGTATGACGACCGGGCTGGAAGGAAGTGGCCGGAAGTTAAAGTGAAGAGGGTATAGAGAATGAATATTAAGCGAGCGAAAGAAGAAATCAAAAATACGATCAAAGCGTATCTTACCAAGGACAGCCATGGCGAATATGAAATTCCGTCCATGCGCCAGAGACCGGTCCTTTTGATGGGCCCGCCAGGTATTGGTAAGACACAGATCATGGAGCAGGTGGCGAGAGAATGCCAGATCGGTCTGGTTTCCTACACCATCACCCACCACACCCGCCAGAGTGCCATCGGTCTTCCGTTCATTTCCGAAAAGGTTTATGGCGGCGAGAGCAAGCATGTGACAGAGTACACCATGAGTGAGATCGTGGCGGCTATTTACGATAAAATGGAGGCGACCGGCCTCAAGGAAGGTATCCTGTTCATCGATGAGATCAACTGTGTATCCGAGACACTGGCACCGGCCATGCTCCAGTTCTTACAGTATAAGACATTCGGTAATCACAAAATTCCGGATGGCTGGATCATTGCGGCAGCAGGCAACCCACCGGAATATAATAAGTCTGTAAGAGATTTCGATATTGCCACACTGGACCGTGTAAAGAAGATCGATGTTGAGGCAGATTTCGCAGTTTGGAAAGAGTACGCAAAGCAGGCGGAGATTCATCCGGCAATTATTTCTTATCTGACAGCGAAGCCGCAGTATTTCTACCAGGTGGAGACAACGGTGGACGGTAAGATTTTTGCGACCCCGCGTGGATGGGAAGATCTTTCCAGATTCCTGGAGGTTTACGAGAGAATCGGCCTTGCCTGCGACAGAGATGTTGTAAAACAGTACATCCAGCATGCGAAGATTTCCAAAGACTTCGCGAACTATCTGGAACTCTACTATAAATACCAGTCCCAGTACCAGATCGACGAAGTGCTCAAGGGCAACCGTGATGAGGAACTGATGATCCAGGCTGCGAGAGCTCCGTTTGACGAGAAACTGTCTGTCATCGGCCTGCTTCTTGCAAAGCTCAACGTGGAATTTGGCAGATCCGGAAAAATGGAAGCGTATCTGGAGCTGCTGTTTGAGAAGTTAAAAGCATTCAAAGCACGCCTTGCAGAGGCAGGCGAGCAGCAGCCGCTTGATATTTTTGCGGCATTGACTGATGAGATTCAGGCTGAGTACGAGACAAAGAAAAAGGCCGGACTTCTCACAAGAGAGGACCAGTACCGTTACCGCGATGTATTGGATAGCTTCAACCGCTACTTCCAGACCGCGAAGGGCGAGAGCCTGACCGATGGTGAGGAGATTTTCGAACGATTTGCCGGCATGTTCGGCGAAGAGCGCGAGAAATTCGAGGCACAGTGCGACCATGCGCTCCAGATGTTAGAGTATGCCTTCGACTTCATGGAAGGAACCTTCGAGGACAGCCAGGAAATGGTTATCTTTATCACCGAGCTGAACACAAGCTTCTATGCGGTGAAATTCCTGTCCGAGAACGAGTGTGAGCGCTACTTCCGTTATAACAGCCGTTTATTATTCGATAACAGAGCGGCAGAAATCATTAAGACACTGGATCGTCTTGGTGAATTTTAAGTTTTGCCTGAACAGAAAGCGACTGCTGTGATTGGCGACAGTTGTCATTGATGGAGGAATAAAAATATGGAATATGAGGGAACCTTATACCGTCCCCCCAGTGAGGCCTACAGCCTGATCATTCAGGTGACCATTGGCTGCGCCCACAATAAATGCACATTCTGCAACATGTACCGGGAGAAAAAATTCCGGATCAGAACGAAACAGGAAATCATGCGTGACCTGGACGAGTGCCGTGCTATGTACGGTCCGAGAGTGCGCCGCGTGTTCTTCGCTGATGGAGATGCGCTGGTCGTAAAGACCGAGATGTTGTTGGAACTGCTGGCATATGTCCGCAAGCTGTTCCCGTACTGTGAGAGAATTTCCTCTTACGGAACAGCGAGAGACGTGCACGCAAAATCCGAGGAAGAATTAAAGGCACTGGCGGAGGCCGGCCTTGAACTGATTTATCTCGGTGCAGAGTCCGGAGACAACCGTGTGTTAGAGCACATCAATAAAAATGTGACCGCAGAGCAGATCATTTCCGCTGGCCAGAAATTAAAACGCTGCGGCTTAAAGACTTCCGTGACCCTGATTTCCGGTCTCGGCGGAAGAAAAGGAATCCGCGAGCATGCCATCAAATCCGCAGAACTGATCACAGGCATGAATCCGGAATATGCATCTTTCCTGACACTCCGCCTCTATGAAGGAACCCAGATGAACGAGGAAGTAAAGCGCGGCGAGATGGAACTGATCACTCCGGATGAAATCGTTGAGGAGATGGAACTGTTCTTAAGCCACGTAGATTCCCCTGGTACAGTTTTCCGAACCAACCACGCATCCAACTACGTGGTGCTGGCCGGAACACTGAACGAAGACATTCCGGCGATGATGAGGAAGCTGGAAGATGTGAAAGCGAAAAAGCGCTATCGAATGGAAGAGTGGCGCAGACATATTTAGAATTACAGGAAATGAAAAATATCTCTATCATGCGAAAGTGAAATGATAGAGATATTTTTTGTTGTAGAAGTTTTATTACAGATACTGGTTGATTTCGCATAAGAAATGATACAGTCCATCCTGTGATAAGACACCTCGTTTTAAATCAGGCGGTAACTGACCTCTGGCATCACAGTCATAGTCCATCAGCCAGAGTCCGCTTTCGTAATATTGGATGAGTGTATGGATCATTTCCTTTACGGAACCATCGTCATGAATGAATTGCGGATCTGCAGTGACGGCAAGTTGGACCTTGTCAAAAATCTGCTCCATCTGCTGGATCCTGTGGATGGTTTGTTCTAAATGTAACTGATTCTGCATGACTATGAGTTCTCCTTCGTAAAGTATTTCTCACAAATAATATATCATGTACCCCACGTTTTTTAAATAATCCACACAGATGCCCATTCCCCAACCTTTTATAATGATATTGAGAAGGAGTGTGAGCGTATGGCGGTAAGGGAATTTATAATTATCATAATAGATTTACTTAATTGGGAATCAGCCGGTCAGATCGGAAAAGCGATCGACCTGACCGGAAATCATATGAGGCCTAAGGCTTTGGTGCGATTATTGGATGAGATGGTCAAAGAAGAAATCCTGGATACATGGAACATCGGGGGCCATACGTACTATTGCCTTCATGTGGAAGGAAATGGACAAGAGAGTGGACAGGCGAAAATCCAGGTTTTATAATAGAAGTTAAGAAACGGGGGATACGAATGAGTCGGACAGTGGATAGAAAGATGAGCAGACAAGAGCAGCGGAAAGAAGCGCTGGATGGCCTGCTTTGGAATATGGAAAATGGAAGAATCCGTGATTTTTATGATTATATCAAGTGTGCGATTCCCGTGCTGAATCAGAATCCGGGCAGTGACCGTATTTTCAGCAGATGGTTGAAGAAAAAGGCAGACAGCACATGTACGACCGTGCAGGAATATATCGCGTGGGGTGCAGAAAAACTGACGGAGGAAATGGCGGCGTTAGAGCGCTGGTATGAAAAGGATCCGTGGAAATTAGACGGAAGTCCGGATGAATGGAAGGAAATGTGGAGACAGACACTGAATGCATGGTGGGAAGATGACACATTTCCGGCATTATCAGACAAGTCCGTGTTATGCGGGAACCGTGATGTGCTCCTGTATGTGCTGGTGGCACTTGGATTCACCACAGATGAGAGTGATGAATTTCTGGATGAGTACAGCCTCGTAAAAAATCGTGATTATCTTCGCAGACTGTACAGTCTGGATTTTAAAGAAGCGCTGTTTCGGTGGTTTTTGTCCTGGAATGAGCATCATCCGGAACAACCGGTGTGTTACCATGAGATCTGCAGATATTATGAAGTGTACAGTACCCGTTTGTTAGCGTCTGCAAAAGCGGAACTGGACCGTGTGTGCGCAGAGATTGCAGATGTGATCTGCGTATGGGAAAAGGAACTGAAGGAATGGAAGTATCATAACGAAGCTGCGTACAAAAAAGTCCTGTCCGAATTGAAGGAACTGAAAGCAGAGTGCAGCAAGGTCAGAAACGACCTGGAAAAGGGAAGCCAGTGCATGTATGAGCACCTTTACGCGGAAAAGGTAAAAGGTGCGCTGACGATCCAGGTCCATGCGAGCCGGACCTTAGGACGAAAGAAACAGGAGCTGAAACAGGAGGAGTTCGAGCATCTGATGTCGCCGGAAAAGCGTCTGTACAGAATCAGCAGCTGGAACGACGGAACGTATCTGGATCGTGGAACGGACTTTGCCTGGAAACAGCTGATGAAATATGCCGGTCCAAAGTGCGAAGATCTGGAGGAGTCGTTTGCGGCATTCATGAAGGAATCGGAGCTGTTTTTGAGCGATGCGTACTGGAGGCAGTTTTCCCAGATCATGAAGCTTCTGGGCGCCAGCGGCGGAAATAAAAAGAAGAACGAGAGCTTCGTTCGTGAGATCCGGTTTTCTGCGGAAACAAGAAATCCGAATCTTTACAAAGACGCAGGGCTGTTTAAGCGAAAGAATGAAAGATTGTTGTCGTTTGCGTATAACAGTGCGGAAATCAATCGGGCCCTCAGTGAGGGTACGGCGAATGGGATCTATATCTCCAGCCTGCTCCAGCCGGTATGGAGAAATTCTGATGATATGTTTTCAAAAACGGAAGTGGATAGCTCTGCTGGATTTTCCGTGCTCCGCCGCAATTATGAAAAATGGTGCCAGGGAAAATCAGGGCCGTATAAGGCATATACGAGAAAAATGATCCTCAAACTGGCGCTGGCGGCCGGAATTGAAGATATGAAGAGTCTTCAGGAGACCATGTCTTTAGCAGGAAGCGGCCGGTTCAATTATCTGGACCGAAGCGAGGCGATGGTCTATCTGATCGTCCGTTACCGGGACACACTGCGAAAAAAGATGATCGATATCAGTGATTGCCTTGTGACCATAGAAGATCTTGGCATTCATACTGCGGCGGGACATAAGGCCTGGGAAAAGGTGCGCGAGCTGGAAGCACATCTTCCAGAGGAATATTCCATACATCTTCCGGCGGAGATGAAAAAAGAATTCCAGCCATCGGAGTCGATGGAGGAGATAGAGAATGCGTTCATGGAGGCATCAGAAACATGGACGCATGTGGTTACGGAAGAAAAGCCGATGTATTCGCTGGTGGAATACCTTCATATGTCAGACCGCCTCTTGATTTTGTTTGAGGCGAGTGCATCAGACGGAGCTTCTGTGCGTAAGAAACTCTTTTACGGACCATATACATCTGATTTTAAAAATACATCGGAGTCGGAAAAGCGGACCGGTGTTGCCAGAGAGCTCGCCTGGGTGAACATTCAGAATGCCTGGTGTTTACTGTTGAAAGATGCGCTCATGGAAGAAGGCGTCAGAAGAGTGTTCGAGGTCTGGTATGAGAAAATGAAAGCAGAAAGTTTTTCGGGTCTCTCGTCTGAGCGCTGGATGGAGCATCTGGATCTGGTAGAACAGCGGATCGGCCAGATTAAAAAGTATCTGGATATTCACCTGGAGGTGGCTTACAGCAGTAAATGGAGGCCGAAACTGATGGGGGAATGTAATGCGATCGCGGAGTACCTGGAACAGTTCCATCAGGCAATCTTTGATGCGGATTTCATGAGACAAAGCCCAAATGCGTCCGAGACTAAATTTGTTTTGGAGCAATGGATGTTTGCACTGGCTATCCTGGAGCTTCTTAGCATTCGTACAGAACGATCGGCGGCATATTTGAAAGAGTATGTATTCCACTGGATCGCCGTTGGAGGCATGCATAATTTCAGCTATCGATACTATAAAAACCGGACTGGATTCACAGAGGTTGGAAGCAGAAGATATGACCGGATGGAATCTGAGGATTCCGAAGCGATCTTCGCGTTCTGGAATGGGATTTATTTTGACTATCAGGCAATTGTTTCCGCGATCCGCTGGTTTCAGGAAAACAGGCCGGAGCAGAGCGTGCGATATGAAGAAATGCTGAGAAGTCTGCAGAGGAAGATCATGGAAGCTGCAGAACAGGATCCGGTCGATAAAGACATTGAGGAAAAATTGGAAGTTAGAAATGGTCCCTTTGATTACATGGAATATGACTGGCGCATGGCCGGCAAAAATCTGATAACTATGTATGGAAAGCAGGGAACGAGGAAGACAGAGACCGATCGAGCCGACAAAGAGCGGGTGGAAGAGTTCAGGAAACGGTATCGGTGGTTCTATCAACATGTGGGAGAGGCCTATGAATAATCGAACATATTTAGAGCCTGGCTCTCGTCTGCAAACGGAAGACGGGAGAATCTTGATCATAAAAGCTCCAATGGGACAAGGTGGAACGGCTCTGACCTATCAGGGAGAGGAGCTGATCGAAGGCCAGGAGTCGGTACGGATCTTATTAAAGGAACTGTATCCTCGCTGCGAAGGGATAGAAAGACGGCCGGACGGGACCATCGAGGGCTGTGATCTGAGGGCGAAAATGGTCCTTCGGGAAATGTCAGAAGCGATGGAGCGGGAGCAGGAACTGGGAAATCAGATCGCAAAACAGGAAATACCTGGCATCTATCCGATGACCTGCATCGTAAGAGACGTAAAAACTGGCAACCAGTATGGCCTGTTTTATCAGTGTCCGCCGTCCATGTCGTTGAAGGCATTCGTGGAAGCCTATGGATCCAGACTGAGCCTTCACGGGAAAATCCGTCTGGCATGGGCGTTGAGCCGTCAGATGGAAGTGCTTCATGGAAAAGGAAACTATAGTCACCGGGATATCTCGTCAGGAAATGTTCTGGTCATCAGTGCCCTTTTTCCGGACCCGAATGACCGGTTCACAGATTGGAGCGCGGTGGAAGCCGGGCTGCAGGCTGGCCTCATTGATTTTGCCTGTGCCGCAAAAATCGGACAGGAAGAATGGGGAGATGAGGAATGGAATGTGGAAGATATGCGCTTCCACACGGACGGTTATTCCGCAGCAGAACTGTATGAAGAGGGCAGCAAGATCACAGAGACAGCGGATATTTATTCTGTCGCGGCATGTTTGTGGTTCTTGTTGACCGGTCATCCGCCGAAAACAGAGGACGGACATGCTGTGCTGGATGAGAGAGAATGGGAGTTCTTACAGAGAAGCGTCATGCTCCATGAGCTTTGCGCGTTGAGCGGTGATGTCCGTATCGTTTTTGAAAGAAATCCGAACCCAGTGCCGCTTGATGTGGTACAGAAGCTCACTAAGATTCTGGGTCGCGGTCTGGCAGAGCGTGAGAATCGGTATGGAAGCATGGAGATGCTGACAGAGCGCTTGTATGAGCTTCTGGCATTGATCGAGGGTGCCAGTGTATCTTGGCACATTCTGGCGGAGCGTGCCGCCGCGGCGTATGCGGAAAAAAGAAAAGAACTGCGCGCAGATTATCAAATTCAGGAGGAGCTGCTGCCATTGGTAGAAGATGGCGGCGTGTCTGTGTCGATAAAAACTGTGTATGAGACCGGAAAATCCCTCTATGTGATCGGTGATGGAGGAGCCGGCAAAACGACCAGTGTCTTCTGGTTTGTTGAGAAGACAAGAGAGATTCATGCGCCAGTGATCCCCATTTATGTGGAACTGAACCGGATTCCTGTGTGGAACAGGGACTCGGGACAGACAGCGAGGGAATATTGGCTCGGCAAAAACGGAAGGCCGGACTTTTTGGAACGGTATCTTGCGGGAATTTATTATGGTTGTCCGGGTAAAATGGCCGGGCGTGAGGACTTTACTGCGGCGGCCATGAAACGGCAGCTGGAGAGAAGACCGTCGGGCGAGCCGACGTATCTGGTCATGATGGACGGCTTGAATGAAATGGCATTTTCAAGCCGCACAGAGCGACTGGTATTTGCGGAGGCAGTGAACTGGTATCTGGAAAAAGGGCGAAATCTGCGGATCATATTGACGAGTCGGTATGATGATGTAGGTATTGCCACAGAGCGGATCCGGAGAGTGAAAGTGACCGGGCTTTCTGACGCGGCCATACTGGCGTGCTTAAAAGCGGATGTCCGGGGTGGACGGATGCCAGTCCATGAGTATGAGCGCCTGGAACGCATGGATCACAGCGAGAATCTTTGGAAATGTTTCCGCCGGCCATTGTTCTTTATGATGTATCGCAGCATTGAGAAGAAGGATGATGTTGTCGGTGCCGGTGATATTTTGAGGCAATATTTCCATGAAAAGAGAGAGGCCGTAGATGGAAGGCATGGCTATTCTGAACGAGTAATCGGAGAAGAGAAATACCGCGGCCGCATGTTTACAGAGGGGCTTTCCATGGAACTGGCGGGGCGGCTTGTCATGGATTTTGTTCTGCCGGAGATCGGTCTTGAAATGGCAGAGAGACAGCGGTTTTTTATGGATCAGTCGGATATGATCCGGTTGGTCGAGGAGCGGCTTTGTCTTACCTGGGCTGAATCTGTGATCGAGCGGTATGGATACCACACAGACATGAAGGAAGCTCAAAAACGTCTTTTGGCAGCAGGTGCGGAACGAATTCTTGGGGAAGTCTGTGTAAAGCTTGGGATTCTTTCAAAGAGTGGTGAAGTAAGTTACTATTTTACCCACCAGTATTACCGGGACTATTTTGCAGCAGTCGGAATGGTCCATCGGTTGGAGGCGGCATCTGCCGGCAGCGAAGCGTTAAGCTTTATGCGCAGAAAAAGGTGGCCGGAGAGCGTTCTGAGACTTTGCGGAGAATATCTTGGTGTCCACCATACTGTACCGGAATATGATGGGGTCCGCTGGGTTCAAAACAAAAACTGGGATCCGCTGTTTGATAAGGTGCTGCGGCTATGTACGGCGGAATTCTGGAAACCGGACTATCGCTGGATTCTGGATGATCAGGGCGAGAAGAACTATTTTACAGAGAATGTACTGGAAATCCTGCGTCTTTGCAGACGTTACCGGGGATGTCCGGATTTTTCCGGAATCGATTTATCGGGAATCAGTCTGCATGGTGCCGACATAAAGGATGTCATTTTTTCACACCCTGAGGGTGAAAACGGTATGTTTGCAGATCTGCGAAACACCGGAATCGGAACCAGGGGATTCAGAGTGAAGGTTTACTGGACGAAATGGCTGGAATATTGTATGCAAGAGACTTATTTAGCACCGGATGGAGCATGGCTCTTGGAGACGAAAGAGACAAGCGAAGGCACTTACCTCGAAGAGAAAGAGCTTTTTGGAGCTGAAGTGCGGGAACTTGGTTTCTGGGGGAAATGTTTGCGGCATTTCTTTAGCCCGGATGGACAGACGATCTGTTTTCTGGATGAACAAAAAACCATCTCTTTTTATGACAGAGCGACCGGGGCCACTGTTTCAGACCGACTTTCGCAAGGACGTGTAAGGGTTTGTGACTGGTGCGGCGATACGTTTGTTTTGCTTCAGGAGGAGGAAGATCATTCCTGGATCCGGTATGTGAAGCTGGATGAAAATGGGCAGATTCAGAAGACGGAACAGTGCCTTGATCTGTCTCTGGAGAATATCACTCTGGGATGCATTGGCAAGGAACGGAACCAGGTATTCGTCGGAAATGATTTTGGAATTGATCTGGTGACAATTTCACCGGAAGGAACTTTAGATAAGAAGAATATTCCTTTGGAATTGGCCTACATGATCGAGAAGGACAGAAAACACCAGCGCGTGTATCTGCTTCTGCGGACCGGTGAACTGTACGTCTTAGAGATGGATGGAACCTATAGTTTTTGTGGGAAAGCAGAGATATTCAAAGACGTTCGAGGTGCAAAAGCACACAACGGACGGCTGTTTCTCTGGACATTTCAAGTGTTGTACGAGTGGGATTTTGCTGAAAGATTTCTCAAAGTAGTGCGAAGTGAATCAAAGGGGCTGACGGGACATGTCTTAAGTCTTTCCGAACAGTATGGTGTCTGGGAGAACGGAACCATCTTTCGAATAAAAGATGGAGAGACCGTTCAGGAAGGGATCCAGGAAACAAGAGAGCAGGAAGGAAACCAACTGGTCTGGCTGTCACCTGCTTCGGAGGAAGACCGTTTGTGGCTGTTGGAATGTGACAGGAAGATCCTGTACCGGTACCGATTGACAGAACATGGTGAGCTTGTATGTGCCGGATACCGTTTCCCCAATCTGGGCGAGGAGCTGGTCCATGCCATCTATGTTGACTCTGGAAGGAATCTTCTTGCAGTTTGTGCCGATACACATGTCGGATTTTATGATCTGATGAGCGGAGAAAGAGACCATCAGATGCAGAGCTTCGATCTGATTGATGCAGTACGCAAGTGGAGGTCCGAGGAACAGGACTCTCAGACCAGGCTGCAGGTTCAAGTAAAAGAGGCCTGCTTTGCACCGGGCGGAGAATGTCTGGAGTTGAAGATTGAATATTGGGATGAAGCGATAGGTTCATATGCCAAAAAGACAAGGATCATTGACTGGGAATACCGGACCGGAACCATTACTGAGCGTTACAAAGGGTGCGAAGACGAGGAATGGAAGCTGGGATGTCTTGTCTTTGACCGCGAGGATATTCTTTCCGGCAAAGACAGCGGGAGACGGTATCCGCAGAACTTTGTGGGTGAGACCGGGCATCAAGCAGAACCGGAACCTGGTATCATAAAGAAGTTAAAGCAGTCCTGGGACAAGATCGGAGGCAGAAAGAGCTTAATGCCGCGCGGTAAAATGAGTAGAGTGATTTTCTTTGAAGGAAAGAGTTACGGAGGCATAGGAACCGAAGGTGATGCAGCAAGAGGATCAGATGCAAAACGCGATTTCCTTCTCTGGGATGCTGATCGCGCCAAGATGGTATGCTATCGAAATGTGATACCTCGATATACTATGGAATATGGAACATTTCTTCCATTTGAACATGGATTCCTGATTGTCGAGGGATTGAAAGTCACAAGATACATTCTGGACAAGCGAACGGTGGAAACGCGGTACGCATATCAAAATATGGAACTCTTAACGCTTGGCTGCCCGGCCGGCGACGAAAAAACAGAATAAGAAAACGCGTGTAAAAAGCGGAGATTTTGGCTGAAACAGCCGGAATCCCCGCTTTTTTTAAATTTTCCGCACAAAAAGCTTCGTTTGAAAATCGATATACTTGAATCATCAAAACGGAGACGCTTTCATTTCTCCGCTCCGCACCTTGACAACTGAATATACCCGATGCGAATAAAGAAAAAGGAGAGAGAAAAGATGAGAGAATTTGTATATGCTGCAGAAGCACCAAAGATTCGTCCTTTGTCTGGATGGACTCGCTGGACATTGAATCTTTTGGGCAGACTGGACTCCAGACATGGAGCAGATGTCTGCAATGATTTTATTTCTGGTCTTTACGATGAATTGATCAAGATGGAATCCAGAGAATTGGAATGTGTCGTGAAGACCTTACATCCGCTTCGGACCGATGCGGTCCAGATTTTGAATGGTCAGACGAAGCGGGAGAGACGGCTGGAGCACATTCCGGCGCCGGAGGCCGGTGAACTGCCGGAAGTGATCCGGACCAATAAAAGAAATATGGAACGAAGACGAAAGCTTCTTGCCAGAATCGGTGCAGACGAGGAAAAGTTGATTTCCATTTATGAGGACATTGTGGATGTTCACACAATGCGCGACGAGAGAATCAACCGCATGAGAAGTCTGACCGCAGAAAAGGTCCGTCATTACGTCAAAGGCGTGCGGCATGGAAAACTGCACGATTATCAGAAACCGGAATATGAATTTGATGATTCCGCCCGTGAAATTTACAAGAACCAGTATGACGAGCAAGATGCTTTGATTCGGCAAATGGTATTTGCATATAAGGAGACGGTGAATGATGAAGAATCCATTTTATAAGAAGACAAAAATGGCAGGAAAAACCACAGAAAAGACTGCCGCATTTAAGAAAGCCATTAAAGTACTGAACCATGTACCGGTCGATTACGCGTATACAGCGGAGTATAGCCGTTACATTACAAATGCAGAGGAAGAATTCCGCAAGAAAATCAAAAAAATCCAGGTGGACGATCTTTGTGACGATATGTTTGATGCAGAGATCGATGCGGCGACCGATGCGATGAAGGCATCGGCAGCTGAACAGTACACGCATCATATGAACATCATCCTGCATAACAAAGGAATTTTGGACGGCGAATTTCATCGTCTGGAGTCAGAACAGGAACTTGTAAAAGCGAAATGTTCTGAGGCAGAAGCAGAAATTCAGACACTGAAACGGATGAGAAAAACGCCTGTTTCTGAGTCAGGAGCAAAAGGATCAGGAATCACTTCCTGTGCGGTGCTGGTGTTCGTCCTGATCGACTTATTCATTGCAAAGACACCATGGAATCATGTACAGAGCGATGGCACGCTCATGGCCTGTCTCTGTGCACTGGCAATTGCCATTGCGCTCGATGCACCGATGGCTCTGGCAGGAAAAGCACTGCGTGAACATGAACAGGGATTTCGAAGCAAACGATCCCGCGACCTTGTAGTAGTAGCATCCGTGGCCGGCTTTCTGATCGCATTTGCCTTCAACATGGGATTCAGTATTTTTACCAGGAGCTTATCATTTTCCATGGACTTTGGAGGAGAGGCGGAGAAAGAAACGGCAATTATGTTTTCGGCAGTTTTTAAGGCGGTCATTCCGCTTTTGACCTCCATTTCTTCCTTCGTGATTTC
>JAFUMF010000106.1 GCA_017482945.1 Lachnospiraceae bacterium
AGCAGATTGAACTGTGAGACCATTGTCTTTTTATGAGTAGAATTTTATAATGGAATCTGAAGTTTAGGTAAAAAGTGAAAGGAGGAAATTTCTATGACAGAATTAGGAAAAATGTTAGTTGATATGGAAATCGAAAAGGGCATTGAGGGCATTATACGATATGGAAATAGAAACAATATTCCAGTAGAAACAACAAAGAAAGAATTACAAGAATTATTTGATCTTTCTTCGGATGAAGTGAATGGTTACATGAAAAAATTCGCATAATCGTTCCCCACGGGAGGAATAAATTCCTCCTGTGGGTTTTTTATTTGCCGCAAATGTGCTAGAATAAGACAAAATGACAACGTCGTGTCAGAAGGACCATATTTTGATTACATGGAATCATAGGAGGGTATATGGCTGGCAAGGAAAAGATTTATATCGAACGACAGAAAAACTACACCAAACAACGCGGCACCTTTGGTCCACTCGGAAGTATCAGTGGTTGTGGCTGCGGTGCGGTCGCTCTTTATAACGTTCTGACTTATTTTGGAATCAAGACAGATTTTGTGACAATCGTGAACCGGTTCAATCGCCTTTGGCCGATCGCGACTTCTTACGGTGGATTTTTAGGTACGAGTGTTTTCCATTTATATCGGGAATTGAAGTCCTATGGTTTTGAGGTATATCCAATTATTTTCACAAAAGAGACGATCCGCAGATTCCATCTTGATAAAAACTCTGCGTTTATTTTCTTATATTTCTGGAAGAAAAAAAGACTGGGAGGACATTACCAGGCGGGATTTGGCAATGCAGATGGTACAATTACATTGCACAATCCGAAGGTAACCTACTTCGGAATTCTAGATCTTTTGAAAGAGAAACGCAAGAAAGAAAAATTATGGTTTTGCCTGGCACTCATGATCCGTAAAAAGAAAAAATAAATACAAAAGAAAAGCCCGAATCGGTAACAGATTAAAATGGAATTGTTACCGATTTGAGCCTTATTTGTTTATTTCACTTCCTGGAAGTCTGCGTTTGGTGAAGCCATGAGAGAGTAGTTTTCATGATAAACAACAAACCCAGGTGCCGCGCCCGGTACTTTTTTCAGGAGCTTTCTCTGCAGATAGTCGATTTCCACTTTCGGATTGCTGCGGCCTTTGGAATAAAATGCCGCCAGCGCACCGGCCTCTTCATATACGCGGTCCGGAAGTTCCTTTCCCTCCGTCTTCACGATAACATGAGATCCCGGAACACCCTTCGCATGGAACCACCAGTCATTTCCGTTGGCAACCTTAAAGGTCAATTCTTCATTCTGATAGTTATTTTTTCCCACATACATATGGAAGCCATCAGAAGAAAGATAGTGGTATGGCTTGCTGGTGATCTTCGGTTTCTTACCACCATTATAATGGCGCTTGATATAACCGTATTCCATCAGCTCTTCTTTAATCTGAACCAGATCTTCCTCCAGACGCGCGATGTCCATGGAAGTACTGATAGATTCCAGATGATCCACCTCAGCCTTTGTCTGCGCAAGCTGCTCGGTTACCGCCTCGAAGGTACGTTTCTGCTTATTGTACTTTTCAAAATATTTCTTCGCATTTTCCTGAGCAGTCATGGTCGGATCCAGCGGAATCGTGATTTCCTCATTATCGTAATAATTAAGACATTTTAAGCTCTTTTCACCACCGGAAAGTCCATAGCCATACGTATTTAAAAGCTCACCATAAATACGGAATTTCTCGCGTTTTTCGGTGTCCTTCAACTGCTTTTGCTGAAGATCCAGCTTACGATAACTTCTCTCCAATGCATTGGAGATGATTTTTCGTAAGTCCGTTGATTTCTGATGAATTCTGGAAACCGTGCTCTTTTCTGCATAGTATCGCTCGAGAAGTTCACTGATCGAGGTATAATCGACTTTTCTGTAATCGCCGCCATCCATCATCGTAAGCGGAATGGAAGCAAATTCCACCGGTTTCTCACCTTTATATACGATATTCGGTTTGAATTCTCCAGTTCTCACATCGTCCATGACCCAGCCGAGTGCATGGTAAAGATGAGTCAGTTCTGCGTCTGTAAACTCCTTTGCAGAAATATCGCCGTCCAGAGAAGCCAGATGGCAGATCTCAGCAGCAACCACTGGGCTCAGACCTGTCAGGTCCATGTAAAGAGCCTTAGAGAGCGGATGCGGAGTCGCTTTGATCAGTTCTTTAAATTCATCCTCACCGATCGTCAGAGGATTCTTTTTCTCACCGGAATGCGGGATGAACCATGTACGGCCCGGAAGTACTTCACGAACGGAACTGACCTGAGCAGAAATGTGCTTGATACTGTCTAAGATCATATCATTCTCGTCACAGAAAATAATATTACTATGCTTACCCATCAGCTCGATCACAAGATATTTTCTTCTGAGATCGCCCATCTCGTCCAGGTGTTCCACCTCGATCCGGATAATACGCTCCATTTCCGGCTGTGTCACAGAAATGATTCTGCCGTTTGCAATATGCTTACGAAGAAGCATACAGAAGTTCGGTGCAGTCAGCGGGCTGGGTTTATTATTTTCTGTAAAATAGATCAGCGGAAGACTCGCGTTTGCTGAAATCAGAAGGCGCAGTGTCTCGCGGTTTCCTTTTATGGTAAAAAGAAGCTCGTCTTTTTCCGGCTGTGCAATTTTGGAGATTCGGCCGGAGACGATTTTCTGGTTTAAATCATGTACCAGGTTTGCAATAACGATGCCGTCAAATGCCATGTTTTATGGATTCCTTTCTTCTTGCATTACTAAGCTCTTATTTTAACATATCCAGCCGTGAAATTCAATTGAAAGCAGTGGCTGTTTTATGAAATCCGGTTGACTTGAATTTCCATTTGCTTTATAATTAAACCATCTATGTGAAAGCGAGGCATGTCTGAGTATGATTAAAAGCATGACCGGTTTTGGCCGTTTTGAATCTGTAACGGAGGCCTGCAAGATTTCTGTTGAAATTAAGGCAGTTAATCATCGTTATCTGGACCTCGGAATTAAGATGCCGAAGAAGTTCAATTTCTTCGAGTCTGCGATCAGAGGTCTTTTAAAAGATTATATCCAGAGAGGTAAAGTTGACGTATTTGTAACTTACGAAGACTATACCGAAGAAAAAGTATCCTTAAAGTACAACAGCTCCTTAGCTGCTGAGTATATGGAAAGCTTCAAAAAGATGGCGGAGCAGTTTGGCATCGATAATGATGTGAAGGTTTCCATGTTATCTCGTTGTCCGGAAGTTCTTACAATGGAACAGGCTCCGGAGGACGAAGACCAGATGTGGGCACTTCTCGCAGATGCGTTAAAGCATGCGGCAGAGAGCTTTGTTGAGACAAGAGTTCGTGAAGGTGAAAACTTAAAGAATGACCTGATCGGCAAACTTGACAATATGCTGAGTCTTGTTGACTTTATCGAGGAGCGTTCTCCGAGAGTGATCGAGGAGTATAGAAAGAAACTGGAGGATAAAGTAAAAGATATGCTCCAGAATACAACCATCGACGAGTCCAGAATCTTAACAGAGGTGACAATTTTCGCTGATAAGATCTGTGTGGACGAGGAGACGGTACGTTTAAGAAGCCATATCGAAGGTATGAAGAAGGAACTGATCAAGGGCGGAGCGATCGGCCGTAAGTTAGACTTCATTGCCCAGGAGATGAACCGTGAATCCAATACGATTCTTTCCAAGTCCAATGATATGGAGATTTCTGACCAGGCAATTATCCTGAAGACAGAGATTGAAAAAGTACGCGAACAGATTCAGAATATTGAATAATCGGAGTGATAAAATTATGAAGCAGCAGGGTATACTGGCTGTAGTATCCGGTTTCTCAGGAGCCGGAAAAGGTACTATTATGAAAGCGCTGCTGGAGAAGTACGATAATTACGCACTTTCTATTTCAGCGACAACAAGAAAGCCGCGCGAGGGGGAGGTTCATGGAAGAGAATATTTCTTCTTGACTGTGGACGAGTTCGAAACTCTGATCGCCAATGACCAGCTCATCGAACATGCGCGCTATGTAAACAACTATTACGGAACACCGCGTTCCTATGTGGAAGAGAAGATGGCTGAGGGAAAAGATGTGATCCTTGAAATCGAGATTCAGGGCGCATTAAAAGTAAAAGAGAAATTCCCGGAGACGCTTCTGGTGTTCGTGGTTCCGCCGACTGCAGAGGATTTAAAGAACCGTCTTGTGGGCCGCGGTACGGAGACAATGGAAGTGATCGAGGATCGAATGAATCGTGCGATCGAGGAAGCTGAGGTCATGGATTCCTACGATTATATCCTTGTCAATGAGACTGTTGAGAAAGCAGTGGAAGATCTCCACAACCTGATCCAGTCCCAGCACATGAAAGCGGAAAACAACGAGGCGCGCATAAAGCAGATGAAAGAGGAGCTTCATGCCATCGTTGGCAAATAAATGATCAATTTTGATAAACTGAAAGGAGTAAAATTATGTTACATCCATCTTATACAGACTTAATCGAGGCAGTAAACAGCGGTGTTGAGCCGGGCGAGCATCCGGTTGTTCAGAGCCGTTATTCTATCGTAATCGCAGCAGCAAAGAGAGCAAGACAGATCGTTGATGGTTCTGAGCCGTTAGTTGCAGGCGCTGCGGGCAAGAAAGCTCTTTCTACAGCTGTTCAGGAGCTTTACGAGCAGAAGGTATCCATCTTACCGGAGGAAGAAGTGGAAGAGACACCGGCAGAAGCTGTTGTGGAAGAAGCTGCAGAAGAGGCAGTAGAAGAATAAGTACAAGGGGAAGGAGGAGCTGAGAGCGGGAGTTAGCTTTAGGGTTCCTTCTTTTTCGATATTACATTTTTGATTGAAAGGACGACTTGAATGAATTTACTTTTCATTTCACTGGGCTGTGATAAGAATCTGGTGGATACGGAAAAAATGCTTGGTCTTCTTGGTCATGAAGGCTATTCCTTTGTTGATGATGAGACAGTTGCAGATGTTATTGTTGTAAATACATGCTGTTTTATCGGCGATGCGAAGGAGGAGAGTATCAATACGATCCTTGAAATGTCCAGAATGAAGGAAGAAGGCCAGTGTAAGGCACTGATCGTAACAGGATGTCTTGCGCAGAGATATAAAGAAGAAATTACTACGGAGATCCCGGAGGTTGATGCTGTTTTAGGTACAACTTCTTATGAGGAGGTTGCAAAGGCAGTTAAGGCAGCTCTTGGCGGTGAGAAGACTCATGTGTTCGAGAGCATCGACGCACCGGTAGGTCCGGCGACTGAGCGCCTTGTGACCACAGGCGGCCATTATGCATTCTTAAAGATTGCTGAAGGATGTGACAAACGCTGTACTTACTGTATTATCCCGTATCTGCGTGGAAAATACAGAAGTGTTCCGATGGAGCAGCTTGTAAAAGAAACTGAGGAACTTGCAGCAAAAGGCGTAAAAGAGCTGATCTTAGTTGCCCAGGAGACAACACTTTACGGAAAAGATTTATACGGAGAGAAAAAACTTCCGGAGTTATTAAAGAAACTGGCTGCAGTTGACGGGATCCACTGGATCCGCCTCCAATATTGTTATCCGGAGGAGATTACAGACGAACTGATCGAGACGATCAAGACAGAAGAAAAAGTCTGTCACTATCTCGATATTCCGATCCAGCATGCTAGTGACGCTGTATTAAGAAGAATGGGCAGAAGAACAAACAATGCTCAGATCCGTGAATTAATTGCAAAGCTTAGAAGAGAGATTCCGGATATTGCCCTCAGAACTACTTTTATCTCCGGTTTCCCGGGAGAAACTGAGGAAGACCATGAAATCCTTATGGAATTCGTCGATGAGATGGAATTTGACCGTCTTGGTGTGTTCGCATACTCTCCGGAGGAAGATACACCTGCGTTCAGTTTTGAAAATCAGGTGCCGGATGAGGTAAAAGAGGACCGCCGTGCAGAGATCATGGAGCTTCAGCAGGAAATCGCTTTTGAGAAATCTGAGAACATGACTGGCCGTGTGCTTGAAGTCATGATCGAGGGTAAAGTGGCTGATGAAAATGCGTATGTAGGACGTACTTATATGGACAGCCCAAATGTGGACGGTCTGATCTTTGTCAATACTGGATACAATCTGATGTCCGGAGATTTTGTCCGTGTCCGTGTGACAGGCGCGCTGGATTATGATTTGATTGGGGAGGTAGAAGATGAATTTACCGAATAAACTCACGGTGATCCGTGTGATCATGATTCCGTTTTTCGTCATTGCACTGATGTTAGATGGCGGCATGAACCAGACTTACCGTTATATCGCAGCTGCAATTTTCGTTATTGCAAGTTTTACTGACTTCTTAGATGGAAATATTGCAAGAAAATACAATCTTGTTACCAACTTCGGAAAGTTTATGGATCCGCTGGCGGATAAGCTCCTTGTTTGTTCTGCGCTGATCTGCCTGATCGAGCTTGGACAGCTTCCAGCATGGATGGTCCTGATCATCATCAGCCGTGAATTCATCATCAGCGGTTTCCGTCTTGTGGCATCCGATAACGGCGTTGTCATTGCTGCAAGTTACTGGGGAAAATGGAAAACGGTATTCCAGATGATTTCCGTTGTGCTCTTGATCGTGAACATTGAGGCACTTTCTATGGTGACAAATGTGGCTGTGTGGATTGCACTGGCACTGACTGTGATCTCTTTAGTTGATTATATTGTGAAAAATATTGGTATTCTTACAGAAGGTGATATTTAATGATTAGAACAGAAAAAGGTTATGCCCAAATTTACAAAATTTACGGTAGAAGCGAAACAGAAATCAAAGAAAAACTTGGCAGCATTTTGAAAAAGAGCGGCGAGATTGACGTATATACAAGACGCCGCGGAAAAGAAGTTCATGTATTGGCGGAAATTGCAGAGCAGGACGAGGATTCTGCAAAGGCAAAGTTAAAACCGGTAGCAAAGGAGATTAAAAAATCTCTCGGTACAATGTTCTATTCTACAAAAGAGAATGAGACCATGGAAGAAGCTGTTGTTCGTCTGCTTACAAAGTATGAGCTGACTGTGACGACTGCCGAGTCCTGTACCGGTGGTATGATCGCTTCTAAAATTGTGAATGTGCCGGGCGCATCTGATGTGTTCAATGAAGGATTTATCACTTATTCCAATAAGGCTAAGAGAAAGCTTCTTGATGTTAGCAAGAATACACTTAAAAAATATGGTGCAGTGAGCGAACAGACGGTAAAAGAGATGGCTCTTGGAGGCGTGCTCGCGGCGGATGCAGATGCCTGCATCGCAGTGACCGGTATTGCAGGTCCGGATGGCGGAACAGAGGAAAAGCCGGTCGGTCTGGTTTATATCGGATGCTGCATCAAAGATGAAGTGACTGTGAAAGAATGCCATTTCCATGGTACGAGACTGGAGATCCGTGAGCAGTCTGCGAACGCAGCGCTGGATCTTTTAAGAAGCTCTATTTTAAATAATTACCGTTAGGCGGTGTTTTATGCGTTGGTATGAGCGGCTGTATGTGGGGGAGAAGGCGAAAAAGAAACGGTATTCGATCATTCAGGCAGTGAGAGAGGAGAAGCCGTCGGGATATTACATCCTGACACCGGCTTCCAACGAAAAGAATCTGCTTGATATCTATCCGGCTTTAACGCTGAAACAGCCATATTATAAGGAACAGGATCTTCTGATCGTAGGTGTGGCGGCAGACTATCAGGATGCGGCCATGCTTGTGGGAAGAATCGTCGGAGATGTTTATAAAAAGACCGGCGGATATGATGTGAAGGGTTTCCTGAGACAGGAGACCGCGTCAGAACATGATTAAAGGAGTGGATGTATGCTCCAATTGTTGTTAATGATACTTAAAATTCTTGGAATCATTTTGCTTGTGATCCTGGGAATGATATTGGCTGTATTATTGATCGTACTGTTTGTGCCGGTGCGATACCGGGGAGACGTTACGTTCGACGGAAAACCCGAGGGCGGAGTGTTGGTATCGTGGCTGTTTAAACTGGTAACGGTCCGGGTGAACTACGATGGAAGCCTGAAAGCGCTTGTGAAGGTGCTGTGGTTCAAATTATTTGAACAGACCTTATGGTCATCGGAGGACACAGAGGAAGCAGTCGATGAATTAGGCGATGATGAGTTTTTTGCAGAAACAGACAGCAGTGTGGCGGAAGTTTCGCAGGTATCCGCGGAGAAAACGATTCTGCCGGAATCAAAGCCAATAGCGAAAGCGGAAGAGGGAACCTCTTCTGAGACCGCTAAGCAGGCGAAACAACCGGATGAAAAACCAAAAGCAGTGGTTAATAAGGCTGAAGTGAAGCAGGATTCTGTTGTGACCGATGCCCAAAAGAAGAAACCGGTTATCGAGAAAAAGACTGCGAAAGCTGAAACAGAGAAACTTCCGGTGAAGCCTGCACAGAAAGAAAAGTCTTCACAAACAGAAAATACAAAGAAACAGGAAAGCCAGAGCGAGGTCCCGGAAGAAGAAAAACAGCCTGCAATCGAAGCGATCATAGAAAAAATCGTCTCTGCAGTAACAAATATCATCGAAAAGATTCAGGGAATCTATCAGAATCTTTCTGGCAAATACACCGCAGGGAAGGATAAAATCGAAACCGTCCGTGTATTCTTAGCTGATGCAGAAAACCAGAACACGATTCGCCTCTTACTGAGGCAGGTTCTGAAGCTTTTCAAGCATATTCTGCCGAGAAAAATCTCAGGGCGCGTTCGTTTTGGATTTGATGATCCGGCGACAACCGGTCAGATCCTCACGTACATCAGCCCATTCTATGGCATGTACGCCAAGTCTCTGACAATCGAGCCGGTATTTGATGAAAAAGTGATGGAGGGCGAACTCCATCTGAAAGGACATATCCGGGTGGCATCGCTGCTCTGGATCGTGGTCCGTGTAATATTAAATAAGAACTTCAGAACGCTTGTCAAAAAGTTTTTGAAGAGTCGCAAGTAAGGAGGAAGCGGTATTATGGCTGAAAATCAGTTCCCGTCAACAGTAGAAGCTTTATTTAAGGGAATGGACAATTTTATTACAACTAAGACAGTGGTTGGTGAACCAGTGAAAATTGATGCGAACACAACGATCATCCCACTGGTTGATGTATCTTGTGGTATGGCAGCCGGTTCCTTCGCACAGAGCGCAAAGACCAACGGTGGCGGCGGTTTAAGTGCAAAGATGAGCCCGAGTGCCATCCTTGTGATCCAGAACGGTATGACAAAACTAGTAAACATCAAACACCAGGATGCCATGACCAAGATCATCGATATGGTTCCGGATCTGATGAACCGTTTTATGAACAAAGACGTGTCTGACGAAGCAATGGCAAAGGCAGAAGAGATGAAAGCTGATTTTGAAGCTGCTGAGACTGTTGTAGTGACAGAAAAAGTGAAATAAGAACGTATCATGTAAATCCAATATTCATGGAAAAGAAAAGGCCGCATATGATGTATCATAGACATTCTTCTAAGGAGGATGGTATGAAACGATTATGCGGCCTTTTGTGTTTTAGTATCGGTTTCGGCATGACCTGGGTACTGATTCTCCCGGATACATTCTTTCTGGTAGTCATAGCAGTCATGCTCATGATTCTGGGATATAATTTATTCTGCTGCAAATAAGAGAGCAGTGCTGTCTAACGTTTGGATCTGGACAAAAAAAGGGCATCTAACTATCGACCTGATAGCAGATGCCTTCATTTTTTCGTTATTCTTGTACCGGAGGTATTAAGCTCTCTCTACGAGACCGGATCTTAAGCAAGAAGTACATACATACATCTTCTGAGCTCCGCCATTAACCTTAACCTTTACAGACTTAACGTTAGCTTTCCAGATTTTGTTGGATCTTCTATGGGAATGGCTTACTCCATTACCAAAGTGAGCAGCTTTTTCACAAATAGCGCATTTAGCCATGATTGCACCTCCTTAACACTTCTTTGGACTTCAGAAAAATCCACAACACAAGTATGATAGCAGAAGTTGTTGAAATTTGCAAGAGAAAAATGAAAAATTCCAATATTTTTTTAGAAAAACTTTGAATATCAATAGACATGACAAAAAGGATATGGTATATTATAATAAGCAAAATCGCTTTTTGTGGGCTTTTTCTATGCCCAGCGGATAAATATAACAGAAACGGAGGCAGGAGAATGAAGGGATGTATCAATAACAAGATGGGTCAGATTCAGATCGATACCGATGTAATTGCACTTTATGCTGGCACAACAGCTGTGGAGTGTTTCGGCATTGTGGGTATGGCTGCAGTCAGCATGAAAGATGGTCTTGTAAAACTCTTAAAACGTGAGAGCCTGACTCACGGCATCAATGTAACTATTAACGATAATGCGATCAGCATTGACTTCCATGTAATCGTATCCTATGGCGTCAGCATTTCAACTGTTGCAGACAACCTGATCGAGAACGTGAAGTATAAAGTAGAAGAATTCACAGGAATGACTGTTGAAAAAATCAACATTTTTGTTGAAGGCGTAAGAGTGATAGATTAAGGAGGAAGTAATCCATGGGAATGAAATCCGCAGACGCCCAGTTACTGAAGGCAGCAATGCTTTCTGCTGCAAAAGAACTTGAGGCGAAGAAAGAATGGATTAATGAGTTAAACGTGTTCCCGGTACCGGACGGCGATACAGGTACTAATATGACAATGACAATCATGGCGGCTGCAAGAGAAGTGGCTGCTATTGAGAACCCGACTATGGAGTCAATCGCAAAGGCTCTCTCTTCTGGTTCCCTGCGTGGTGCTCGCGGTAACTCTGGTGTTATTTTATCCCAGTTATTCCGTGGCTTCACAAAGGAAATTAAAACTGCTGATGAAGTTACTGTAACGATTCTTGCAAACGCATTTACAAGAGCTACTGAGACTGCGTATAAAGCAGTTATGAAGCCGAAGGAAGGTACGATCTTAACCGTTGCAAGAGGTATGGCTGATAAGGCTGTGGAGCTTGCAACAGAGACAGATGATATCGTAGAGTTCCTTGAGAAGGTGATCGAGCACGGTGACTTCGTATTAAGCCAGACTCCGGAGATGTTACCGGTATTAAAACAGGCTGGTGTAGTTGACTCCGGCGGACAGGGATTAATGCAGGTAATGCGCGGTGCATTAGACGGTATCCTCGGAAAAGGAATCCCGTTCGATGCAGTGGTAGAGCAAACAACTCAGAAGGCAGCTCCGGTAGGTGCAGCACGTGACGATATCGATACTGCTGACATTAAGTTCGGTTACTGCACTGAGTTCATTATTAATGTAGAAAAAGGCTATGATGATGAAGAGGAACTGAAGTTCAAGGCATACCTTGAGTCCATCGGTGATTCCATCGTAGTTGTATCTGATGAAGATGTAGTAAAGGTTCATGTTCATACAAACAACCCGGGTCTTGCAATCGAGCGCGCCCTCACATATGGATCTCTTTCCAGAATGAAGATCGACAACATGCGTGAAGAGCACAATGAGCGTCTCGAGATGGGCGCAGCGAAGTCTGCTCCGGCTCCGGCACCAGCTCCTAAGGCTGAGGAACCGAGAAAAGAGTACGGTTTTATCGCTGTATCTGTAGGTGAAGGATTAAGCGAGATCTTTAAGGGAATCGGTGCTGATTATATTATCGAGGGCGGCCAGACAATGAATCCGAGCACAGAGGACATGGTCAATGCCATCGAGAAGGTCAATGCAGACGTGATCTACATTTTACCGAACAATAAGAATATTATTCTTGCTGCCGAGCAGGCGAAATATCTGGTAGAGGACAAGCAGATTCTTGTGGTGCCGTCCAAGACAATTCCGCAGGGTATCGCAGCTCTCATCAACTTTATGCCGGAGTCTACTCCTGAGGAGAACCTTGAGGCTATGGTAGAAGAGATGGGAAGAGTTCGTACAGGCCAGATCACATACGCAGTCCGCACCACAATGATTGACGGAATGGAAATCAACGAGGGCGATATCATGGGTATCGGCGATTCCGGTATGCTTGCAGTAGGCCAGGAAATCGAAGCGACTGTTCTTGAGACAGTAAAACGTATGGTCAATGAAGATTCTGAGCTGATCAGCATTTACTTCGGTGCAGAAGTGGCTGAAGAAGAGGCAGAAGCTTTACTCGAAAAGATTCAGGAAGAATATCCGGATTGCGAAGTTGAGCTGAATAATGGTGGACAGCCGGTTTACTATTATCTGATCTCTGTAGAATAATTGAAATATAAAGCTGCCGATGGCGGCCCGATGGGGCACGTAACGGCAGCTTTTCTTGAATGGCAGGTAATGATATGAATAACATGCAGTCGATTGAGACGTTAAAAGGAATCGGTGAGAAGACAGCGAAGTTATTTGAAAAAGTTGGAGTGCGGACCGTAGATGATCTGCTTCATTATTATCCGAGGGGATACGACGCTTATAAGGAGCCATGTGCCATTGGAGAATTGAAAGAAGACGAGATCGGCGCTGTTGACGGCTACTTAAAGAGCGGCGCTACGGGGAGACATTTCGGCGGATTGTCGATGGTGACAGCGACACTTAGTGATATGACTGGCAAATTGAAGCTTGTATGGTACCACATGCCGTATCTGAAAAATACGCTGAAAGCGGACAGTCATTATATTTTCCGCGGGAAAGTAGTCAGAAAGAAAAGCGGTCTCACAATGGAGCAGCCACAGATGTTTAAGCCGGAGGCCTATGAGGACATGCTCTCCAGAATGCGGCCGGTCTATGGTCAGACGAAAGGGCTTGGCAATAAGACCATTACATCGGCCATGGAGCAGGCCCTGGATGTTCGTGTTATGGAAAGAGACTATCTCCCGGCCAAGCTTCGGAAGAAGCATGAACTTGCAGAGTATAATTTTGCCATTGAACATATCCA